>JBIIGE010000017.1:0-31043 GCA_044236555.1 Aquirufa sp.
CGCAATTCATTACCTTTGTATGTTTTTTAGCATACAAACGTTATTCGCATGTTTTTACGAGAAGTAGGAGACGACACTCGCTTAAAGAAGATTTTTCTAACCTTGCCGGTTCAGCTTTATGCGAGCGATCCTAATTGGATTCGCCCGTTAGATAACGATATTTCTTCCGTGTTCGACCCGCGCAAGAACCCCCATTTCAAGCAAGGAGAGGCGATTCGTTGGATCCTTTTCGACGAATCGGAGCAGGCCATCGGTCGGGTAGCCGCATTTTATGAGCGGAACACAAAAGAGGGCGAAGTTCCGGTAGGTGGTATGGGATTTTTTGAATGTATAGAAGACCAGAAAGCCGCTTTTATGCTATTCGATGCCTGTAAAAATTGGCTAGCGGAGAGAGGAATGGAGGGGATGGATGGCCCGATTAATTTTGGGGAACGCGACAGTTTTTGGGGTTTAATGGTCAAAGGTTGGGAGTTTGAGCCCACCTACAAAATGCCCTGGACGAAGCCTTATTACATTCCTTTCTTTGAAAACTATGGTTTCCAAGATTATTTCCAGCAATATGTCTTCGTTTCGCCTATCGCAGGGGCTAACGTGACGCAAGGAATCGAAGAAAAGGCGCAACGCATATTCGAAAATCCGGATTACGTTTTCCAACACATTGAGAAGAGTAATTTATCGAAATACGCGGAAGACTTCCGCTTCATTTTCAATGCGGCTTGGGCGAAATTCCCCGGTGTAAAGGAGATGAGCTCGGAATCTGCTCAAAAACTAGTAAAAACCATGAAGCCCATCATCGATGAGCAATTATTGTGGTTTGCCTACACAACAGATGGAACGCCTGTGGCCTTCTTTATTGTCATCCCAGATTTGAATCAAATCGTTAAACACCTAAATGGCAAGTTAAACTGGTGGGGCATGATTAAATTCCTTTTGTTGAAATTGAAAGGAACCTTGACTCGTACCTGTGGTGTGATTTTTGGGGTAACTCCCGATCACCAAGGCAAAGGGGTCGAATCCGCCATCGCCCTACGTTTCCGCGAAGTCGCGCGTACGAATCCATTCTATCCTTATTCAACAATGGACATGAATTGGGTGGGTGACTTTAATCCAAAAATGCTTCGATTTGTCTCCCAACTAGGAGCCACTAACGATAAAACCTTTATTACGTACCGTAAATTTTTCAATCCAAATCAACCCTTTAGTCGTTGTCCTAAAGTAGGTTAAATTATTAATTATGAGCTTATTATCTATTGGAACCGTTGCGTTCGATGCCCTTGAAACTCCGTACGGAAAGACCGATAAAATTATCGGTGGATCTTGTACTTATATTGCTTTATCAGCCGCATTCTTTTTACCTAAAGTAAATGTTGTCGCTGTAGTTGGGGATGATTTTCCACAAGAATATATGGACACCTTGACGTCTCGCGGCATCAATTTGGACGGATTACAGATTAAGAAAGGAGAGAAATCTTTCTTCTGGGCAGGTAAATACCACAACAATATGAATTCACGTGACACCTTAGTGACTGAATTGAACGTTTTAGCGGAATTCAAGCCAGCTATTCCGGCATCTTATCAAGATTGCGAATATCTAATGTTAGGGAACCTAACGCCGCAAGTGCAAATCGAGGCAATTCAAGGCCTGAACAAGCGCCCGAAATTAGTCGTCATGGATACCATGAATTTCTGGATGGATGTGGCAATGGATGATTTGAAGCGCGTGTTGACGATGGTCGATGTACTTTGTATCAATGATGAGGAGGCACGTCAATTATCCGAGCAATATTCGTTAAGAACAGCAGCTAAAATGATCATGGCGATGGGACCTAAGACCCTAATCATTAAAAAAGGGGAGCACGGTGCCTTATTATTCCAAGGGGATCGCATGTTCTATTGCCCAGCGCTTCCATTAGAAGATGTTTTTGATCCGACAGGCGCGGGAGATACGTTTGTAGGTGGATTTATTGGTTACCTAGCGAAGACAGATGATATTTCGTTTGAAAATATGCGTCGCGCGATTGTTCACGGTTCTGCGATGGCCTCTTTCTGTGTGGAGAAATTCGGTACAGAGCGTTTATTCGAAATTACGGAAGCTGATTTAGCGAGCCGTGTGAATGAATTTAGAGAGTTAGCTTCGTTCTAATTAGCCCACGATTACTTCGTGCATTAAATCCAGGTTCAGGTACTTAGTAGCCATGTCTCTAATATCCTGGGCCTGGATATTTTGTATACTATCTTGAAACTGATCATAGAAATCAGGAGCTAATCTATCCAATTGAATCACCCGCACTTTTTCAGCGATATCAAAAGCTTGTGTTAGCTCACCGGTGAAGCTTCCCATGAGATAGCTTTTCACGATGTCTAGTTCCTGATTAGGAACTAAGTCATTTTGAAGCATCTGAATTTCTTTTTTAATTTCTGTCAAAGTCGCCTCTACATTCTCCCCATTCACATCCGTACCAACTACCCAATACCCACCACGTGGGTAAGGAGCTAAACTGGACGAAATGCCATAAGTGAAACCTTTGTCCTCTCGGATGTTTTTCTGTAATCTTGATCCAAAATACCCCCCTAAAACCGTGTTCATTACGCTAAAGTGGAAATAATCGGGATGATTTCTGGAGATAGCGGGTAAGCCAAAACGAATCGAACTTTGCACCGAACCCTCTTTTTCTTCCTTTATTCTACTCGGTTTCGCTGCCGGAGTAAGTGACGGGATGATTAACGAAGGGCTACTAAATTGTATTTGACCTAGCGTCTGATCTAAATACTTGATTTGTTGATCAGAAATCTTTCCGGAAAGGAAGATGACTGGTTTTTGTGAGGCCCAGGTCAGGTGGTATTGGTTGACTAGGGTTTGTTGATCCAATGCCTCAAAATCCTCTGCTACCGTATCACGGCCATAAGGATCATTTGGGAATAGATTAGAACGAAATTTCTGGCCGGCTGCATAGGATGTTTTGTCCCAATTAAGCTTTGTTTTTTGACGCTCAATTTCGAGTTCTTTTTCTACCTCTTTCGCCGGGAAAGTGGCTTCTTGCAGGATTTCCGAAACCAGGGGAATTAGGGAATTAAAATGTTTGGATAAACCATACACCGTGAAGGTTCCGTGATCCAGACTTGCTTGGATATCCCAGAATGCTCCAAAAAAATCAAATGCCTGGTGAATTGCTTGTGCGGAACGGGACGCTGTTCCGTGCTTCATGAGTGAGGCCGTCATTCCCGCTAATCCGGCTAGAGGGCTATGGATTGCGCCCGCTTTAGTACTTAACTCAAATTTAAATACATCTTGTTCTCCAGCAGAAACTACCCAAACAACGATACCATTCGTTAACGTATACTGGCTGGGAGTAGGAAATAAGACTTTTTCCACCGGATAGGCGGCTGGTGCAACACTGCGATCTAACATATTATTTTACCGGCTGATTTATTCCCGCAATGAGCGATAAACGTAACGTATTAGCTAAAGGGCTGCCTTGACCGCTTGGAACTAAGTAGGCGAAATCAAGACCGTATTTTTTGTCCATCTTAAAGCCTAAACCAAAGGTAAAGTACTTTCGATTTCCCTTCATTTCGCTCTCATGGAAATAACCTGCTCTCAAAGCGAATACATTATTGAATAAGTATTCTGCTCCTACCGACGTAGTTACTTCTTTTATTTCTTCTCCGATTCCGTCCGGTGCATCCATCAAGGATCCAAAGATTCCGCTAATCGCAGAGACCGTCGCCGGATCTGTTCCAATCATCTGTCCATTTTCATAAGCAGGAGGCGTAGGAACCATTAATTTGTTGAAATCAACTGTGAAAGTTAGCTTGTTTAAATCGTCTATTTCGTGCGTTGCCGCCATACCTACCCGTAAATTAGTCGGGATGAAGTTTTTCTCTGATCCGCCATAAGTGACCTTACCTGAAATATTCGAAAGCGTTAGTCCATAGCTATATTTCCAAGGAGCTGAAGTCGGTTTCGAATAGAATAGGGAAACATCTGCTGCAACCGTTTGTGCCGGTTTTAAGGCGTTACTAACACCGCCACTTCCTTGGTAATTACCTAATAAATTAGAATTGATGTATTTTAAATTCATTCCCAAAGAAAGAGCGGGAGATAACCTTCTCGCGTGAGAAATTCCGAAAGCAAATTCTTGTGAATTGAAGTTTCCCGCACTCGTTCCATTATCTAAAGTCGCTTGAAATAACCCTTGATCGAAGTAGTCAAAAGAAAATCCAAAAACCAAGTTTTTCTTTGTTACCGTATAGCCTGCTAAGTTATAGAGTGCCATATCATTCACCAGGTTGCGTAACCAGGGGGTATACGACATAGAAAATCCCATCTTTTTTTCTGTAGTAGCAAGTTTAGCGGTATTCCAGTGGATAGCATTTGCATCAACTGAAAGGGCCACGCCCGCATCACCCATTGCCGCAGAACGGGCGTCTGGTGCCACATTTAAGAATAAGAGGGTAGGAGTAGGAATGCGACCAGCATTGATTTGGCCAGAAACCAAGGTTGTTTGCGCGTGGATGGAAACTCCAATGGCGATAAAAAATAAGGTAAATACGTGTTTCATGGGCTATTTTATATTTCCAATTCTGCCGCTAAAGTTGGCAAATGGGACACCAGTATCATAAGTCACTTCTAGTTGATAATAGTTAATAAAGTCTAATTTGTTTTTCTCTTCAGCACTCCAATCAATCGAGAAAGTTTGAATGGCCGAGTCACTTCCAGGAACCGATCCTCTTCTTTCTACGATTTGCTTCCCTAAGATACTATAAATTTTTAGTTTGTAGAAGTAGTTAGTCCAACGTTTCTCTTGTAAAAAAGTGAATGTACTGCGATCGGTCATCGGATTGGGATAAATCTGAAGCGAACGATTGTCCTTGCCAGAAGCTGCAACCGTAAATTCAAACGTTAAATTTCCTTGATTCGTATGTACATCAAAACAAATAAGTTTTATGCTATATTTTCCAGGAGTTAGGGATTCAAAAGGGAAGGTAATGGATCCCTTTTCACTTGAATTTAGGCTAGGCACAAACAAAGTAGCAACTGGAATTTGTAGTGTGTCATTTACAGTAAAATAAGCTATTTCACCTTTAGGCCCTACAAATTGGAGTGAACTTGCATCGGAGAAGCTGATGAATAGAATCGGATTTGGGGAGCAGGCATTGGGGTCGGATTCATTCAAGAGCTGTGCTTCTAATACGGGAGAGGCTGTTTCCTTGCTTTCAGAACTTGCTCTTAATTTGCTTTTCATTCCACCGCCGTACAGATTACCATCGGTTGAATTCGCCCGCCATTTTAAGCGGGCAGCCGGCACGTTAGCTAGATTAAATTTTCCTTTTTGAACGGTAGCAGAACTAATGCTGACTAAATTCCCTTGTTTGAGGTAGCTGAATTTATCAGTTTTTGTTCCCAAAGTCTTCGCAGCCACATCTTCCCCGTAGTAATACACCTGGATTTCTCCATCGATACTTGGGGTTGTTTGACCTTGGATAAGTCCGTTTGCTAAGGTGTCTATGCGTAAACTGAGTGCTTGCTGATTCCATGGAAGCGCTAAAGTAGGATCCCCTAATAAGGTAATGTTTCTATTTATTACGCCCGATTGACTCTCGTTTTTTGCCTCTTTAAACAAATCCCCTAATCGGTAATTTTTATTATTTAGATGTTTAGTTAATTGTCTATAAAACGATTGACCAAACAAGTAATTACTACTCTGAAAGACAGGTCTAGTGGTGGAAATTAGTCCGATAGTGCCCCCTTGATTAGACAAGAGACTAACTTCTGCTCCGGACATTTGATTTGGATCATCAAAACGACCAAACTGGCAGGTTGCCGTCAGAAGTAAAGGTAAGTTTCGGCTATTTTTCAGTGTTTGTAATTCATTGTTCGTGATAATCTTTTCATCTGTCCATCCTGATTCAGAACCATGTCCTAAGAAATGAATAAAGTCAGCGTCTTGATTAAACAAGTATAAGCTAGCTTTTTTCGCGGCAGCTGATGAATAGATTCCGTTTGATACTTCTTGTAGGAATTGATCTAGATACGTTTTTTGGATAGTATAGGCCTCAGGAATCAAGCCAGCAAAGTCCTCCGCATCTTGAACGTGGATATTCGCGTCTCCATCATCTGCGAGCCACGTAAACCGGAAAGGCTGCTGTAAGCTTTGCCGCTCGTAGCTGATTAATTTATTGACTAACGTATTTGCTTCTTCTACTGATCGAACAGGGATGCGGCCTATTCCTACAGATAGAGCTTCATTCGAGGCTTCATTTCCCTCTAGCCATTCACCCTGATCATCCGAAATGAGTCCAAAGTAATCATCCGAAACATAGGTTTGTAAAGGTTGCAGTGACTCTCTACTCTCATAGGAGGGGACATAATTTGCTTTTTCCTTAGCTGTGGCTACTTTATTGATTCCTTTGTAATCCACGGAGGCATCTCCAAAAATCAGGACATATCGAGGCTTCTTTCCGCGAATAAAATCTCGAATGGCGGTTACATCTACTTTACCGGCGGAGAATTCGTTATAGATTTCTGCAGTTGAGTAGGCCTTGGCTGTTAAGCCTTTCGAGCGTTTATAACTGGCTAACAGTCTGGCTACTGGAAGGATGGCTGGACTGGAAATGATCACTAGATCCGTTGAGGCATCTTGTCGAATGTTCTGATTAGCTACCAGCTCAAGTGATGTAGGATCAGCGGCTTTTACAGGATCGAAAATGAGTAATTCTGACCCTGGGGCAATTTGCTTAAATGTAAGTGCAGCGGTTCTTTGCCAACTTTTACCGGCATTTTTTAGCCAGACTTGGTGAGATAATTGCAGATTTTGAATGGAAATACGAAAAGTTGAATCAGTCTTATTCGGCAGAAAATAATGGGGATTTTCATTTTTAGCATTGAATCTGCGTGGGTATTCGAGATCGATGTAGTCGATGTAGCCTGACCCTGTTGAATTTGTATAGTTCAAGTTCCAGGTCCAGTTTTGTTCTTTTATTTCTGGATAGACCGTGGCAGAGAAATTTCGGAGAAAAGCTTTTTGGTCATATCGACCTCCGGATATGGCGGGAAGCGTCATAGGGGCTACAGTGTTCCCAGGAATATTGAAAGCGAAGGTGCCTGGCGCAATGGATGCTGAGGCTAACCTGCCCGTTAGACGACTTGGAAGTCCTGTTTTATAGTCTGGTAGCGGATATTGAATACTTCGGTTCACGGTACCAAAAAATCCATCTCCTAACCATTCTCGACCGGATTGCAACAAATTGTATAGTTCAGGTTCATAGTGGAAACGGCTTAATCCAAAATCTAGTGCTTGAGTGGATACATCGGGTGTGACAGCAAGATCCGTGATAGGTTTAGGGGCAGGATCGTCTAATCGGATGAAATAAAAGGTCGTATCGCTGTAATGATGTATCCATTTTTCACCCCAAAATAGAATAGCGTCCCCTTGTTTCAAGAAGGGAATAGGCTGCAAATCGTACGGCCGTGCTGCGGCGTTTGCCTGGGGTAATTCTCCTATTTCATGCCCATAAACACCCATTGAATTAGCTTTTATACCAAAAGTTGCCAGCCATGAAGGAGTGATTTGATAGATATCAGACTGAGTAATTCCTACTTTTATCCATTTGCCGCTAGATAATACGGAGTTTTGGGCATAACCTGTGAAGGCCGCCAGCAGCAGAAAAAAATAAATATTAAGAATTTTCAATCGGGAAAACGTGCGCATTCTTAGCTACTAGGTAGTTCCTTCCGGAATTAATTTCTTTGCAAATGTAACGTGTTCGCCGAAGTTTCCCTTTGATAAAGGAAAGGTTTTTTAATTGAAAGGCAGTTCCTTCTTCTAAGTCATGTACGGGAATTCCAGCTGGAGGTTCTGGGTCAAATGTTTTTAAAATATCCACTAAAGGTTGATAGCCGGTGGAAGACGCTGCCGGGTTTTTTAAATAGGCTTTTAAGACCTTCACCAGGTCAGCTGGTAAAAGTTCATCGTCTAAAATGGGCTCGAATAATTGGTAGAATTCGGTTTTCCATTCTGGCCCATGCGGAAGCACCTTGTTTTTATGAGCTAGATAAGTCGTTAAGTGGGCTACCTCGTGGATGTAAGTCACTAAGAAGGCATAAGGATTCAGGTTATGATTAACGGTAACTTGATGTCCTTTTGTTGGGCTAAAGCGGTAGTCACCTAATTTTGAATCCCGAGATTTACTGACGATAAAATCAAACGAATAGTCATGCCAAAGTTGGAAGCAATACTCCGCGACCTTGGGAGGGAAGTGATCAAAAAAAGAATCTATTCTTTTATTCTTCATTCTGATTTTAAGCATAAAAAAAGTCCTTCGCATGCGAAGGACTTTTTTATAATGATTGGGCTAAAATTATTTAGCTGAATCAGCTGGAGCAGCAGTAGCAGAATCAGCAGAAGCTGAATCAGCTGGAGCAGCAACTGAAGAATCTACAGCAGCTGCAGTAGAATCAGTTGTACCTTCTGTTTTTTTCTCTCCACAAGATGCTAAAGTTACCATTGCAGCAACGAAAGCTAAAGCGAATACTTTTTTCATTTCTTATTTTGTTTAAGGTTTGAGTTACAAAGCTACGGCATTATTTTATAAGTACAAATAAATGCAAATAAATTTTTAAGAATTTTTTAAGCAATTGGGTGTTTTTTGGAAAAATGTGCCCATATGAGGCATATTTGACTTAAATTTTCTTAAGATTTAACCTCTTTCAGAATAGTTAAATTAGATTAGTCCTATTTTACAAGCTCTTTTAAGCGATCATAAAAGCCACTTGATTTAAAGGTAAAGGTCTTGTGAAGGATGTAGTTAGAAATAAAGCTATAGCACATTCCATGTAAGGTGGTTCCTATTTGAGTAAGGTTAAGTTTTTTTACTGCGTAAGGAATGTGAAAATAGATATCTGGATAACGGGCATGGATAAAATCATAGGGGAAGGTGCTGAAAATCCACATGATGATACCTGAGATGATAGATACGATGGTAAACTTTAACATCTCGCGCCGGGTTTGCTTGCTTTGGCGTGCATTAAAGGCGAAAAGCTTTGTCAAGAAAAAGCCTACAATAAAGGCAATGAAATAAGCTGGAAGAATCGAATCCTCGTAAGATACACGGAACCAATCTTTAATTAATCCTCCCGCTAATAACTGAACACAAGCCCCTAAACCCGCTACCATGAAGTAAGCAAACAAATCTTTCTGATTGAAAAGGGCTGGCTTCTTGTCGTTCAAATGTTCAAGTTAAAACAGGTTTTTTACAAGGCTAGGATACACTCCTAAGACTAAGGTACCTATGGTGCATGCCCACATAGCAAATTTCACTAAACCTGGTAATTCAATACGTTCGATATCCCCTTCTTTGAAGTAGATCGCAATGATTCCTTTGAAATAGTAATACACCCCTACCGCCGACATCACGATGGCTAAAATCACTGGGTAGTACACATGTCTGTTAAAGATATCAGAGAAAACGAAGAATTTTCCCCAAAATCCGGCTGTCAATGGAATACCTGCCAAAGACAATAAAGCGATGGTAAAGCAGAAAGCTAAACCCGGGTTCTGCTTCGCTAACCCTTCGAATGAGCTGAAGTTCTCTGGTTTCTCCTTACGTCCCGTTTGGTATTCTGCCACTATCATAACAACCCCGAAAGCTACCAGGGTCGCTAGAGTATAGGATAAAGAATAATACAAGATCGTAGACGGCGTGCTCGCTTGCTTTGCACTGACCGTTAATAACATATAACCTGCGTGCGAAATACTCGAGTAGGCTAACATTCTTTTAGCTGACTGCTGGTATACCGCCGTAATGTTTCCTACTAATAGTGTTAACATACTAATGTAGTAAATCGGATATACCCAGGTTCCATATAAGTTACCGAATGGTCCCGATAGGATTTGGTACAGTGCTGCAAAGCTGGCTGCTTTCACCACGGTGGACATAAACATGGTGAAGATCGTAGGAGCTCCTTCATAAACATCTGGAGTCCAGAAATGGAATGGAGCCGCTGAAATCTTAAATAAGAAGCCGACTAAAATCAATAAAACACCAATCGACAAGAAAATAGGAGTCGATTCAGGAGGGGTGCTGGCGATGCTAGTAGCAATATTTACTAGATAGAATGAACGTGTCGCGCCATAGACTAAGGTAATTCCGAAAAGCAAAATACCTGTCGCGAAGGAACCCATCAAAAAATATTTCAAGGCTGCCTCGTTCGAACGCAAATTACGTTTATCAGATCCAGTCAGCACATACATGGCTACGGAAAGTATTTCAAGACCTACAAAGAACATGATCAAGTGATCGAATGAAACCATTAAAATGGCCCCCACTACCGAGAATAATAGAATGGCGTAGTATTCTGCTGGATGTGTGTGCTCTTCGTCGATGCCAAAGCCTTTGGAAAAACTAACTACCATAAAGGCAGCTAATTGAATGATTAAGCTAAAGCTGATGGATGTATTCGTAGTGTGGAACATGTGTCCATACCATAACATCTCGTGGTTCCAGTCCAAAGCCGTCAAAGCCATACTGCCCGCTAAGAATAAAAGCGTCGCAGCTTGGATGGTTTTTCTAGAAAGCCAAAAGCCTAAGAATAAATTTAAAATACCTAAAAGTGATAATGCAATGATAGCCGTCATAATGCTTTTAACTAATATTTTATTTGAACCATTGGATTAATTGCTGAACCGCTGGCTCACTAAAACCTAAAACTGTCGATGGAAAAATTCCACCCAAAATAACCAAGGCACTTAAGGGAATTAACACCGCCTTCTCTGAAAACGTTAAGTCCGCAAAATCAGCCGTGATGCGAGATACATTTCCAAACATCGACTTCTGAATCAAACGTAACGTGTACACTGCACCTAAAATAATGGTGAATCCTGCGATGATACCTAAGGTTAGGTTTTGGTCAAATACACTCTTTAATAACAAGAACTCCCCTATGAATCCATTCGTTAAAGGAAGAGCCACCGAGCCTAAGCTTAGGATCACAAAGGTCACTGTTAATGGGTATGAGAACTGAGTGATACCCCCTAACTGGGCGATTTCTCTAGATTTAGTTCTACGTTCAATGATTTCAATCACAAAGAATAAGCCGATGATATTAATACCGTGAGATAACATTTGGTACAAGGCTCCTTGAATACCCTCCATGCTACCAGATAAAATACCGGCAGACATCAAGCCTACGTGAGCAAAAGAAGAATAGGCTAATAAGCGTTTCGCGTCTTTTTGCTGAATGGCGATAATCGAACCATAGATTATTCCGATCACTGAAAGCACCGATGCAGTTAATCCCCAAGTGGCCACGCCTAGTGGGAACATAGGAAGTACGAATCGAATCACGCCATAGGTTCCCATTTTCAACATGATACCAGACAATAACATCGTTCCTTGTACAGGAGCCACAGTATAGGTATCTGGTTGCCAAGTATGGAAAGGGAAAACTGGCATCTTGATGGCGAAGGCTAAGAAGAAGGCCGCAAATAAATAGCCTTGTTGATTAGCACTTAAGCCTTTAGCTGTTTGGTATAATACCTCGATATCAGCAGAGTGAAACTGACCAGGTGTTTGTAAATACACATACACTAAGGCAATTAAGAAGAATAAAGACCCGAATAAAGTATAAACGAAGAACTTAAATGTGATCGCGTTCTTGTTTTCACCGCCATAAATGGCTGCTAAAAAGTAAATCGGTAATAAAGACGCTTCGAAGAAGAAGTAAAACAAGAACGCATCTTTTGCTAAGAACGCTCCCATTAAAGCCGTTTGCATCGCTAACATCAAACCCTGGAATTGCGAATTGTTTGCGCGATCCGTATTTGCCGTAGTCGCTACAATGAAGGGAACTAACAAAGCACATAGTCCGATTAATACGCCGCTGATTCCATCCACATATAAGGAGAAGGATAAACCCGCTTCTGCCACCCATGGGGTAGAAAAAGAAACAGGATTTAAGCTGGCTTGTTGTAAAACATAGGCGGTGGCCGCTAATTCAATGATGGATGCCGCTAGTGAAAGGGCAAACGCATTTTTTGGCTTGAAGATCAACAAAGCTGACCCAATCAAAAGCGGAAATAAAAGTATAAATAGTAGATACATAGCTAATTGGCGATCGGATTATGGAAGGATCGTACTTTTTAAACTAACAAATAAAATGACAACGATGGCCGCAACCATGCAGAATAGGTAGATGCCTACGTTTCCTGTTTGGGCTCTGCGGAATTCGCTCGAAGCATATTTCACAAAACGTCCTAAACCTTCGACGAACAAGTCAATGACTAAGAAGTCAATCACTTGGAAGAAGAAGTTCGATAAGAAGGCGATAGGCTTAACAAAAAGCATATCATACAATTCGTCGATGTAGAACTTGTAGTAGACGACCTTTTGGATACCCGAAATTTCCCCATCTTCAGCTGGTACTGATTTCTGCATTCCGAATAAGTAGATCGCTAAGAAGGCAGGTAAGAATGCAGCTAGCAGGGGTGCGCCACCTTCTAAACTTAAGAAGTTGACTTCGCCCGCTTCACCTGCTTCAGGCAATAGTGGGGCTAACCAATGAGCTAAGAATTCATTTCCTCCCGCGAAGTGAGGTAAGTTGATGATACCACCCCCTACAGAGAATACCGCTAAAATAATCAACGGCAACGTCATCGTGATAGGTGATTCGTGCAAATGGTGTGCTTGTTTCTCTGTCCCTCTGAACTCTCCGTAGAAAGTCAAAATGAATACACGGAACATATAGAAAGACGTCAAGGCAGAACCCAAAATCGCTAAGCTCCACATCACGGGATCGTGGTGGTATAAGCTGGCTAAGATTTCATCTTTCGAGAAGAAACCGGCGAATGGAGGAATACCTGCTATCGCGATCGTTCCTAGCATAAACGTGATAAACGTAATCGGCATCTTCGATTTCAACCCTCCCATGCGGCGGATGTCTTGTTCGTCTGACATCGCGTGAATCACAGAGCCCGCTCCTAAGAACAAAAGGGCCTTAAAGAAGGCGTGTGTCATCACGTGGAAGAACGAAGCGGTATATGCTGAAGCACCTAGACCCATAAACATATATCCTAACTGGGATACCGTAGAATAGGCAAGGACTTTCTTAATATCGTTTTGGAATAGACCAATGGCAGCCCCTAATAAGGCAGTCGCTAAACCGATCCAACCTACGAAGTGCAATACTTCTGGGCTTAATTCGAATAAGGCATTAGCCCGGATAACCATGTAAATGCCGGCTGTCACCATCGTCGCTGCGTGAATCAACGCGGATACTGGAGTAGGACCTGCCATCGCATCTGGAAGCCAGGTGAACAATGGAATCTGTGCTGATTTACCCATCGCGCCGATGAATAAACAGAAAGCGATGATGCTTAAATCTGTCGTATAATCGCCACTTTGAATGGCCGTGAAAATCGTTTGGTAATCCGTCGTTCCGAAATCCTGGATTAATAAGAAGATACCTACTAGGAAGCCTAAGTCACCAATACGGTTCATAATGAAGGCCTTGCGGGCTGCATCTCCGTAGGAATTTTTTTGGTTCCAAAACCCGATTAACAAATAGGAACATAGACCTACGCCTTCCCATCCGATGAATAAGACGGTGAAGTTTGCCCCTAATACAAGGATCAACATGAAGAAAACGAATAGATTCAGGAAGGCAAAAAACTTGCCAAAACCAGCATCGTGTGACATATATCCAATCGAATACACGTGAATCAAGGTGCCCACTCCCGTAATGACAAGGAGCATTAGAATCGACAATTGGTCGATTTGGAAGGCAAAAGGAATCTCTAATGAGCCTACCTTAATCCAATCTGCGATGGGAAGAATCTGCGCCTGACCATCAAAATTCAAGAATAACTGAACTGATAAGGCAAAGGCAACCAATGGAGGAATAGTTCCTATGATTCCCGCAAATTGCTTCGGTAATTTCGGGTACGCTAAACCATTAATAGCAAAGCCTAGTAAGGGTAATAGTGGAATGAGGAATAGTAAAGACATATTAATTTGGCGGAATAGGTGCGCTGAATTAGTTTTTCAATTTGTCAAGAACACCGATATCGATGCTTTGGATGTTTCGATAAATCATCACAATAATGGCTAAACCTACAGCGACTTCTGCTGCGGCCACGGCCATGATGAAGAATACGAAAATTTGACCTGCTGGGTCAGAGTAGTAGGAGGAAAATGCGGCTAACAACAAGTTAACGGCATTTAACATTAATTCGATCGCCATAAAAACGATGATGGCATTTCTACGCGTTAATACGCCCAATATGCCAATACAGAATAAAGCAGAGCTTAAAATAATGTAATGGGTTAATGGAATCGTACGGATAATTTCTGGTATTGATTGCATAGTCTTAAATTATTACAAAGGCTTCAGGCAAAAGCCTGTCCAAAAAATGCATTTATGCGAGGCAAATTTACGAAAATATCTGATAGCCTCGACATCAAAAATGCCTTAACGCTGAAAACCTTGCAATTTTATTTCGGTCAGTTTGCGCTTCGTGTCCATTGGGAAATCACCCTTCATCATCCAGTCGTAATAGGACGGGTCAGACTTTAGAACTTCGAGAACTGGTTTGCCTATATGTTTGCCAAAATTAAAGCAAGCCACCCGCTCTTTATTGTAGGCCATGCGGTTTGCGTAGTCGATTGAATTCGAGGCACTTAGTTCGTGCAGTTTGTCCATGTCATTTTGGATTGGGAAAACCTCTTTTCCGTCTGCATCCTTAATGGACTTGTTGGCATAATGTTTTACCTGAGCATTTAACACCTCTAAAGTTGCTAACACATCCGCCTCAGCACCGTGTGCTCCAATCAATTCTTTGCCACAATAAAATTGGTAAGCGGCTGTTAAATTACGCGGTTCCATTAAATGGAAAATGCGTTGCGCATCCACTAATTTTCTATTTTTCATATCGAAATCCACCTCAGCGCGGAGCATTTCCTCCACTAACATAGGCACATCGAAACGATTTGAATTAAATCCAGCGAGGTCACAACCATCTAAAAAGGTAGATAACGAGCGAGCCACCATTCTAAAAGTGGGTTCATCTTTCACATCTTCATCGTAGATGCCGTGCACTAAAGAAGCCTCTAAAGGAATCGGAATACCTGGATTCACGCGACGCGTTTTTACTTCCACGGTTCCGTCTAAATTGGCTTTGGCAATGGAAATTTCCACAATGCGATCGCGGTTAATCTGTATACCCGTCGTCTCTAAATCGAAAAATGCGAGAGGTCTCTTTAGTTGTAATTGATGTTCCATAGGTTGTTTTAAAATGGGCTAGGGCAAAGGTAAGTTATTATTACCTTTGTTACATGAATTTTAGCCCGAAAGCACTTTTTTTTGACTGGGATCACACGCTGTGGGATCATGACTTAAACGCAAGAGAAGTTTTACTTGATTTAGCCACCGAATACGAGCTGAACATCGAGCCCGAGAGTTACTGGTCGACCTTCGAAAAAATCAATAATGGGCTGTGGGACCAATACGCGGCGGGAGAAATTTCGCAGGCGGAACTACGGGAGACTCGCTTTGTTCGCTTTTTTGAGGAAGTCAGCATTGTGGGTCCAGCACAAGAGTTTGGGGACAAATACCTTGAACGCGCACCGCGCAAGACGAATTTGATGCCGGGCGCTTTTGAGCTCATTCAAGATTTAGCCGAGCATTTTCCCTTATATATCTTAACGAATGGCTTCGATGATATTCAATTTGTGAAGATTGAAGGCGCTGGTATGCGCTCTTTTTTTCAAGAAATCATCACTTCTCAGCAAGTGGGGACTAAGAAACCGAGTCCTCAATTTTTTCACTATGCCTTAAAGCGGGCTGGAATTGAAGCTCATGAGGCCTTGATGATCGGTGATCACGTGGAGGCCGATGTGCGCGGCGCTTTGCAAGTGGGAATTCCAGCAATTCACTACAATCCCTTTGCAGTGGAAACGGATTTGCCTCATGAAATTCAGCACTTGGATGAGCTGAGGGCTTTACTCAAAAATGGATAGCTGGTTGTCGCTCGATTTACGATCAAAAATCTTTTTATCTCGAATGAATTTCTTGTTCTCCTCTAGGAACAAAATAAACTTTTCGATTTGGTCGTATTGGAAGCTGAAATCAATGTTATTGACGTCGTAGGATTCTACATAGACCTGTTTGAAGTCCGTAATAACATAGTCTAGGCGCTGGATGCCGTATTTTTGTAATCCTAATAAATACAGATTTTGGTGATTTTTAGCGAAGCGATTCGGCTCATAATAGGCCGTGCTTTTTAAATCAAAAGCGATGGTGTCACCCACGCCATCCACGTAGCCGTAGATCATCGCATTTTTATAACGGGATTCTACGTAAAACTGGGTCTTGTATTTAGCTGGTAATAAATCACGGGCTTGATCGATGATTCCCTCTGCAAACGCCTCTTCATTTTCACCCAATGTCACCGCTCGCTCAAAATCAATCCCTTTTTGCTGTGCATTTGTGGTCGGTTTGCGCACACGATTGATACGATCGATGAGCTCGATTTCGTCCACAATGATCTTGCCGTTTCCGTCGCGGGATTGGCTCGCATATAGGTTAAAGGAATTTAAAAGCGTGGGATATAAGCGGTAAATCATACGGCAATTTATTGAATTTGGAGGCGAGTCACAATTTCGTCTTCGATTAAATGCGATTTTGTGATCTCAGCTACATCTTCTACCTGCACATTACCATAGAAAACGCCTTCTGGGTATACGACCATTGTGGGTCCTTTTCCACAGAAATCGAGGCATCCTGATTTTTGGACGCGGATTTTAGCTGTTCCACCTTGGGCGGCATAGCTCGCGCGAAATGCGTCTACTAATTCCATCCCGTGACCAGAACCACAACATTTTTTAGGGGCATCTTTGTCGTTAGCGCAGATAAATACGTGTTTTTCGAAGTGCATATAATTAGCTATTTAATGTTAATACGATTGGGCAATGATCTGAATGTTTAACATCCGGTAGGATAGAGGCGTCTTGGATTTTTTCTGCCAAAGCCTCAGATACCATCTGGTAATCAATTCGCCAACCCAAGTTCTTCCCTCGTGCTCCGGCACGGTAAGACCACCAACTGTAGTGATGGGGGTCGGTATTGATGGCTCTAAACGAATCCACAAATCCGCGGCTCACAAATCCGTCCATCCATTCGCGTTCCTCAGGCAAGAAACCAGAACTGTTCGCGTTTCCTTTTGGATTGTGAATGTCGATGGCCTTATGGCAAATATTGTAATCGCCAGCAATGACTAAATTCGGGAATTCAATCTTGAGGGCGTTGATATAGTTTTGAAAATCGCCTAGCCAGTCCATTTTGAAAGCTTGTCTTTCATCACCGCTAGAGCCGGATGGCATGTAGACGCTCATGACGGAAAATCCGTCATAATCGGCTCGTATCACGCGACCTTCGGAGTCATATTTGTCGATACCGCATCCCACTGACACGTTATTTGGCCTTATTTTACTGAATATCGCTACGCCTGAATACCCTTTTTTCTGGGCAGAATGCCAATAAACCTCATAACCTAAAGCGAATATTTCGCTCAAATCCACTTGTTCCACCTCTGCCTTCAACTCTTGAATGCAGATGATATCCGGATTTTCTTCTTGTAACCAAGAAACAAACCCCTTGGTCATGGCGGCACGAATGCCATTCACGTTATAACTAATGATCTTCATTCGGGAATACCTCGGTTTTGAAATAATGAATGACGTGTGCTTTTAGTAGCAATTCTTGTTCTTTTAAGGGTAGCGACGGAATCGCTTGTACATTCTCCCAATGTGGCCAACCCTCTTCATCTAAACCCTCCAATCGATAAAAATCGCTGTAACTTAATACTTTACAGGTGGCGATGTGTAGGAGATCTTGCTTTTGTTCTTTGGTAAAATGCGCGTGCCCCTGTCCTAATTCTTGCACTCCGATCATCAATAGGATAGGCTCCATTTCGGATGGACGTTTGCCAAACGAGTTTTCGAAAAAATCGAGAATCATTCCCCATTCTTCAATGACTACAGCCGGCTCGAATTCCATAAAGTTTGCTAATTAATTGAGTTGCAAATTAGCCACAAAAAAATGATTAATTGCCGTAGATGTCGTATTTTTGAAAACCAATAACCCTAAAAGTAGTTTATAAAATGCATTCAATTGCACAAAAGCGTACATTATCAAACATTACCCCTCTTAAACGAACATTTAAAAAAATGAAATCCTTCTCTATTCCTTCGTTGTTTAAGAGTAATCTGATCGGGCAAATTAAGGAAGCTCGTCGTATCCAAGACAAGCTAAAAAAAGACTTTACTCCGACCCATTTGGATTTTGGGCCAGTTGAAATTTTATTGTCGAGGCATTTTGGATTTTGTTATGGAGTGGAAAATGCGGTAGAGACAGCTTATCATATTATTGACCAAAATCCAGATAAACGCATTTTTCTATTGTCCGAGATGATCCATAATCCGGCTGTCAATGCAGATTTAGCGGATAGAGGGGTACGGTTTATACAAGATACACACGGAAATCAATTAGTGGATTGGGACGAGTTGAGCTCGAATGATGTGGTCATTGTGCCTGCTTTTGGCACCACCTTGGAAATTCAAGCCATACTTCAGTCCCGCGGAATAGATCCTTATGCCTATGATACAACGTGTCCATTTGTGGAGAAGGTTTGGAATCGGGCAGAGGCGATAGGGAAGAAGGATTATACAGTGATCGTGCACGGAAAACCGAGTCACGAGGAAACGAAAGCGACTTTTTCGCATTCTCAATCCGTGACACCTACCTTAATTATTAAAGATATTAAGCAGGCGATAGCCTTAGCGGCCTACATTAAGGAAGAAAAATCGTCTGATGAATTCTTCGTGGAATTTGCAGGTCAATATTCAGCGGGTTTTGACCCAGCAAAAGATCTCAAGCGTATTGGGGTAGTTAATCAGACAACCATGTTAGCGACAGATACACAGGAAATTGTCGATTATTTACGTCAAATTGTCCGTCTTCACTTTCAATTAAATCCTGAGAATATCAAGGATTATTTTGCAGATACACGCGATACGCTGTGTTATGCAACCAACGATAATCAGAGTGCGACCTATGGTTTGTTAGCTGAGGAGGCTGATTTTGCCCTTGTAGCCGGTGGTTACAATTCTTCTAACACAGCCCATTTAGTGGATTTATGTGTGGAAAAATTACCCACTTATTTTATTAAAAATGAGGAAAAATTAATTTCAGCGTCTCAGATACTGCATTTTGATAATCTGGCCAAAGAAGAAAAAATCACATTCGATTTTATTCCAAAAAAAGAGAAGGTCCGTGTTTTATTAACGTGTGGAGCCTCTTGTCCTGATGCGGTCATGGAAGAAATTTTGCGAAAACTAGTGTCCTTTTTTCCGGGAGCGAAAGACGTAGAAGAGGTGGTTAATACGAATCTACAATCTTCTTAACAGCTGGCAAATAACCTTCACCGAATAGATTAACGTGTACTAAAAGCGGGTAGAGATTGTATAGCGGAATGCGCTCATGGAATCCTTTTTCAATCGGGAAGTTAGCGTGATAAGCTTCATAGAAACCCTCCTCGAACCCACCAAACATCGTCGTAAAGGCAAGTTCTGCTTCTCTAAATCCAAAATAACAAGCCGGGTCTACCAGTGTTACTAATCCGTCCGGGTTCGTCATTACATTTCCTGACCAAAGATCCCCATGTAAAAGAGCAGACTTTTCATTGGGCAAAAGAGACGGCAATTTTTCGAATAATGATTCAAATTTAGCTTCTAATGCAGCATCAATTTTACGGTCGTAAATCGCTCTGGCTAATTGGTTGCGTAAGCGATGCTCAATAAAAAAAGCTATGCCATCTTGATTCCAAGAATTGATTTGCGGCGCAGCACCGATGTAGTTGGTATAATCGAGTCCGTGGCCTTTTGTTGAGGAGTTTTGGTGTAACCGGGCTAATTTTTCGCCAAAATCCACCCAATAGTTCGCCGCCTTTTCTCCCGATGGAATGCATTCCATCATCAAGTATTCTTTATCCTCTAATTGCCCAGTACCTATAACAGCAGGAACAGAAATGGAGGATGTTGTACCTATTAACGTAAGGTTTTTTGACTCTGCCTCAAAAAAACCTTGGTGATCACCTTGGTTCCACTTGATAAAGTATTCCTGCTTATTTTTCAACTGAACGCGCACCGCTAGGTTAAAATTACCTCCATAGAAAAACTCCCGGTCATTTACCTCGGTGTTCTCACCTAAATGATGTTGGATAATTTTATCAATAAACTGGTATTGTGCTTGTGTTTCAGTGGACATAAATCAAAATTACGATTTTCTTTTATAAAGCGGAACCGTGCTGCAAGGTTCTCCATAAAACAAGCTCTTGGCCACTGGCTGCAATAATTGCGTAATTTTTAGGTAGGCATCCGTGGGAACGGATTCTTTCGAGCAACCTTTGATAACGATTTTGGCATCCTGAAAATCAACTGGATTAATCTTTGCTAATGACTGCTCGAATAAGGTCTTTTCTAAATCGGCTAAAGTTCCGAATACGAGTGTTTTCGCAAAAGGGGTCAACTGAATGCCTAATAGCATGTAGGCCCAAGTGGGGATAATCGCATCTTCGCTACAACCGACTGCCACATGCTTTTCTTTGTAGTTTGACCAATCATGGCTAGCGATAAACTCCCTGAAATCCTTCTCTCGCAAGGCGATTCCTTGGAATAATTGTTCCTTGATGTCGATAAAAACACGCTCGCCAGGAACGCGTAAATCTTCTAAATCGATTTGCGTCAGCCCACTTTGGTTTACTCTATTGATGATTTCCTCCGCCATGTTACAAGGATTTAAGTTTTGGTTTTGTCCCCATATATTCTTTCAAATAATCGGGCTCTTTCGTAACGAGATTTTCGAATTTTTCGTTCAAAAAGGCTTCGTAAGCTAATTTCCCCATGTATTGAGCCTCTGGACACAATGGATCTTCTAAAAAGGTAATAGTGGTGTGAGTACAAGTCTGCTTCCATTTTGAGGATCCATTACCGAAAGCAAGTACAGGCTTGAATTCCTGAAAGGAGTCAGGGCTTAAAATGTGGGCGACTTGTGGAGATACTTCTTGCAGCTCAGCGGTGTAAACGGCCGCATAAACCTCCATTCTGCGCGCATCTAGTAAGGGCAAAAGTAAATTTTCAGACGGCGCCTGTATAGCAGCGGATAAGACTTGCAAAGTAGGTAAACAGATCAAAGGTTTGTCCAAAGCAAAGCAAATTCCCTTCGCCGTGGCTAATCCGATGCGTAAACCGGTATATGAACCGGGTCCATTTGAAACGGCTACTGCGGATAGTTCATCTAGCGCGCGTCCCGCCGTCTTCATTACTTTTTCGATCAAAAGCGTGAGCGCTTTGGAATGCGAACCCTCTTCAGAAACCAATTCCTGTGCGATCAGTTGTCCCTTTTCGTGTAGGGCAACGGAACAATTTTGGGTGGATGTATCTAAACTCAGAATCAGACTCATTTCAAAGAGGTAATTAATTCCAGCCCTTTTAACAGGTTCGGATCATTTTTAAAAGACCATTCATTGATCCCTTTTTTTAGGTAATAATGGTGAACTATTTCTTGTTCTAATAAGGCCAAAATCACTTTTTTGTTCGCATTAATTTCCTTCGCTACGGACGAATCCCACTCGGGCTTGATTTTCTCTAAAGTTGCGGTCAAGTTCGCATACAAGGGGTCTTTTTGTGTTTCCTTTAACACCTCCCGCATCTGTTTTTCTAGCGGACTTTCGTACTTGAATTTACTTGCTTTTACCCACTCAATAAATTCCTCGAATTCTTTTTCAGATAAGTTAAAATTAGCAGCTAGCGCGATAGAAGGATGTTTTAACTTGAAAAGTCGGGCATATTGAAAGAAAATACGCTCTTTTACTAATTGCTGTATCAAACTAGTTGCATGCGGCCTTCCTACGATCACATCGGGTTCGATTCCGCCACCGGCATTGACTTTTCGGCCGTTGCGCGTTTTAAATTCTTGTTTGGTCGTGTCTTTGTTGCCAGAATAATCAATCGCTTGAATGCAGCGTCCACTCGGGATATAATATTTAGCGGTGGTAATCTTAATTTTTGTCCGGTAGGGTAAATCCCGGGTGACTTGAACTAGGCCTTTTCCAAAACTACGTTGCCCCACGATCGTCGCCCGATCATAATCCTGTAGAACACCCGCCACAATTTCGGCTGCTGAAGCTGAGTTTTGGTTAATTAAAACCAACAGCGGCATCGAGGTATCCCAGCTCGGATGCAACGCTTTGTAGGTCGCGTTCCATTCTTTTAATTTACCCTTCGTACTCACGATGGATGTTTCTTTGTCTAAAAATAAATTACAGATATCCACCGCCTGCGTTAATAAGCCCCCAGGATTATTGCGCAAATCTAAGATCAATTTTTTCATCCCCTCTTTCTTCAATTGAACTAGGGCAGTTTTCATCTCTTTCGTTGCGGATTGATTGAATTCCTCTAATTCGATGTAGCCAATTCCTGGTCGAATGATACCTGCGTAGCCCACATTTTTGATTTGAACCGTGGAGCGGTTGATCGTTAAAGATAAAGAAGCATCCCCGCGTTTAATTTGTGCGACTAGTTTGCTGTCTTTGGGTCCTTTGATCAATAGACCTGGGTCTGATTCTTCGGTAATCGGATTTCCATTTATCGATAGGATTTGATCCCCTATTTGTAATCCTGCCTTTAGCGCTGGGCTCGATTCGTCCACATAGGTTACGTAGTAATTTTTGTCTACCCAAGATGCCCGGATGCCGATTCCTTCATATTTTCCCGTTGTTAATGTAGTGAATTCGTCCAAATCTTCTTCTGGATAAAACACCGTATACGGGTCTAATTGATCCAACATTCCATCGATGGAGTTAGTCACCACCTTATTGGGGTCTATCGGGTCTACATAGAATTGGTTTAATTCTTTAATGACGCTCGCATAGATGTCCAGGTTTTTAGCTAGGTCAAATAGCTGATCAGCTCGATTAAAGGCCCATAAGCCTAATCCTACGCATACAAGAAGGCTTACTTTAATTAGCTGCTTCATTGGGTTGGGTGAATTTGTCTAAAATGGCGGACATCTTTTTGTGGATTTTGTCCGAGGGTTCAATCGTAGAACCAATATAGACAAAAGCCAATACATCTGGAAGTTTTGATTTCCCCTCTACTTGAAAAAGGGGTTTATTCAGGCGGTAGGCCTCGCGGATGCGACGCTTGAGGGTATTTCTATCCACGGCTTTTGAGAACTTACGCTTAGGCACAGAAATTAAAATCTGTGGATTCACCTGATCCGCTTCGTAAGGATTCTCGCGGATGTATAAAACGCGAAAAGGATAGACAAACCGTTCTTCAACGACTCGACTATCCTTCTCGAACAAGGAATCTATAATCTTAATGTGCGTTAGACGCTCTGATTTAGAAAATGTAAATTTCAAAACAGGAATACTAAGTGTACAACAATAGCAAACCAGAAATCTTCCTTTCTAAGATCTATGGCTTATTTGCCTCTTTTTTCGTCTGAAACAGTCAACTTGTGACGTCCTTTAGCACGACGGTTTGTCAATACGCGACGACCGTTTGCCGTAGACATACGCTCACGGAAACCGTGTTTGTTCTTTCTCTTACGTACAGAGGGTTGAAAAGTTCTTTTCATTTCTTTATTTGTTAAAGCAGCCCATCATTTCGATTGGGGCTTGCAAAGGTAAAACAAAATATTTATTCATCAAGCTTACACTTGACAGGTCCTTAAACCTTGATTTCTACGTCTACTCCTGATGGCAATTCTAACTTCATCAATGCATCTACTGTTTTAGCAGAAGAAGAGAAGATGTCAATTAGACGCTTGTAAGTACATAATTGGAATTGCTCACGTGCCTTCTTGTTAACGTGTGGTGAACGCAAAACAGTGAATTTCTCAATTTTTGTTGGAAGTGGGATAGGGCCAGAAACAACTGCTCCTGTAGCTTTTACCGCTTTAACGATTTTCTCTGCTGATTTGTCTACCAATGAGTGGTCAAATGACTTCAGCTTAATGCGAATTTTTTGATTCATAAAAGATGGTTCTTTAAATGATTAAGCAGCGAAAGAACCATTTACTCCGCTACTTAAATTAATTAGGACTGCAAAAGTACAGAATGTCAATTAATTATACAAATCCTAAAATTTAGTTTTTTCTAGAGCGCGTTGTTTTTCAGCTAAATAGCTCGCCTGCGAGGCTTGGTACAGGGCTGGATTTAGTGTTCGAAGTTTTTCCATCGCGTCCTCTGCGTAGGTAATTTCCCCCATTTTTAGGGCCTGCATGATATATATGGGATAAAAAGCAGGATTTTGTTCATTCCATTGTAAGGCAGCTAGAGCTGCCTCATAGCTTTTTTTAGGAGCAACCAACGGAAGAGCCTGATGTAAAACGGCTACTTGAAAAGGATATTTTTCTAGAGCCTTAGCCGCATTCGAGCGGGAAATGGGAGGGGTCTTCACCGGGAAAGCGGTCGCATATTTCCAAAAAGCTAAAATTCCCGTCATCCCCGAACCCTGCGTCGTATCTGCTGCGATGGACATATTCAGTTGATTGAGGGCTACTAGGGGCTGGGCGTGGTAGAACCTCTGCCAAGACTTCAATAGTTCTAATTCCGGGAATAGTTCTGCTACCGATTTTTGCCACCCGGCTAGATCATATACCGGGGCTTTTTGCTTCCAAAATAACAACCCATTATATAAGTATACTAAGTCGCGTAAATCAGCTTTTGGAACAAAGCTTGGGTTCATCGGAGCTGTAGGTACTCCTGCCGCTAATAAATTCGCTTGAATGGCTAGGTCTTCAGCCGGGTCAAATTCGGGTTTGCGTTTACGGTATACCACATCCGAATAAATTTTATTGGCCTTAAACAAGGGTTTTTCAGGGGCTAATGAAAACGCGAGATCGTAAAAATAGGCCGCTGAATCGGGGGAGGCTAGTCGCTCATACTGTAAGGCAATTTGCGTAGCGATGCGGGGATCAGTTAAATCGCTTTTTTGTAAAGTAAACAAAGCATCAAAAGGATGATTTTCTGCTGCGAAAACATTCGCCAAGGCAATGGACAGGGCTGGGTCTTTCCGGGTGTTTTGGCTGGCAGCTACATAATAGGCAAAAGTCTCGGTGTCTCCGGCTTGCTGGGCGAGGGCGGCAAGACTTAAGTTGCTTTTAGAGTTCAATCGGCTGTGCAAGGTGGCATTCTTGTAGTGAATCTCTGCCATCGTCCGGTCTTCGAATAAGGTGGCCACATCACCAGCATAATTTTCTTTCGCCGCCATTCCTAGGTGATACACACCGGAATTGAAGGCGAAAACGGCCCCCAGGCTAAGAATCAAAACCCCGATCTGAATCAGATGAAGTGGGAGCAAGGCTGCCTTGTGAATGACTTTATGGATGGGTAAATTTTGGGTCAGTAGCGGGCCAAAATTCCGCGCAATAAACAAAGGGAAAAGTAAACCCATGAGCAATTGATTGATCAAATTCCAGCTCTCGATGGCTTGCAACCCAGGCGTGTTTTGATGCCATAAAAGCGGGATTAACGCAGACAAAGAAAGGAGTGTCAGACCTAACAGGCTTTTATTGGATTTGTTTTGGTAAACATACAATCCTAGCGCTAGTAAAACCCAAACGAATGCTGGAATAGCCGTCCTAATCCCTAAATCAAATCGTTGATTTCCAAAAGTCAACAATAAATTAATTCCCCACACCAATCCTAAAATCATCCGATTCTTTTTTGAGATTACTCGGTCGCGTCCTTGCGCTAACCCTAATAGAACGGACGGAATCGCCGCTGCGCTCAAAACAGATAAGCCCGCCAGAGCCAATAAACTCAGGCTAAATAGTTGGCCAGAAATAATTTGTGCCAACGCTGGTAAGGAAGCGTCAGACAAGGTGAATGAAACAATGCCTAACCACAAAGTGGCGCCCAAAATGGACTGCCAAACCGGTAAAAACGAAAATAACACCACAAAAACTCCGATGATAGCTAAACTGAATCCCATGATTTCTGCCGTTGGCTCGAGGCTTGCTGCTTGAATTTGAAAGTTTTGGCGAATTAAGTAGACATTCGTGTGCAGGTCTTGGCCGGCCTGTGTATCCACCACTTTTTGAAAAGGCATCATCTCGGAAACCTCAACCCAAGATAAAAACGCTTGTCCACCTTGGATCCAAAGTACGAATGAGGCCAATATCAGGATTAAACAGATATAATAGAGGCTTTTCGAAAAAGAGGGCAAAGTCCAGCTCATATTTTGGTCCAAAAATTGAATTCCTAAATTTCACACAAACTACGATTCATTCAAAGAAATTGGCGGATTTTGGCAAAAAATAGTTGAAAAATACTAATTTGAGTTTTGGTAAATTCGAATTAAGAGGCTAATTTTGCAGTCCGAATGATATTATATTCGTAAACAACACAAATTCATTAGTTTTTAGCTAACAAATTAAATTTCAAATGGCAAACGCAGTTAATAAAGGAAAAGTTGCGCAAGTAATTGGACCCGTTGTCGATGTGAGCTTCGAAGGAGAAGGATCACATTTACCAGCAATCTTGAATGCTCTTTCAGTCACTAAATCAAATGGTCAATCGCTTGTTCTTGAGGTGCAACAGCACTTAGGAGAGGATCGCGTAAGAACTATTGCGATGGAAGGAACGGAAGGTCTTCAACGTGGACAAGAGGTAATCGATAAAGGTACGCCGATGACGATGCCTACAGGTGAGGGTATTAAAGGTCGTTTGTTTAACGTAGTAGGGGATGCCATCGATGGTATTGCTCAGCCTAAGTCTGACAAAGGTTTGCCGATTCACCGTGCTGCGCCTAAATTTGATGAATTAGCGACAACAACAGAAGTTTTATTCACAGGAATTAAGGTGATCGACTTATTAGCTCCTTATGTTAAGGGGGGTAAAATTGGTTTATTCGGTGGTGCCGGTGTAGGTAAAACCGTATTGATCATGGAGTTGATTAATAATATTGCCAAAGCATACGAAGGTCTGTCGGTATTCGCAGGTGTAGGTGAGCGTACTCGTGAGGGTAACGACTTATTACGTGAGATGATCGAGTCAGGCGTTATTAAATATGGCGAAGAATTTAAGCACGCGATGGAAGCTGGTGAGTGGGATTTATCTAAAGTAGATCAATCAGAACTTGCAAAATCTCAAGCAACTCTAGTGTTCGGTCAAATGAACGAGCCTCCAGGAGCCCGTGCGCGTGTAGCATTATCTGGATTAACCGTAGCGGAACACTTCCGTGATGGAGATGGCGAAGGTCAAGGTCGTGATATCCTATTCTTTATCGATAACATCTTCCGTTTTACACAAGCGGGTTCTGAGGTATCTGCCCTATTAGGTCGTATGCCATCTGCGGTAGGTTACCAACCAACCTTAGCAACCGAAATGGGTGCGATGCAAGAGCGTATCACTTCAACGAAGCGTGGTTCGATTACATCGGTACAAGCGGTTTACGTACCTGCCGATGACTTAACGGATCCAGCGCCGGCAACAACGTTTGCCCACTTAGATGCTACAACGGTATTATCTCGTAAGATTGCTGAATTAGGAATCTATCCAGCGGTGGATCCTTTAGATTCTTCATCACGTATCTTATCTGCAGAAGTATTAGGTGATTCTCACTACGATACAGCTCAACGTGTGAAGGAAATTTTACAACGTTATAAGGAATTACAAGATATCATCGCGATCTTAGGTCTAGATGAATTATCTGAAGAAGATAAATTAGTCGTTTCTCGCGCTCGTCGTGTACAACGTTTCTTGTCACAACCTTTCTTTGTGGCAGAACAATTTACAGGCTTAAAAGGCGTTCTTGTAGACATCAACGATACGATCAAAGGTTTCAACGCGATAATCGATGGAGAATACGATCACCTTCCAGAAGCTGCGTTCAACTTAGTAGGTACCATTGAGGATGCAGTAATTAAAGGAGAAAAATTATTAGCTGAGGCTGCTAAATAACTAAAATTATGTTTGTAGAAATTATTACACCGGATCGTAAAGTTTTCTCTGCAGAAGCATCTGTAGTGACTTTACCTGGCGTTAATGGTTCCTTCCAAATTTTAAATGACCACGCAGCCATCGTTTCTACTTTAGCTAAAGGAGAATTAACGGCTGATAAAGAGGTCTTCCAAATCGAAGGAGGAGTTGTTGAAGTTTTGAATAATCGAGTTCTTGTTTTAGCCGAAGGCGTTAACTAACATTCTCATGAAAAAACTGGCCATTTTTGTATTTGCAAGCATCTTGTTTAGCTCTTGTTCTCAACAAGAATTTTTGACAGGATCGATTCTATCTACCGTTAAAGCGAATAACATTCCATTGGAAAAAATTCAATTCTTTAACGATAATGGTTTGGTTTTAGAAAGAGAGATGAGTTCATCTGATGCAAATGTGAAAGCGGGGGTTTTAGTAGTTAAAAATGGCAAGTCGATTAACCGAATTACTCTAGATAAACAAACTCCAGGAGCTCTAGTTAAAGTAGACGGGGATAAATTATTAGTTTCATTTGATGAAGGAGCTAAGGAATCAAACAGTTTATCTTTTATTCCGGTATCAGGTGAGAATGGCGATTCCTATTATCAGTTAGTAGACGAAAATGGTAATACGTCTTTTTCTCGATTAAATTTCGATGGCAATAAATATTTAGTGTACAGTTTAGGTAATAAATTAGATTTATCATCGAAGGCCGTTACGAAGTCACCTCGCGTTCGACTTAAAATCATGAAGTCCTCTTTAAACGGTTTGAAGGTAAACACAAAGCGGATGAAGGGTAATCGAGTTCAATAAATTTTTTTTATAATAAGAATTTGAAAATAGGATGCTTGCATCCTATTTTTTTTTACTTCATTTTTGTTCAAAGGTATGCCGGCATACCTGTTCGCATACAATGATCAAACTATGAAAGCAGAAGAAACGATTGATTTCCATATAAAGACCGGTTGGTACGCTATCAGCCGAATGTACAATACCTATGCCGCTCAATTTGATATGACCATGGCTATTGGTTATGTTCTTTTACATATTGATAAAGATGGAACTTCAGCTACAAAGATTGCCCCAGCCTTAGGATTAGAAGCAAGATCGTTAACACGCATGTTAAAGACGTTAGAAGATAAGAAGTGGATTGAAAGATCGGCTAATTATGAAGATAAAAGGGTGGTCAAGATATTTTTGACAGAAATTGGAAAAAAGAAACGAGATCAAGCACGTAAAGGAGTCATCGCCTTTAATAAACTAATTTATGAGCGCGTTCCCCCAGAAAAAATGGCTGTTTTTTTTGATGTAATGGGTACTGTAAATCAAGTTTTAGGTGAGGATGTAGGAGAAATTTTAAAAACAATCTAGAAAAAAACGTATTTCGGGATACATATATTAATTTAGATCATTATTTTTACTCGATAAATAAACAAACACTGCGTTATGAAAAAATTACTTTTAGTATTCGCAATGATGCCTTTCTTGTTCACCTCTTGCGTAGGAAAGAAGAAATTAGCTGATTTGGAGTCACAATTATCTGAATTGCAAGCATCTAGCACTTCGTCATTATCTAAAGCAAAAGCTGATTTATCAGATTGCCAATCTTTAACAGCTAGCCTTCAGGGAGAATTGAAAAAGAGAGATTCTGATTTAGAAGCTAAGAATGGTCAATTAAAAACATTACAAGAGCAATTAGATTACTTCAAGAAGACAAATACGAATTTATTAGATCGTTTGTCTGATCTTTCAGTAATCAACAAATCAGGTGCTGAAAGCATTCGTAAGTCATTAGATGCCTTGAACGAACAAGGTAAATATATTAAGGATTTGAACTCATCAATCCAGCGTAAAGATTCGTTGAATTTATCTTTAGTGATGAATTTGAAGCGTTCGTTAGCTGATGTGAATGATGAAGATGTAACAGTTGAAGTGAAGAAAGGGGTAGTTTATATCTCCATCTCGGATAACTTAATGTTTGCTTCTGGAAGTGCTGTAGTTAATGCGAAAGCAGTAGCTGTATTAGCGAAAGTGGCGAAAGTGTTAAACGATCACAAAGAGTTAGATGTATTAGTTGAGGGTCACACAGATTCACAACCAATTTCAACAGAGTGTATCCAAGACAACTGGGATTTATCTGCTAAGCGTGCTACATCGGTTGTGCGTGTGTTACAAACTAAATTTAACGTAGATCCAGAGCGCTTAACTGCAGGTGGTCGCGGAGAGTTTGAACCAGCATCTGCTAATAAAACTGCTAAAGGTCGCAAAGAAAATCGCCGTACGGAGATTATCGTGACTCCTAAGTTAGATCAGTTCTTTAGCTTAATGGCTCCTCAAGGGAACTAATTAGTTAACGGATTGCATAAAAAAGGCCTCAATGAAAATTGAGGCCTTTTTTTTATATCAGTATTTTCAGGATTCTAATTGTCCTTTGACTAAGTCGAGCTTTCTGCGCGAGACAGGGAGGTTTTGGTTTAAGCTGGTCTTAACCGTTTTCGTATCGTTTAGATCATGTCCTATCACATTTACTTTGTTCACTAAATATGACTTGTGAATACGAAGGAATGTGCCCAGGCGAAGTTGAGATTCAAACTTCTTTAGCGTTTTCGCCATTACAATTGATTGCCCATTCTTTAAAAAGATGGTCGTATAATTCCCTTTTCCTTCAATGCTGACAATGTCATCCACTGGGCATTGTTCTAATCCTGGAATTTTCAAGGTTTTTCTCATGAGCACGTTTTTACGATTGTAAACCTAGTGTATTTGAGCTGAACCTAGTTGAAAGAATTATTTAGCGGTATTGGTATTTATTTAGCGGTAATATGGCTGGAGACTAGAGAGCATAAAAAAAGAGGTCTTTTGCAAGACCTCTTTTCGATGTAGCGGGGGCCAGACTCGAACTGACGACCTTTGGGTTATGAGCCCAACGAGCTACCAACTGCTCCACCCCGCGATATAATTGGGAGTGCAAAGATGCACGTTTCTTTGGGAAAAAACAAGTATCTT
>JBIIGE010000060.1:0-8756 GCA_044236555.1 Aquirufa sp.
AGTCCGAAGGGAGATAGTCCGAAGGGAGAAGGAAAAGAGTAGAGAGTATAGAGTAGAGAGTATAGAGTAGAGATACGGCATAAAAAAGAGGCTGCCGCCTCGTTTTTTATTCATTCATGAAATGTTTTGCCCGCACGCATCTGACTTCGGACTCCTTCCCTTCGGACTCTCTTCTCTTTGCTCTTTGAACTCTACTCTTTGAACTTTGCTCTTTGCTCTTTGAACTTTGAACTTTGCTCTTTGAACTTTGCTCTTTGCTCTCTGCTCTCTACTCTATACTCTCAAATCTATTATCTGCTTACTCTTTGTGCTTTATGCTTTATGCTTTACTTTTATGGCATGACAATTCTCTACATCATTCTAGCCCTCGTAGCCGGTGCAGGCGCTACTTACCTCCTATTTCAAGGAAAATTGGCCCTTTTACAGAGCCAATTAGCTCAAGCAAGTCAAGATCAAGCGAAACAAGCCAGTCTAGAGGCAGAAAACAGGACTCTATTTGGTAAATTATCACAAATTGAGGGACAAAATGAGACCCTAAAGATGACGGTTGAAAATCAGAAATCGGACGAGGAAAAATTGCGTAAAATGCTCGTAGAAATCAGTAATGAATCTGTTTTAAGACAAGGAAAAATGCTGAGTGACCAACAGCAGGTGAAATTAAATGATGTTTTAAACCCTCTGAAGGAGAAATTAAAGGAATTTGAGGAGAAGGTAAACCTAGGCCAAAAAAGTAGTTTAGAGCAAAGTACCGTGCTCATGGAGCAGATTAAAAACCTAACTAGTTTGAATCAAACGGTAACTCAGAAAACAGAGGACTTGACAAATGCATTAAAGGGATCCAATAAATCACAAGGAAACTGGGGCGAAATGATTTTGGAAAGAGTATTAGAGAGTTCAGGTCTAAAGAATGGAATGGAATACCAGACTCAATTTGTGACTAAAAACCAAGATCAGGATACCATTAAGCCAGATGCAGTTATCTTCTTACCTGATAATAAAAATCTCATTATAGATAGTAAGGTTTCGTTAGTTGCCTATGAGCGCTATACCAGTGCGGAGGATGGGACAGTTGAGAAGGATTTGGCCTTAAAGGCACACATTGAATCGCTTAAAACGCACATTAAAGAGCTTTCTTCCAAGGATTACCACACGGCATTAGATTTAACTAGTCCAGATTTCACCTTGTTATTTATACCAATTGAGTCCGGATTTGTGGCAACAATTAGCCAGGACACGAGCTTGTTTAACTATGCTTGGGACAGAAAGATTGTGTTAGTCTCCCCTTCTACCCTATTGGCAACATTAAGAACAATTGCATCAGTTTGGAAAACAGAATACCAAACAAGAAATGCTATTGAAATTGCACGACAGGCCGGGGATTTATATGATAAATTTGTTGGGTTTACAAAAGACATGGAGGATGTCGGCAAACACATCAAGAAAGCTGAAGATTCTCACAATGATGCGCTCAATAAATTAAGCTCTGGAAAAGGAAACTTAATAAACAGGGCTCAAAACCTACACAAACTAGGTATTAAATCAACGAAAAAACTGAATAAAGGATTAGTTCAGGATGATGAGCTGGAAGATTTAGAGTAGAGAGAGGAGAGGAGAGTTGAGAGTAGAGAGTAGAGAGTAGAGATAAAATAGACTCTCTTATCTATACTCTCTTATCTCCTATCTCCTATTTAACAACCTCCTTTAGCTACTCGCTTGTATAAAACCTTGCTGTCTTTTTCAAGGTAGTCGCCATTAACAATGGGATATGCATATTTAGGCGCTCTAGATACAAAATGACTGCGAATAACAACTTTGTCATTCACTTTAAGACTTTTCAACTGGGCTAATTCACGTGTTGAAACTTGACCAAGAGAGAGAATATAATCTACCTTATCAATCTTTACCATTACGCCAAAACCCAACCTAGAACCCTCAGGAAGCGACAAAGAAGTTACAACCCCCTCCATATTTGCATTATTACGAACAAATTTTCTGAGTTTAGCAGCTCCAGCATTTACTTTTTTACCTGCTGGAGAAGCATCCCACTTTTTGAAATAAATGCCATCTGGGCTCGCTTCCCATTTCTTCAAGGCAGCTTTACTTTCAGCAGCTGTTAATGTTTTTGGGGTGGATTTAGGTGTATTTTCACTATTCGATTCATAATTGGTCAATAACAATCCCCCAACTATCACAAATGATAAAATAATATTCGCCTTCATACTTTTAAATTTAATATCTACTGACTACTGACAACTGACCACTACCCACTGACAACTGAAAACTGACCACTGACCACTGCCCACTGCCCACTGACCACTGTCCACTGTCTTACGCTTTCTTCAAAAATTCCGTCCGCAAAACCATCATCGATTTCTCCACTTTGCCCTCTATTTCGGCAGCATCGTCCGTTAAACGAATACCTTTTACCATGGTTCCACGCTTGATTACGCTAGACGATCCCCTAACCTTCAAATCTTTAATCACGGTAACAGAATCGCCGTCTTTTAGGACAGCCCCATTACTATCGCGAACGATTAATTCATCTTCCTCGTCCATTTTTATTGTATTTTGTTTAATTAACGAAAAGCTGGATTATTTACTCCAACCATTTTTATTGTTTCTAAAACCTAATAAGCGCTGAGCTAAATCAGGCCGTTTTAGATAAGTCAATCTATTGCGAATCCAATCTTTGTATTCCGCCTTATACCAGAAGAAATATTTATTTTGATTCTGTTTCTCTTCCCTTGTTTTAGCCGTTTTAACAGGCTGCAACGTGTAAGGATGAACTCCTGAATAATAAATCACCTCAGCCACAGTCATAGGCGTAGGAGTGAAATCTTGAACTTGCTCTAAATGGAAGCCTAAATCCTTCGTTTCTGCAGCTAGGTTAGCCATATCCTCTTCTTCACAACCGGGGTGTGAAGAAATGAAATAAGGAATGAGAGGTTGTTTTAGGCCAAATTTGGCAGAAATCTCATCATATTTCTTCTTAAATGCGTGGAAATACTTGAAGGATGGCTTGCGCATTACTCGTAAAGTAGCGTCTGATGTATGCTCAGGAGCGACTTTTAATCGACCCGAAACGTGCCGAGTAATCAATTGCTCCATATATTCATCATGATTTCCATCTTGATTGTTCTTGTTAAAATCATCTACCAACAGGTCATAACGTACACCAGAACCTACAAACGCCTTTTTAATGGCTGGATGGCTATCTACTTTGCGGTAAATATCCGTCAATGGCTTGTGAGAAGTGTCTAAGTTATTACAGATCACCGGGTGAATACACGATGGGCTCACACAACGAGCACAAATCTCCTCGTCCTTTCCTTTCATACGGTACATATTCGCAGACGGGCCACCTAAATCAGATATATATCCTTTGAAATCTGGCGCTTTCGTGATCTGCTCAACTTCCTTCATGATTGATTTCTCACTCCGAGAGGCAATAAACTTGCCTTGATGTGCTGAAATTGTACAGAAGCTACATCCACCAAAACACCCACGGTGCATATTCACTGAAAATTTAATCATCTCAAAAGCGGGAATAGGTCCGCGCTTTCTATATTTTGGATGAGGGAGTCGAGTATAGGGCAGATCAAAAGATTTGTCCATCTCTACCTCTTCCATGGTCTTGAAAGGGGGATTAATGACTAAAACGTCCTCCCCTACTTTTTGGATGATGCGGTTTGCCTGCCACTTATTCGATTCTACCTCGACAATTTTAAAATTCGAAGCATACTTTATTTTATCTTCCAAACAAACCTCATGGCTTGCTAATTCGACTGTTTCCCAGTCACAAGCAGGGACGCTCTTTTGTAAGAAAGCTACTTGATTGATATGGGTCAAATCCCCTAATTTCTTACCCTCTTTCACCCCGCGCATAATTTCACGCAAAGGCTGCTCCCCCATTCCATATACTAACATGTCAGCACCGGAATCAACAAGGATAGAAGGGAATAATTTGTCCGCCCAATAATCATAATGGGTTACTCGACGCAAGGATGCCTCAATACCACCGATCAAAACGGGGACATCAGGGTAAATTTCTTTTAAAATCTTAGTGTAAACGGTCGTGGCATAATCGGGTCTAAATCCAGCCTCACCGCCTGGAGTATAGGAATCATTTGAACGTAAACGCTTATTTGCGGTGTAATGATTGACCATGGAATCCATGCAACCAGCCGTAACACCGAAGAAATACTTAGGCTTTCCTAGCTTCTTAAAATCACGTAAATCGTCTTTCCAGTTAGGTTGTGCAACAATCCCCACCTTCAAACCTTCACTTTCCATGATTCGACCGATGACCGCCGTACCAAATGCCGGATGATCCACATAGGCATCACCTGAGATTAAAATTACGTCTAGTTCGTCCCAGCCACGTTTTTCTACCTCTTTTTTCGTGAGGGGTAGCCAGTCGGTTATCGGTCTTTCTTCCATAAAGCAAAATTAGGGGAATTTAGGGGCTTTACCTATTGAATATCCTCTCAAAAATCAGACGCGAATTGACATTTTTTTAGTAAATTCGTTCATAGTGATGAATTAAACCTATTTCGAAATTGAATACCGCCGAACTTCTATATCAATCCATTCAGTCATTGGCCAGTCCAACTGAACTAGCCTGGATAGCGGACAAAATAAAAACGGATTCGAAAGGTTTGTCTTTAGCCTTTGTGATGGTTCCCCGTCAGTTTGCTAAAACACCTATTGGAATTATCCCTAATTGGAATTGGCAAAATAGTACACTTGATCAACTTGTTCGTGTATACCTTCTCATTCACTTAGCAGAAAAAGAAGACGGAAAAGCCCGCATAAATACCTTATTTGATACAGCGGAGATGAATGAATTAGTGGCATTATACCGAGCTTTGCCTGCATTAAAGACCCCTGAAATTTGGCTAAATAGAGCCACTGATGCAGTTAGGTCAAATATAGGACCGGTTTTTGATGCCATCGCTTTTGGAAATCCATACCCTTTGCAGCATTTCAGCGAATTAGCCTGGAACCAATTAGTCTTAAAATGCATTTTCAATGATAAGCCTATCCATTTAATCGAAGGTTTGGATGAACGTGCGAATCAAGCGTTGGCTGATACTTTAGCCGATTTTGCACATGAAAGATGGGCAGCAGGAAGACGAGTACCGTCACAAGTTTGGCGATTAATCAGAAACTTCCAGACCGATACAAAAGAACAAGATTTAGCGAAACTTGCTAAAAGTGAAGATCCAAACGATAAAAAAGCCGCTGAATTAATCAGCAACAATAGCCCTCTAGAAGCCTGGAAGGTCTTAGAAAAAGAAGAAACAGCCTATTAATATGTGCCAAAACTCTAACGAACATAAATTAAATCCCTCCCATTTCGAGGGATCCACCGAAGAAAAACAAACTGCCCAAGAGGTAGACGGCGGATTCGCAGCCTATACACAAGGGATGAAGTTTTTCGACCCACACGTTCACATGACTTCCCGCACCACCGATGATTACCAGGCACTAGCTGATGCGGGTGTAGTAGCTATCATTGAACCGGCTTTTTGGCTGGGGCAACCGCGCACGGGATTAGCCTCTTTCAAGGATTATTTTGCGAGTTTAGTAGGTTGGGAGCGTTTTAGATCATCTCAGTTTGGGATTAAGCATTATTGCACGATCGGATTAAACTCTAGAGAGGCGAATAATGAAGCATTGGCAGAAGAGGTAATGGAGATTTTACCTTTGTTTTTACAGAAAGAAGGCGTTGTAGGAGTAGGTGAAATTGGTTTTGATGACCAAACAGCCGCAGAGGAAAAATACTACCGAGCACAACTCGAATTAGCCAAAGAGATGAATTTGCCCGTGCAAGTCCACACGCCGCATAGAGATAAGAAAAAAGGAACAGAGCGTAGTATGGCTATTGCCTTAGAGCATGGTTTAGCGCCCCATATGGTGGTAATTGATCATAATAATGAGGAAACAGTGAAATCTGTGTTAGAAAAAGGATTCTATGCTGCCTTTACTATTTATCCGTTTACGAAGATGGGAAATGAGCGGATGGTGGAGATTGTGAAGCAATATGGATCTGAACGCATCATGGTGAATTCGGCAGCGGATTGGGGTATTTCTGATCCTTTGGCGATACCTAAAACGGCGGCCTTGATGAAAATTAAGGGGATTTCTAATGCCGACATCCAAAAAGTAACTTACCAAAATGCCCTTGATTCTTTCGCTCAAAGTGGACAAATCAACGAGAAAGATTTTGTGAATGGATTAGAAATCGATCAATCTTTGAAGTACAATGGCAACACGGTATTACGTGGTGGGCAAGCTCCTCGCGTAGACAAAAACTCGATCTTCATTCGCTAATGTCTAAAATTAGAGCTTTTGCCGAACTAACTCGGCCCGCAAATGTTGTCACTGCCCTATCTGATATTATGGCGGGATTAGCGATTGTGGGATTCACTTTTGGAACACTGGACTACCAGTTCTACCCTGCCGTATTCCTCGGATTAGCCAGTATGTGTCTATATGCTGGAGGTGTCGTGTTTAACGATGTCTTTGATCACGAACTAGATCAAGTTGAAAGGCCAGAAAGAGCGTTACCGAGTGGTCGAATACAACGCTCGGAAGCTATTTTAGGGGGCATCACACTTTTAGCACTCGGTATTTTTCTCGCGTTCTGGCAAAGTCGTTTGAGTGGATTTGTGGCAATTTTCGTGACAGTTCTGGCTTTATTTTATGACTGGAAGGGAAAGCACATGCGAATTTTTGGCCCAATTAATATGGGTTTATGCAGAGCATTCAACCTATTATTAGGAATGAGCGTGTATGAATTAGGGGTTTTAGAGCATTTTCCAATGATCGGTATACCGTTAATTTACATTGCAGCTATTACGCTGGTAAGTAGAGGTGAGGTACATGGTGGCAAGGCGATTACACTTTATTTTGCCGGTTTTTTGTTTTTAATCGTTCACGCATCCCAGTTATTTTTTGCTGAGAAAGTAGCATATGCTTTGGTATTTGTCTTGGCCCACTTTATCCTGATTTTCAGAAAACTAGGTGTGGCGATTAAGAATCCGATAGGTAAAAACATTGGATTAACAGTAAAAACAGGGGTTTTGACGCTTATATTGATGAATGCGGCTTGGGTAGCATCGAGCGGACAATGGATCATGGCCCTCTTTGTTTTAGCCTTATTACCCGTATCTTTGGGTTTAGCTAAAAAATTCGCCGTTACGTAAACCTATGCAATCCATAAAACAACATTTTCAGGTACCCTATTCCTACGAGGTATTCTTCACGGAACGTTTATTTACGCCTGAAAATCGCGTTTTTGCTGATTTTGTCCAAAACTTTGGCAACCCTAGCTTTCGCAAAAAGATTCTTTTTGTAATCGACAAAGGAGTTACAGATATTCAGCCAAAATTAACCACTGAAATTGTCACTTATTTTCAACAACATTCACCTGCCGATTTAGCCACAGAAATTCTTGTGCTACCAGGCGGAGAAGTATGCAAAAATGACCCTCGTTATTATGAGGAAGTCATTCGCGCGTTAGATGAGCACGGAATCGATCGCCACTCGTTTGTAGCTTGCATCGGAGGTGGCGCCTTCTTAGATATGGCCGGCTATGCCGCTGCCATCTCCCACAGAGGTGTAAAATTCATCCGAATTCCTACCACCGTTCTATCTCAAAATGATTCCGGCGTAGGGGTTAAAAACAGTGTAAATTACCTAGGCAAGAAGAATTTCCTTGGTACGTTCGCCCCTCCTGTTGCCGTATTTAATGATTATTCTTTCTTAGAAAGTTTAAGTGACCGTGATTGGCGTTCAGGTATTGCGGAAGCTGTTAAAGTCTCCTTAATTAAGGATATCAGCTTTTTCACCTGGTTAGAACAAAAAGCTGACGCGATGAATCAACGCGACAAGTCAGTCATGGTGGAGCAGATATACCGTTGTGCCTCATTACACATGCAACACATCGCAAGTGGGGATCCTTTCGAGCAAGGCTCAGCGAGACCCTTGGATTTTGGCCACTGGGCGGCTCATAAATTAGAATACTTAAGTGATTTCAAGATACGTCATGGCGAAGCGGTGGCGATAGGAATAGCCTTAGATAGTGTTTACTCGCACTTGATGGGTTATTTAACGAAAGAAGAGGTAGATCGAATTATATCCTTATTGAAAAAACTGGGCTTTGCTATTTTCCATCCTGCTTTGGCAGATAATGATAAAGTCAACTTAACGAACGGATTGAACGAATTTAGAGAGCATCTAGGTGGTCAATTAACCATCACCTTGCTAGAAAAAGTAGGCAAAGGCGTGGAAGTGCACGAGATGGATTTCGATCTCATCAAAAAATCAGTCGATTACTTGGAACAAATCGCCTAATATGATAACGCCTTTCGGACATTTGAGTTATTGCAGCAATATTCATACCGGAGAGATTTGGTCAGAACATTTTGCCCAATTAAAACAAAACGTTCCTGCGGTGAAAGCTCAGGTTTCACCAGACCAGCCGATGGGTTTAGGATTACGTTTTGCGAATCAAGCGAGTATCGATTTGCAAGATTTTTCAAGGATAAGCGAATTAAAAAACTGGTTATCAGAACAGAATCTCTACGTATTTACGTTGAATGGATTCCCTTATGGTGGGTTTCATAACACCATTGTAAAAGATCAGGTACATGCACCAGATTGGACAACAAAAGATCGAAGGGATTATACGATTCGATTAGCCCATATTTTATCCAAGCTTTTAACTGATAAGGAAGGAGGAATATCGA
>JBIIGE010000018.1:0-30535 GCA_044236555.1 Aquirufa sp.
ATCCCCCATCATAAAATAATAATCCTGCTTGAAGGTATACGAAGTAATGGCTTTGCCATCGATGGTTATTTGGTAACCATTAACGACTACATTCTTATTTCCTTCGTATTTCTGAATCGCCTCGCTATATAAAGCCACATTTCCTGGAGTTAATGGAACTGTCAAACCCTTTGCAGGCACTTTCAGTGGACCATAAAAATCACGATTCCACTTAAATAAAGTCGTATCATGAGGGAAAATATCAATGAACGTAACACCCTTAGGATCCTTGAATAAGTTCACATCGAAAGATTTTTTGAATGGCAAAGCTTGAATCTCCTCCATCATCGCTTTCGAGGTATTTAATTTATAACCCCAAAGTACGTTTTGGGAATCTGGTTCAGCTAAAGGCAACCAATCAGCGGAATCATAACTCGCTTCAGGCGAATTGCGAATACCATATTCTTCAAAAAACTTATCCTCTAAATTCTCCTTCGTCTTCATGAAAATAGGGTGCTGAAGGCGGACTGGATTTTCCATTGCTTTTCCATTCACGATCACTTGTTGATCACGAACTTCTAACACATCGCCAGGAGTCGCGACACAACGCTTCACATAAAAAGTACGTAAATCCACAGGAGCATCACCATCCTCTTCAAAGTTAGGTACATTGAAAACGACAGCATCCCCTTGCTTGACAGAAGAGAACCCCGGAAGACGGAAAATAGGTAAGTCTAACCAACGTAAATAGGACGGAATATCGGTAAACCAAATCTTTTGATGCGTCAAGGGTAATTGTAACGGCGTTTTAGGCGTGCGAACCCCATAGTGCAACTTGCTTACAAAAAGGAAGTCGCCTACCATCAATGAACTCTCCATTGAGGGAGTAGGAATGGTATAGGCTTCGAATACAAAAAAACGAATTAACGTCGCCGCTACCACCGCGAATGCTACTGAATCCAACCACTCTCTAAAGGCTGACTTTTGTTTTTTAGGTGTCTCTTTCATCTTACTTTAACATATCGTCCATACCTAGGACTCCTTTTTTATCTTTAACCCACTCTGCTGCAATAACAGCTCCTAAGGCGAAACCCTCCCGGCTAAATGCCTCATGAGTAATTTCAATTTGATCTACTTTGGAAATATACTTTACTGTATGTGTCCCTGGTTTAATAGACTCCCGCTGAGACCAAATGGCCACCTCGTCCGCAGCTGGAATTTCATTGTTTACCCATTTATCCTTAGATGTATAGGCATCAATTATACCCTCGGCAATCGTGATTGCCGTTCCGCTAGGAGAATCTTTCTTCTCTAAATGATGTATCTCATTTGTATAGATATCATATGCTGGGTGCGGCGCCATCAATTGAGCCAGCCAATTATTCAAACGGAAAAACAAATTAACCCCGATCGAATAATTAGAGGCATAAAAGAAAGTTGAATTCTTTTCTTTCGTCAAAGCTTCTACTTCAGCCTTCTTCTCTAACCAACCAGTGGTACCACAAACGACTGGAATCTGTTTGTTAATGCAAGTTAGTATATTGGAATAAGCAGAGGCAGGATTAGAGAATTCAATCGCTACATCAGCATCTGCCGATGTTAAAGCCTGTAAGTCTGCCTGATTATCAACATCTATTTTAGCTACGACAGTATGGCCACGACCTAACGCTAAGCGTTCGATCTCCTTGCCCATTTTACCATAACCAATTAAAACTATCTTCATTCTATTTAAAATTAAATGATAAAGTGACTCCCGAAACCAAGCTTTGCGAAAATGGTTGGTAATCTACCTTGGGTTTAACTTGCAAGCTTATATCATCTGATACATCGAACGTTTTTAAATGAGCACTCACATTTGCATCAATCACATTTAATGTCCAAGCTAACACCATGCCTATGTAGGTATAGTCCCGATTTCTTCGATAACCATCGGTTAATCGTTTCAATTGATTTACATCCAAATCACGGATAGTACCGTCTTCATACGGTACCTCAATCGTAGCGGGTGGTATGTACTTAGGATCCGATACCCGGGGTGAAACGATGTAATAATAACCTCGGTACTTAGTATACCGTACATTATTCCAATTCGCAATCAAGCCTAACGTAACAAAGGCACCTGCCACGAGTGGCAATTTCCAATATTGCCGATTATAGAGTTGCCCCCAACCTGGAATAATAGCTGATTTTATGGTGGCTTGTCTAGGGATAATCTTAAAAGGTTTTACCTCAGTCTTCAAGATCAATGAATCCTTTATCTCCAAAGATTCTTCCCTTGAATACAAACTTAAAGGCAACAACAAAAAGAATAGTATAATCCGAAAGTACATTATTGAACTTTGTTAAGAATGGCTACTAATTCTTCTTTCGATTTAAAACTTAATTTAATCTCCCCTTCCCCTTTTTCATTCATTTTCAATGCCACCGGTGCTTTAAAGAAGGATTTCAGCGTAGCCTGCCATGCTTGAAGCTCTTGCGCAGAAACCTTTATAGTACTAGATCCAACGGCAGGAGTGTCCATATTACCGGACTGGCGAACGGCATCCTCTAACCGACGCACTGACCAATCCTCTGCTAGGGCTTTCTGAAATAAGGAATTCTGCAAGGTTGTATCTTCCAATGAAATCAAACAACGCGCATGACCCATGGACAGCTTATTATCACGAATCGCCACCTGAATATGTGGTGGCAATTTCAATAAACGCATATAATTAGTTACTGTCGACCTATTCTTTCCTACTCGAGCCCCTAAATCTTCTTGCTTCAAATTACATTCCTCCATTAATCGCTTGTAGGAAAGTGCAATCTCGATGGCATTCAAGTTTTCTCGTTGAATATTCTCGATTAGCGCCATCTCAATCATTTGTTGATCATCAGCCGTCCTCACATACGCCGGTATCGTCTTTAATCCTGCGATCTTTGATGCCTGAAAACGACGCTCACCAGAAATCAATTGATATTTTTTAGCTGAAACCTTACGTACTGTAATCGGCTGAATAATTCCCTGAACACGAATTGATTCCGCTAATTCTTGCAAAGCCTCAGGTGCAAAAAATTCACGTGGCTGAAAAGGATTAGTATCTATGAGCTCTAAAGAAATCTCATCCATTAGATTCACCCCTTCTAAACTCCCGGCAAAATCAGATGGATGACGCGATTGCAAACCTCCATCAGAATCCTCCAATAAAGCTCCTAATCCTCGTCCTAATCCCGTTCTCTTCTTTGCGTTATCTTGCTTTGCACTCATATTTCAGAACCTATATAGTCACTAGTAAACCATTTTTACGAATGATCTCTTTGGCCAAATTTAAATAACTTATCGCCCCTTTACTTTCAGCATCATGTAAAATAGCTGGAACACCAAAACTAGGGGATTCAGATAACCGTACATTTCGTGGTATGATCGTATCAAAAACCATATTCTTGAAATGAGAATTTACTTCATTCACGACCTGATTTGATAAACGTAATCTTAAATCATACATCGTCAATAAAATACCCTCAATCACTAAAGAGGTATTTAAACGCGATTGAATAATCTTGATGGTATTCAACAACTTTCCTAAACCTTCCAAAGCATAATATTCACATTGTACCGGAATAATTACCGAATCAGCTGCCGTAAGACTATTAATCGTAATTAATCCCAAAGAAGGTGAGCAGTCCATAATGATAAAATCATATTGATCTTTCACTACCTCTAAGGCATCTTTCATTTTGCGCTCCCGGTTATTTAAATTAATCATTTCAATCTCCGCTCCCACTAAATCAATGTGCGATGGAATGATATCTAAAAAGGGAATCTCGGTAGGCAAAATGCTTTCCTGCACACTAGAAAGACCTACCATACATTCGTAAATGCTATTCTTCACTTCCTTTGGATTAAATCCAAGTCCTGAAGTAGAATTCGCCTGTGGATCTGCATCTATCAACAAAGTCTTAAACTCAAAAGCAGCTAAACTAGCAGCTAAATTAATAGCTGTCGTTGTTTTCCCTACTCCTCCTTTTTGATTTGCAATAGCGATAGTTTTGCCCATAGGATGATTAACAAAATGAATTAACAATATTACAAAAAAGGTTTCACATCTATCTCGAAATTAGATTACATTCTTGTATCTTGTCATCAAAATTTCATCAAACCTATATGGAAGCAACTAGTACCTCACACCCGAAAGGGCTCTATTTTCTTTATTCCACGGAGATGTGGGAGCGTTTCAATTTCTATGGAATGCGTGCCATACTATCCTTATTTTTAGTTAGTGCACTATCATTCAAACAAGACGAAGCCGCCATTCTTTACGGAGGATTTTTAGGCCTTAGCTATTTAACCCCTATGTTAGGCGGCTATATTTCGGACCGCTACATTGGCAATCGGAATAGTATTGTCTGGGGTGGTTTCGGCATGGCGATTGGTCAATTGCTCTTGTTTAGTTCTGCTAGCATGTTTGCGACCGATATTCCGTTAGCTACGAACCTCATGTGGGGAGGATTAGTGTTTTTGATTTTTGGAAATGGTTTCTTTAAACCTAACATTTCCTCTATGGTGGGTCAATTGTATGAAAAAGGAGATAACCGCCTAGATGCAGCCTTTACTATCTTCTACATGGGTATTAATACAGGTGCTATGCTTGGTATGCTTATTTGTCCCTGGTTAGGGGATGTAAAAGTGGATGGTGTACGAGTTATTGAAGCGTTCAAGTGGGGTTTTTTAGCCGCAGGAGTTGCGATGCTAATCGGTACCCTATCATTTTTTCTTTTCAAAAGCGTGTTTCTAAAAGCACCGGATGGCAGTGACATCGGTTTAGCACCTACATTTAGCGATGTAAAAAGCGCCGAAAAAGAAACAGAAAAAGCAGAGTTTTCAACTCAATCAATCATTATAACTTGCATTTTGTTTGTCGGCCTCATTTTAGGTTTTCACTATTTGTTTGTCACCGAAGTGGCTAATCCCATCAAAGACTGGATTTACCCCATCATTTACTCTGCAGGTATCAGTCTTGCCTTTTTAATTATGAGTGATAAGACCTTAACTAAGATCGAAAGGGATCGAATTTGGGTGATGTATTTTGTGGCCTTTTTTGTGATTTTCTTTTGGGCAGCCTATGAACAGGCCGGGTCTTCTTTGACCTTTATTGCAGATCAACAAACTGATTTAAATTTCTTTGGCATTCAATTACCGCCTAGTTCGGTTCAAAATGCCAATTCATTTTTTATCATCTTGTTAGCCTTTCCTTTTTCTTGGATTTGGATTCGACTATCTAAAAAAGGAATCGAACCCAATTCGCCGGGAAAACAAGCTATTGGCCTGCTACTTTTAGCTATTGGCTATTTGATCATTGCCATGAAGGTAAAAGATTTAGGCAATGAAAAATTAGGGGTGATTTGGCTATTCATCATGTATTTATTTCATACGATGGGCGAATTATGCCTTTCACCTATTGGTTTATCACTAGTTTCGAAATTAGCTCCTAAACGCTTTTCGTCCTTGTTAATGGGTGTTTGGTTTTTAGCGAATGCAGCTGGTTATGCATTAGCTGGTACATTAGGAGCTCTTTTACCTCCTGCCACTGCCGTAATAGGCCAAACTGTTTTCCCAAGTTTCTTAGGCTTCGAGATTAAAAATCTCTATGATTTCTTTATTGTTTTTGTAATTATGGCAGGGATTGCCTCTGTAATTTTGTTTGGACTAGCTAATGGTCCACTTAAACGTATGATGCACGGCATCCGATAATATGAATTCACACGATCATCACCTACACGAAAAACATTTAAAAAGTTCTGACTTTATAACAGATGTCGTTATCGGGATGTCAGATGGATTAACCGTTCCGTTTGCTCTAGCCGCAGGACTTTCCGGAGCTGTGGCATCCGCCTCCATCGTAACCACTGCCGGAATTGCTGAGATTGTGGCTGGATCCATTGCGATGGGATTAGGTGGATTTTTAGCAGGCCAAACAGAGCAAGAACACTACGAGTCGGAATTAAAACGTGAATACGAGGAGGTAGAACGTGTCCCAGAACGGGAAAAACAAGAGATTAGGGATGTTTTCGCAGATTATGGTTTAAGCTCTGAGGCTCAGGAAATCGTGGTAGAATGCATATCTAAAGACAAAGACAAATGGGTCGATTTTATGATGCGCTTTGAATTAGGATTGGAACGTCCTAATCCTAATCGCGCACGAAATTCTGCTCTTACAATCGGTATATCCTATATTATAGGGGGATTCATTCCCCTTCTACCCTACTTTTATGTAAATAAACCAGAGGAAGGTTTACTTTATTCTGCAGAAGTAACCATACTTGCTTTGCTTGTATTTGGCTACTTTAAGAGCAAGGTAACGGGACAAAATCCAATCATTGGCTCTTTAAAAGTTACTTCTATTGGTGCAGCCGCAGCAGCGGCAGCCTATTTTGTGGCTACTCTATTTCAATAAGCAGATACCGTATCGTCACCACGGGAATCTGCACCTCCCTGCAATTTACCCGATGGGAGTACTAATATTCCTTCTACTAAACCGATGGCAGAAACCGGAGAAAAATTATAGCCCTTCATTTGAAGACGGTTGAGTTGCTCATCTGAAAAACGTTTCGGTTCGGCTGTAATTTTATCTGGCATCCATTGGTGATGGAAACGCGGATACTCTACCGCTTCCTGCATATTCATCCCCATTTCTAAGGTATTCAAGACAACTTGAAAGACACTCGTAATGATAGTGGATCCACCTGGCGTACCTACCACCATTTTCAACTTACCATTTTCCTCCACAATCGTAGGGGTCATACTCGAAAGCATTCGCTTGTTTGGTTGAATCTCATTAGCCTTTGAACCGATTAATCCATATAAATTAGGAGCACCTGCTTTAGCAGAAAAATCATCCATCTCATCATTTAATAAGAACCCAGCCCCACCAACAAATACTTTAGAACCATAAGAATTATTTAACGTAGTTGTAATTGAAACCGCATTACCTTCGCCATCAACAATGCTATAATGTGTTGTTTCAGGACTCTCGTAACCAGGAAAATCACCGGCTTGAATATCCGAACTCTTCGTAGCTTGGGTAAAATTCATTGATTTCATTCGTGAACTGGTATAGGATGGATCGATCAATTCAGACACCGGTACTTTAACAAAATCAGGATCCCCTAACCATTTGGAGCGATCCGCATAAACACGCCTCTCTGCTTCGATCATTACTTGAATAGTAGAATCTGAAGTAGGACCCCATTTATTCAATGAATAAGGAGCAACCATTTGCAAAAGTTGCGCTAGAGCTACTCCTCCACTGCTTGGTGGTGGCATGCCAATAATTTGGTAATTTTTATATTGACTTTTAACCGGAGTACGCCAAACAGCCCGGTAATTTTTGAGATCCTTTTTAGATATCAAACCCTTTTGCGCTTTCATTTCATTTGCAATTAATCGAGCCGTTTTACCTGCATAAAATCCAGCCGATTTCTTCTTTAAAATCAACTCTAAGGTGTTCGCTAGATCCGTTTGTATCAACATCTCTCCCGCTTTCCATTCTTTCCCCTCCGCCGATACAAGATAATTTTTTCCTGGATTTTCTTTCAAAAATTCTGTTCGCTGACGATTTAACCCCCTAGCCTCCTTTTCAGTAAGCACTAAACCATTTCTAGCTAAATCAACCGCAGGTTGCAATAGATCGGACCAAGGTAATTTTCCTAATTTATCATGCATCTCTTGCATTCCTGCCACTGTACCAGGAACACCTACAGAGAAAATACCCGTCATACTTTTACCCGGAATAATTTTTCCCTCAGCATCTAAGTACATATCTCTGCTAGCTGCAGCTGGCGCTTTTTCACGGTAATCCAACGCCTTAACGTTTCCAGCTTTATCTCGATAGACTAAAAATCCACCTCCACCAATATTTCCTGCCGAAGGATGACATACAGCTAAAGCAAAATTCACTGCTACCGCTGCATCGATCGCATTCCCCCCTTTTTTTAATATAGCTAAACCTACATCAGAAGCCACGGGATGGGTTGTGACTACCATACCTTGATAACCTTCCACTAGAGGTTTTTGGGATGTTTGAGCAAAAAGGGAGAAAGAGACTAGAAAAAGGAAAAAAAACTTAGCCATGCTGGGTTTGTTTTGAATTGAAGTGACAAATTAATAGAATCCTATGATTTACTAACATTGCGATAATAAAAATATAATTTAACTTTGTAATTATTTAAAGATTTTTTCAATAAAACGTATACTAACAGTGGATATTTTCGAGAAGGTAGCTAATAACATGGGGCCGATCGGTGCACATGCACATTATTCCCACCATTATTTTTCATTTCCAAAATTAACAGGAGAATTAGGCCCTAGAATGACTTTCATGGGCAAAGAAATGTTAAACTGGTCATTAAATAATTATTTAGGACTAGCGAATCATCCTGAGGTTAGAAAAGCAGATGCTGATGCCACTGCTAAATACGGTTTAGCTTACCCAATGGGTGCCCGTATGATGTCCGGTAATACCGACGAGCACGAAGAATTCGAACGCCAATTAGCGGAATTTGTAGGGAAAGAAGATGCCTTCTTATTAAACTATGGATACCAAGGTGTGATGTCTTTAGTAGAATGCATGGTAGATCACAAAGATGTAATCGTGTATGACGCTGAGTCACACGCTTGCTTAATCGATGGAATACGTCTTCACAAGGCTAAAATGGGTCAATATTACAAGTTCAATCACAATGACATGGATTCATTGCGCAAGAACTTAGAGAGAGCAACTAAAATTACCAATGAAACAGGTGGTGGTATTTTGGTCATCACAGAAGGAGTTTTTGGGATGTCTGGAAAAGTAGGAGCCTTGGATAAAATTGTGGAAATGAAAAAAGATTTCAATTTCCGATTATTGGTAGATGATGCACACGGTTTTGGAACCATGGGTGATCATGGAAAAGGAGTAGGAGAATTCTTAAACTGCACAGACGGAATTGACTTGTATTTTTCCACATTTGCGAAATCAATGGCAGCTATTGGAGCTTTTGTCGCGGCACCTAAGGCAATCATCATGTATTTGAAATACAATATGCGTTCTCAAACTTATGCAAAAGCATTACCCATGCCATTCGTAATAGGTGGAATGAAACGCTTAGAGTTAATCAAAAAGCACCCAGAATTAAGAGAAAAATTATGGGAGAACGTTCGCGCACTTCAAAAAGGACTGAAAGAGAAAGGATTTGATATTGGAGAAACACAATCTCCTGTAACCCCTGTATTCTTACACGGTGAATATGATATCGCAGCAGTTACTAAATTAGTTCGCGACTTACGTGAGAACATGGGAATCTTCTGTAGTATCGTTGTATATCCGGTAGTTCCTAAAGGCCAAATTATGTTAAGAATCATTCCTACGTCGTCACACAATTTATCCGATATCGAATATACTTGTGACTGTTTTGCTGAGGTACAAAAAAGATTGAAATCTGGCTACTACGCGCAATAATTGATTGATTTAACGGAAATTTCAGAAGAAATTGTATTTTTTTTAATTTTTTTTCTGTTTTTTCTTGATTTTAATTTGCACACAACAAGTTTTTTACTAAATTTCGCTTATTAAAGCTCATTTAAGGGCATAAAGACAATCTAATATTATTTACACAACCTAAAAAACAAATTATCATGAGTAGATTTGCACAAGTAAAGGACCTAGTTTTATCTTTAGAAGGAGATTTCGAAAAATTCTATGATAAAGGAAATCAAGCAGCTGGTACTCGCGTTAGAGGTGGTTTGCAACAATTGAAGACTTTAGCACAAGAAATTCGTACTGAAGTTCAAAACAAGAAAAACTCAGGAAAGTAATTTTCCCCTCTTTGATAAAAAAAGCCCGATATTCATCGGGCTTTTTTTATGTTAAAATAGTTCGGCGTGCATGGCTGAAGCCATTCCATCTACCATTATTTTACCCCGTTCTAATTCAAATACTTGAGTAGAAATTTCTGCCGTGTGTTTAGCCGGGTTTGTACTCACTATTTCAAATTTAGCCTTATAGGTTGTTCCTACATACAATGGGCGTTTAAATTCAGAAACCTGTTTTAAATAGACACTCCCCTCACCAGGAAACTCCATTCCCATTACGCGAGAAAAAACACTAGCGATTAGAGCCCCATGAATGATTGGCTTTTTGAAGGGTGTGGTTGCCGCGTAGGCTTCGTCCCAATGCAAAGGATTAAAATCCCCTGAAATCTTACAAAAATCATTCACTTGCTCCTGCGTGAATGAGAACTCTATTTCATATGAGTTTCCTACCTCTAACATAGATTGATCATTTTTTGTAAAATTAAACCAAAATTTGATTCTATTTTTGTGCTAATCTAATTTAATCTAATGATTCATTTTATTCTGAATCCTAATGCAGGAACTAATTCTCCTAATAAAAGGGCGCGAATACTATCGATTCTACAGGCCATCCCTAATGCAAAGGTTTGGCAGACAGAACGAGTGAATCATGCTAAAGAATTGACTCAAAAGGCCATTTCAGAAAAGGCTACAAAAATCATTGCCATTGGCGGCGATGGTACAATTAACGAAGTTGCATCCAATCTGTTATATACCGACATTCCTTTAGGTATCATTCCCATGGGATCCGGCAATGGACTTGCTAGACATTTAAGTTTACCGCTACAATTTGAAAAAGCACTAGATAGAGCTTTGAATGGAACACCTCTTCTCATTGATGCAGGCAAATGGAATGATCGTTCCTTTTTTTGTACTGCAGGAATAGGATTTGACGCTTATGTGGCTGCTCATTTTGCCAAAAGAGGTAAAAGAGGCTTTCTCAATTATATCTATTCCACTATAGCCTCACTCCGAAATTACCAAGTAATTCATATTGAAGAATTCGGCCCATTATTTTCATTTACCGTAGCCAATGCAAACCAATTTGGGAACAATGCTTACATATCCCCCACATCTGATTTACAAGATGGCTTTTTAGAAGCCATTCAAATAAAACCAGGCAATATATGGTCAATTGCCTATCTTGGAATAAGTCTATTTTTAAAAAAGGTCCATCTCAACTCATTAGTGACCATTTCGACGGTAAAATCATTGCAATTCCACTCAAGCCAAGTCATACCATATCACTTAGACGGAGAAAGTCTTTTGCTTGAACCAGGTAGGATTGAAATCCAAATTCAACCTGCCTCGCTTCTAGTAGTAAAATAATTTTCTTATACTTTTTCAAGTAAAAGAATGATTAAACTACACTTAATTTGAACAATTTTTAGAAGCAAATTTTTAGGCATTTTTTTTCGAAAAAAAACTGGATTTATTTTTGGTTTCAAATTTGGAACGACATCTTATTTTACTATTTTTGTCTCCCCGCTTAAGAAAAAAAACTAACGTTTTTCTTAGTTAAGAACCAGTAGAAACTTTTTAATAATTCAAAAGGCAATTTCCCCGAAAATTTGCCCTGAGAAGTGTTCGACCAATATAATTAATGCAAATCGAAGTAAGAGATTTATGGAACCAGTGCTTGAATATCATCAAAAATGATATTTCAGAACAAAGTTTCGCTACTTGGTTTGCTCCTATTGTTCCCCTTAAATTTCAAAACAACACATTAACCATTCAAGTCCCTTCACAGTTCTTCTATGAATGGCTTGAAGAGAAGCACGTTTCAGATTTAAGGAAAGCCATCGACCAAACTATCGGTCGTCAAGGAATGTTAGAGTATTCTATCGTCATAGATAAAGGTGATCGAAAAAATCCACCAATTACATTTAACCTACCTCCTACAAATCAAGGTCAAAATACATCTGATCAAGGACGTAATTTTCCTAACCCCGCAAAGAGTCCATTTGAACTAAAAAACTTAGATTCCTTAGAATTAGATTCTTATTTAATTCCAAAATACACCTTTGACAAATTTATCGAAGGGGATTGCAATCGCTTAGGACGTGCAGCAGGCATGGCAGTTGCTAATAAGCCGGGTTTAACTGCCTTCAATCCGCTTATGATCTACGGGGGAGTTGGCTTAGGTAAGACCCATTTAATTCAGGCGATTGGTAACCAAATCAAAGATTCGTTCCCAGACAAATTTGTTCTATACGTTTCCACCGAAAAATTCACCAACCAATTTGTAAATGCCATTCGAAATAACTCCATCGAGGGTTTCACGAATTTCTATTTACAGGTAGATGTATTGATTATTGATGATGTACAATTCTTATCTGGAAAAGAAAAAACACAAGAAACATTCTTTAATATATTCAATCACTTACACCAGTCAGGAAAGCAAATCATTCTTTCGTCCGACCGAGCACCTAGGGATTTAGCCGGAATGGAAGATCGCTTGTTATCGCGCTTTAAGTGGGGTTTAACCGCTGATCTGCAACAACCGGATTTTGAAACGAGAATTGCGATCATTCAAAAGAAATTGCAAGAAGACGGAATTCAAATAGATTTTGATGTATTAGAATACCTAGCACATTCCATTCAAACAAACGTTCGTGAATTAGAGGGCGTTATTATTTCTTTAATGGCACAAGCTTCACTTACACGTAAAGAGATTGATTTAGAATTAGCGAAGTCTACTTTAAAGAGCATAGTAAACGAACAAGAAAAGGAATTAAGTGTAGAGAGCATTCTTGATGTTGTAACGAATCATTTTGATGTTGATCTTGAAACCCTACGGGGCAAGTGCCGCAAAAAGGAAAATGTATTCCCGCGTCAAATTGCCATGTATATGCTAAAGGAATTAACTAATCTGCCTTTAAAATCTATTGGATACCATTTTGGTGGAAGAGATCACAGCACAGTGATACATGCCGTTCAATCTGTTTCAGAGGCTATGGAGATAGATCAAAACGTCGAAAAAACAGTCAGAAATCTGTTTACCCGATTTAATCTCAAAGGTGTTCAATCATAAAAAAAGCGGCTAATTTACATTAACCGCTTTTTTATTGCCTTGGAATTAATCTTATTCAGCTACAGCGTCTTTATCAATTAGCGCACTGTCATCCACCTTCACTTTATCTTTTATCTTCGCTTCTAACTCGTCCATTAATTCAGGATTGTCTTTTATTAAGTCTTTCACCGCATCGCGACCTTGTCCTAAACGATTTCCATTATAGGAGAACCAAGAACCCGATTTGTCAATAACTTCTAAATCAACACCTAAATCAAGAATTTCACCCGCTTTAGAAATACCTTCTCCATACATAATATCAAATTCAACTACTTTGAAAGGAGGTGCTAATTTATTTTTCACCACTTTCACACGCGTTCTATTTCCCGTAATAGAATCTGCACTCTCTTTAATTTGACCTGCCCGACGAATATCTAAACGGACAGAGGCATAAAATTTCAATGCATTACCACCCGTTGTCGTCTCAGGAGAACCGAACATAACACCGATCTTATCACGTAACTGGTTAATAAAGACACAGCAACAGCCGGTCTTATTAATAGTACCTGTAAGTTTACGCAAGGCTTGTGACATTAAACGAGCTTGAAGACCCATTTTAGAATCCCCCATTTCACCTTCAATTTCCGCTTTAGGAACTAAAGCTGCAACGGAGTCAATAACAATAATATCAATGGCACCAGAAGAGATTAAATGCTCTGCAATCTCTAATGCTTGTTCCCCATTATCTGGCTGAGAGATCAACAGGTTTTCACAGTCAATGCCTAATTTCTCAGCATAAGAACGATCAAAAGCGTGCTCAGCATCAACAAAAGCAGCTAAACCACCCGCTTTTTGAGCTTCTGCAATCATATGCAAGGTTAAGGTCGTTTTACCGGACGATTCAGGTCCATAAATCTCAACCACACGTCCTCGAGGTACACCGCCGATTCCTAAGGCTAAGTCTAATCCTAATGAGCCTGTAGAGATAACAGGGACATCCATCACTTTACTGTCTGATAATCGCATTACAGTACCTTTTCCGTATGCTTTATCTAATTTCTCTAAGGTAGTTTGTAAAGCTTTTAACTTTTCAGCCGCTAGGCCTTGCGCATCACTAGCTTGTTTCGCCATTTTCGTTTTTTATCTAAAAATTTAAGGGGCAATCGACTATATTTGTTTTATCGTTTGGCCTATACAAAAATAGAAAATTGCCTCTAATTTTTTATACAAACAATTGATAATAAATTGTGCTTTGACATGAAAAATCAGACACTTGTTATTTTTCTATTCTTATGCTCTTTTTTGAGCCTTTACGGGCAAGAAAATAATGCACTGATTGCAGCAGAAAATTTAAAATACCGAATACATTTAGGATTTATTAATGCTGCGGAAGCGACTATTAAAAGTAGTGCTAACACGAGTAATTGGGGCGACCAAAAAGTACGAAAGGTTGAAATAGAGGGTAAAACGACAGGAGTTCTTGAATTATTCAGCCCATTACGGGACTATTGGTCAGCAAACATTGATACTGAAACGTTGCTACCCCTCAAAACAGAAATGCGTAAACGAGAGGGGCGCTACCGGAAAGAGGAAACGGTTCTGTATCAAATGGACAAAGGTTTTGCCCGAATTACGTCCCCTCAAAATAAACCAGTGACATCTACGATGGCCGGACCAAAAGATCTTTTGGACCTTATTTCTGCCTATTATTTTTTACGAAGTAAACCTGTATCAGATAAAAAACCCGGGTCTCGCTGGTCTGCCCAAGTCTTAGTGGATAGCAAGATTTACGAAATAGTATTAGTGGTCAAGGCGAAAGAAACAATCGAAACAGAGGCAGGAAAAAAAGCAAGTATTAAAACAAACATTCTTTTGCCTAAAAATAACTTGTTTAAAGAAGAAGACGCTATTCGACTTTGGATCAGTGATGATGAATACCAAGTTCCACTGAAAGTCCAAGTTAATTTGAAAATCGGTTTTCTGACTATCGATTTAGTTGATTATACCATCGCAGGAAAGAAAGTTTACTTTCCTAAGGCCTCTTTGTAGGCGGCTAATACTCTACCGCGTGCGAATTCATGGTTTACAATGGGTGCAGGATAAGTCAATTCTTGCAATTCAGGAACCCATTTTTTAATGTAGGTCAAAGCCTGGTCAAACTTCTGGGTCTGCAAAGTCGGATTGAAAACTCTAAAATAAGGAGCCGCATCACAACCGGATCCCGCTGCCCATTGCCATCCGCCATTATTTGCAGCAAAATCAAAGTCTAACAATTTCTCTGCAAAATAAGCTTCACCCCAACGCCAATCAATCAATAAATGCTTCACTAAAAAGCTCGCCACAATCATCCGAACCCGATTGTGCATAAAACCTGTCGTATTCAGTTCACGCATTCCAGCATCTACAATTGGATAGCCTGTTTTACCCTCACACCAAGACTTGAATTCAGCCTCGTTATTACGCCATTTCATCCGATCGTATTCCTTTCTAAATGAATGCCCCTCTCCTATGTGTGGAAAATGAAATGCTATATTGAAGTAGAAGTCACGCCAAATCAATTCATTCAACCAAACTTCTGATTTACCTAAGGCTCGGCGAACAAGAGATCGAATGGAAATGGTGCCAAATCGTAAATGTACCGAGAGTCTCGAAGTACCTGGTTTGGCAGGAAAATCACGATCCTGAGCGTAGGCTTTAATTAATTCATCCTGAACATCTGGCTGAGGGAAAGCCAAGCCCGAAGGCTGGAAACCAATATCTGTTAAAGAAGGAATGCTAAATGTCTCAGAAACATAATTTTTCAGCTCCTGAGAGGTAAAATTAGGTAACTCCATCTCCGCTAATAAAGCCTTCCATTTGCGAGAATAGGGCGTAAAAACAGTATATGGTGTACCGGCTCCGGATAAAACCTCATCTTTCTCAAAAACGACTTGATCCTTATAGGTTGAAAAAACGAACCCTTTCTCCTGGGCCAATGCGCTAACAGCTGCATCACGTGCAACGCCATAGCGCTCATAATCATGGTTTGTATAGATTCGAACCACATCCCATTGAGTCAAAAGCTCTTGGATGATAGCTATGGGATCACCTAGTTTAACACAAAGATGGCCACCTATCGCTTCATTTAGACGTGTAATTGATTGATGAATAAACTCTACTCGACCATCATTTTTAGAAGGAAGTCGATCTAAGATGTTTGTATCAAAAATAAACAGAGGAAGAACAGGTTCTTGAGCGGATAAAGCTTGGAATAATCCATGATTATCTTCTATTCTCAAATCGCGCCTAAACCAAAATATGGAAACTTTTTTCATCCTCTATGTATCTTAAAGGGGTAAACTACACAGATTCTAGATTGTTTCAAAAATTTACCTTGACAAGCCCCCCTTCAATATGGTATATTTGTAGATTATAAAAATTCAAACCCGCTGAGAATGAAATTATCTGAATTCAGATTTGATTTACCCCAAAACCTAATTGCCCTTAACCCTACAGAAAATCGCGAAGATGCGCGCATGATGGTGGTTAATCGCAAGAACAAAACGATTGAACACAAGAAATTCACTGATATCATTGACTATTTTGGCGAAGGTGATGTGTTAGTAACTAACAATACTAAGGTATTCCCTGCGCGTTTATATGGCAATAAGGAGAAAACGGGAGCTCAAATCGAGGTCTTTTTATTAAGGGAATTAAATAGAGAACACCGTCTTTGGGACGTATTAGTAGATCCTGCACGTAAGATTCGGGTAGGAAATAAATTGTATTTTGGGGATTCTGACTTAGTAGCAGAGGTAATTGATAATACTACCTCACGTGGGCGTACGATTCGTTTCTTATATGATGGGGATCACGACGCTTTAATGCAAACTATCCATGAATTAGGTGAAACACCACTTCCTGATGAAATTCGTTTAAAAAGAAAGGCAACTGATGATGATCGGGAGCGTTTCCAAACCATTTATGCAGAGCATGTAGGTGCGGTTGCAGCTCCTACTGCAGGCTTACACTTCTCGAAGATAATCATGAAGCGGATGGAATTAAATGGTGCTCAGTTTACTCCGATCACGTTGCACGTGGGTTTAGGTACTTTCCGTCAAGTAGATGTTGAGGATTTAACTAAACACAAAACAGATTCAGAACACTTCATGATCAATGAGGCAACCTGCAATTATGTGAATGAAGCCATTGACAATAAAAAACAAGTACTTGCTGTGGGGACGACCGTTATGAAAGCGCTCGAATCATCCGTTTCAGCGAGTGGTCACTTAAAGCCTATCAATAGTTGGACCGATAAATTTATCTTCCCTCCATACGAATTTAAGATACCATCTGCATTGTTAACGAATTTCCATCTTCCTGAATCCATTCTATTGATGATGGCTTCTGCTTTTGGTGGACATGAATTGATCACAGAAGCCTATAAACAAGCGATTAAGGAAAAATACCGTTTCTTCTCGTATGGTGATGTGATGTTAATCATCTAATTGAATTAATCGGGTTTGCTTTGAAAAAATATGCCATTATTGTCGCAGGGGGCTCCGGCCAGCGTATGCAGAGTGCGGTCCCTAAGCAATTCTTGCTTTTACAGGGCAAACCCGTTTTATACCATACCCTCGCTGCCTTTTACCAGGCAGATGCTAGCACGGAAATAATCGTTGTATTACCTTCGGATCAATTTGATTTTTGGGAATCGTTGATTTCAAAGTTGCCCACTATTCCACACCGCTTAGTAGCGGGAGGCAACTCCAGATTCCAAAGTAGCCAAAATGCCATTCAGACCTTGACAGAGGATGGATTGGTTGCCATTCACGATGGGGTTAGACCCTTAATTGAACCAGAATTGATCAGCTCAAGTTTTCAGATGGCATCAGAAAAAGGTAATGCAGTTTTAGCTGTAGCTTCGAAGGATTCTGTTCGGAATTATTCCGATGTTAAAAAAAGTTTCCAACACCTAAACCGAGAGTCGATTCGGCTGATTCAAACTCCTCAAATATTTTATACAAAAGACTTACAGGAGGCGTTTAAACAAGCCTATTCGGATGAATTTACAGATGATGCACGGGTTGTTGAAGCTTTAGGGATACAGATTAACCTAGTAGAAGGATCTTATAAAAATATCAAAATTACCACACCTGAGGATTTACTATTAGCTGAGGTCTTATTGAAATAATCTATGAAAAACGCTTGGAATTGGATAGCCAAAAGCATCCTTCAGTTTAAGTTTCCCTTGTTAGGATTCATCTTTTTGCTGACGATTGGTTTAAGTTTTAAAGCTAGTCAAATTCAATTAAGCTACGAATTAGCTAAAATTCTGCCCAAAACAGATGAGCGTTTTCAGTTATACGAAGGGTTCAAAAAGAAATACGGTGAAGATGGAGCCGTAATGGTACTTGCGGTGGAAAATGAGCAAATTTTCACTCCTACAGAATTTCAAGCTTGGCGCGATTTAAGTAATGAGGTAAAAAAGCAAGGGGGTATTAAAAATGTACTTTCGCTTGCGACTTTACCAGAATTATACATTGATTCCACGGAGAAGAAGTTCAAGACGAGAATGCTGCTTGATTCTTCTTTGGCTCTTAATCAACCTATTCTTACTGAGTTTAAGTCCAAATTAGATAGACTACCTATCTTTAAAAACTTCTTGTTTACGGAGGATTTAAAAACCCACCTGATTTTAATTACCCTTGATCAAAAGGTAATTAATGACAAAAGCAGGATTACGCTTGTCAAAAAAATCAAAGCCCAGGGCGAGCAATACCAAACAAAAATGAAGCATACGGTACATATGACAGGTATGCCTTTCATTCGAACCGAATATACCTCTCAGGTAACCAAGGAATTAAGTCTATTCTTAGGTTTAGCCATCTTAGTAACATCCCTTATTTTATTGTTCTTCTTCCGATCTATTAAAGTCGTATTTTTTGCCAATATCGTCGTTTTAGTAGGGATCGTAGCCTCTTTAGCCACCATCGTATTCTTTGGATTTAAGATTACCTTATTGTCTGGATTAATACCCCCACTTATTGTCGTAATCGGAATTCCCAATGTCATTTTCCTATTAAACAAGTACCACGAAACGTATTTATCGGGTAAGTCGAAAGAAGATTCATTAATCGAAAGTGCCTCAACGGTAGGTAGGACATTGTTTTTAGCTAATTTGACCACCTCGATTGGTTTTGGGGTTTTTGCCTTTACGGGTTCTGCCTTGTTAGTCGAATTCGGAATTGTCGCTGCCTTGAATGTGATGATTACTTTCTTTGTATCGCTGGTACTAATTCCTATTTTCTTTAGTTTCTTAGCTCCTCCACAAAAGAAAGATTTAGCCCATTTTGAGTCTATTCGCGTGAATAAATTCTTGAACAAGGTAGATGTTTGGGTGCTACATCACCGAAAATTCATTTATGGTTTCATTTCGATTGTATTGATTATCTCACTTTACGGCTTGAGTAAAATTCAGGCAGTAGGATATATTGTAGATGATTTACCCCGCGATAATGCGATTTACACCGACTTAAAGTTTGTGGAGGATCGATTTAAAGGGGTGATGCCTTTTGAAATAAATATCGATGCATATGAGAAAGGGAGGGCATTGACTCCGGAGCTTTTGGCAAAAATAAAACGAACAGAAAAGTTAATAGCAAAGTATCCTGAATTCACTCAAGGGCTTTCCATTTTAACTGCTACCAAATACTTATACCAGGTATATCGTGGTGGAGATCCTAAATACTTCGCTTTACCTGGTATCGATGAATTAGCGAAACTTAAAGATTTCCAATCGAGCCTAGATGGAAAAAATAACAACTTATTTGCAGGTTTCATCGATAAAGACAAGCGCTTCACACGAATTAGCTTCCAAATGAAAGATGCTGGAACTGTTCGAACAAAACAATTATTTGATGAAATTCAGCCGAGCATCGACAGTATCTTCCGAACAGATGTGGAGACAGGGGAATTAGTGGCTAGAGGGGATAAAAGAGGTTACCAAGCCGATGTGACGGGTAATTCTGTCATCTATGCGTTCCAAACAGCCTACTTGCAAGTAAACCTCATCGAGAGTACCATCACCGCCATTATATTAATTTGTATTTTGATGGCCTTGCTTTTCAGATCTTGGAAAATGGTTGTGATCTCTACCCTACCTAGTTTAATTCCCCTGATTATTACAGCGGGCTTGATGGGTTATTTTGGGATTGCCTTGAAGCCAAGTACCATTTTAATATTCTCCATCGCCTTCGGAATTTCGAGTGATGGTACCATTTATTTCTTAACACGCTACAAGGAAGAATGGGGGAAAAATAATCAAAACATTCAGAAAGCCGTCCAAACTACTATTTTAAAGACAGGGGTTTCTATGTTTTACACGGCGATGATCTTGTTTTTTGGTTTCTTCATCTTCACGGCATCCACCTTTAAAGGGACACAGGCTTTAGGTATTTTAGTCTCAGTGACGTTATTAATGGCCATGATTTGCAACCTTATTCTACTTCCAGCCTTTTTAATGGGATTAAATAAAAAAGAAATTAGTACCATTTTAGAGGAAGATCTATAGATGTCATCCGCGAAGCCGTCTTTGTATACCTTATCGTTCTTTTTACTTTGCCTGAGTAATTTCTTGTTTTCAGCGAGTTTTTCGATGATTATTCCGGAATTACCTGATTACCTCGCAGGTTTAGGTGGCAAAGAATATATCGGCTATACCATTGCTTTATTTACATTGGCAGCCGGCATTTCTAGACCATTCTCCGGCAAATTAACCGATCATGTGGGTAGAATACCCGTGATGGCCTTTGGATCATTGGTTTGCTTTATCTGTGGTGGTCTTTACCCCCTATTGCACACTGTTCAAGGATTTTTATTCCTTCGTTTTATTCACGGAATGTCTACGGGAACTAAACCGACAGCAACAGCTGCTTATGTGGCTGACTTGATTCCAGAAGATCGCAGAGGGGAAGCACAAGGGAGTTTAGGCATCTTTACGGCGACAGGGATGTCCATTGGTCCGGCTATCGGCAGTTTCTTTGCAGCAGAATATGGATTAGATCAAATGTTCTATCTTTCCTCTGTCTTTGCATTAGCCTCCATCGTCATTCTGAGTAGAATGAAAGAGACATTGCCAAAAGCGATGAAATCCTCTCTTCGCCTATCACTTTTTCGCATTGGATGGAAAGATGTATTTGAGCCAAAAGTAGTGCCCGTATTTTGGATTATGTTATTTGTCTCTTTTTCTGCTGGAGCGGTGATTACCCTTATTCCTGACACGTCTAAAATAATAGGTTGGACAAATAAGGGCTTGTATTTTACCATTTACACCATTTCTTCCATTGTCATCCGCTTCTTTTTTTCCAAAACATCAGATCAATATGGTCGTATTCCATTATTGATTTTTGGCTGCTTTATGCTCAGTATTTCGATGTTTTTATTAGTATTTTCTGCTAATTCCTACATTTTAATTTCCTCTGCCATCATTTATGGAATTGCTTGGGGATTCAATACACCTACCTTAGCCGCCTGGACGAATGACCTAGGAGATCGAAACCACATGGGACGAGCCATGGCTACTATGTATATTGCTTTAGAGGCAGGAATCGGCCTTGGCGCCTATGTCTCTGGGGAGATTTACCAAGGGGATCCTGCTCATATTCCCATTCCGTTTTTATTCGCAGGAATACTATCTTTACTAGCCTTTCTACTTTTATGGAAGAATAAAAAAAATTGGACCTATGGAATTTAGCGAATACCTGACACAGAAAAATATCTGTTCATCCCATTTTCAGACTTCGGAACCCCAAGTGTTTCAAAGCTGGTATGAGTCCTTTAATCAGTTGCATCCAGCCAGTTTTACCGAACAGAACAAGTTCATTATCAATAAGATTCGCAGAAAATATCCTTTAAAAAAGGAGTAATATGTTGCGATTATTGTCTTTATTTTTGTAATTAACCGTAAAAATATTGTACTTTTCAAACAATTAATTCCTTCAACTAGTTAAAAGGTACATATTATGGAAATTTGTAAAAATAAAAACGCAAGCAAATGGCAGACAGTAATCTACAAAACTTATTCCCATCCTCTGGGCAAATCCCAAAAGAATACGATCTAACGCATCCAATTGAACAAAAAGAATATTTAGTCAATGGTGAGATGCGTCAATGGAAAGGTAAAACGCAAGACGTTTGGTCTCCTATCTATATTAAAACAGACAAAGGTTACGAACAAAAACGGATTGGTTCCTATCCTATCACGGATGCAGCAGATGCGATGGAAGTTTTGTATGCTGGTGTAAAAGCTTATTCAAATGGCCGTGGCGAATGGCCTTCAATGACGGTAGCACAAAGAATCGAATGTGTGGAGAAGTTCACGCAAAAGATGATTCAAAAGCGAGACGAAGTAGTTAAGTTATTGATGTGGGAAATCGGTAAATCACTTGGTGACTCACAAAAAGAATTTGACCGTACCGTTCAATACATTTACGATACTATCGGTGCATTAAAAGATATCGACCGCAATTCCTCCACTTTTTTAATCGAAGAAGGAATCATCGGTCAAGTAAGACGTTCTCCCTTAGGCGTGGTACTTTGTATGGGACCATTCAACTACCCGTTGAATGAAACCTTTACTACACTTATCCCTGCCTTAATCATGGGAAATATCGTTTTATTCAAACCACCCAAGCACGGTACCTTATTACACTACCCTTTACTTGAGGCGTTCAAGGATTCATTCCCAGCAGGTGTTATCAACACACTGTATGGACGTGGAAATTCGATTATCCCTCAATTAATGGAATCTGGTAAAATCGATGTATTGACTTTAATTGGTTCGTCTAAAGTAGCCGATAAGTTAAAGAAGATGCACCCGAAAGTGAATCGTTTACGTGCGATTTTAGGCTTAGATGCAAAGAACGCGGCGATTGTGACCGAAAGTGCAGATTTAGATTCTGCTATTAACGAATGTTTATTAGGTTCACTTTCTTTCAATGGACAACGTTGTACAGCGGTAAAAATCATTTTCGTCCACAAATCCTTAGCCGACAAATTCAATGAAGGATTAGCGAAGAAAATCGAGGCTCTAAAATTAGGGATGATGTGGGAACCTGGTGTTCAAATCACTCCTCTTCCTGAGCCGAACAAGCCTGCTTATTTAACAGAATTGATCGAAGATGCGAAGTTACACGGCGCTAAAGTACTGAATGAACATGGAGGAGAAAATTTCAAATCGATCTTCTTCCCTGCTTTATTATACCCAGTGAATAGCAAGATGAAGGTTTGGCATGAAGAGCAATTTGGACCAGTGGTTCCTGTTGTTCCATTCGAAAGCTTAGATGAGCCGATTGATTATATTCACGAGTCGTCTCACGGTCAGCAAGTGGCGATTTTCGGTACGGATGTGAACCAAATCTCCGAGTTAATTGACGCAACGGTAAACCAAGTTTCCCGTGTGAATATTAATGCTCAATGTCAACGTGGACCGGATTCGTTCCCTTTCACAGGTCGTAAGGACTCTGCAGAAGGAACGCTCTCCGTAACAGCGGCCTTGCGCTCCTTCTCTATTCGTACTGTGGTAGCTACAAAAGCGACTCAATCGAATAAAGATATCGTGAACGCGATCGTTGAGAACCAACAATCGAATTTCTTATCGACTAGATTTATTTTGTAATCTGACATCTGATATAAATAAAAAGGCCAGCACTTTCGTGCTGGCCTTTTTTATTGTTTCTAATTAAAGAGCGGCTCGTTGCGCTTTTACCGTAGGGTCTGTAATGAACTCATCATAGGTCATTAACTTATCTAATTGACCTTTAGATCCAATTTCAATGACACGATTTGCCACCGTATCCGTTAATTGGTGATCATGGCAAGTGAAAAGGATGGTTCCAGGGAATTCGATCATACCATTATTCAGGGCAGTGATTGATTCTAAGTCCAAGTGATTCGTTGGTTCATCAAATAATAACACGTTAGCACCTGACAACATCATGCGGGAGAACATACAACGTTGTTTTTCTCCTCCAGAGATGACCGTACATTTTTTCAACGCCTCATCCCCTGAGAATAACATACGCCCTAAGAAGCCACGAATGAAACTTTCGTCTTTTTCTACTGAGTATTGACGTAGCCAATCCACTAAATTCATTGAATCGTCTTCAAAGTATTTGGCATTATCATTAGGCAAATAAGTCTGAGTCGTCGTTACCCCCCAAGTGAATTCTCCCGTAAAATTCGTGTTCTCCCCTGCTAAAATGTCTAATAAGGCAGTGATTGCCAAAGAATCCTTCGCTAAAAGTGCTACTTTATCCCCTTTATTGATCGTAAAAGATAGATTAGAAAATAAGGGAGTTCCATCGTCTGTTTTAGCTGAGAGATTGACAACACTTAACAATTGATCCCCTGCCTCACGTTCCGGCTTGAAATTAATGAATGGATATTTACGCGATGATGGCTTGATGTCATCTACTTGTAATTTATCTAACATTTTTTGACGAGATGTCGCCTGTTTAGACTTCGCCACGTTTGCAGAGAATCGACGAATAAATTCTTCTAATTCCTTTCGTTTTTCGTCGGTCTTTTTATTCTGATCCGTACGTTGACGAGCGGCTAATTGAGACGACTCGTACCAGAATGTGTAGGTACCACCATATAATTGAATTTTGCCAAAATCTAAGTCAGCAATGTGCGTACACACATTATCTAAGAAGTGACGATCGTGAGAAACCACAATAACCGTGTTCTTAAAGTTCATCAAATAGCCTTCTAACCATAAAATGGAATCAATATCCAAGTTATTCGTAGGCTCATCTAATAATAAAATATCAGGGTTACCAAATAAGGCTTGAGCTAATAAAACCTTTACCTTATCAGATCCATTTAAATCCTTCAATAAAGTGTAATGTAGATCGGCTGAAATACCTAGGCCACCTAACAAGGAACCAGCCTCTGACTCCGCTTCCCATCCATTTAATTCAGCAAATTCTGCTTCTAAATCCGCCGCTTTATTTCCATCTTCCTCTGTGAAATCTTCCTTCAAGTAAATCGCATCCTTTTCTAACATGATGTCATATAGGCGTTTATTTCCCATAATCACCGTTTGCAACACCTCTACTTCTTCATATTCGAAGTGATTTTGCTTCAAAATCGACATACGCTCACCTGGGTTCATCGAAACAGAACCTGTTTGAGATTCAATCTCGCCAGATAAAATCTTCAAAAAGGTTGATTTACCCGCGCCATTCGCACCGATTAAACCATAGCAGTTACCTTCGGTAAACTTGATATTAACTTCCTCAAAAAGAACTCTTTTCCCAAAACGTAGGGACACATTAGATACTTGCAACATAGGAGCTGGATTAAATAGGGTGCAAAATTACTAATTTTGGCACCGATTATCATATTTTTTTTGCAATTTCGAAGCGAAGTAAAGACTATGGAACCTACAAATTCGGCCGAAACCTTACATCTCCGACTTGATGCGGAGAATTTCCGGGAGCAATTGAAGGCGCATCCGAAAAAGGATCCACGTATTAAATCCGTAGAAATTGAAATCTCGAACGAGTATTTCTTGTTGATTCCATCTGATTTTGATTCTCCCACCTACCGCTTAGGATTCTTAGAAAAAGCCTTAGGAGAACATGCCTTAGTAGGGAAAGAGATTCAGCAACAAGCTATTTTATTCGAAGAGGCAAATTTGAATTTTCTAGTTCCTAGTGACTGGAAAGACCATATTTCCGCTCATTTTCCCTTTGCAAAAATTACCTATACACATACTTTAGCTCATTGTTTGCAACGGAACGACCAGCAATTAAACCTATTAATTCAGGGGAAATTAGCTTTCGCTAGCTTGTACCAAGGAAATAAATTGCAATTAGCTAACGTGTTTCGTTTTGAATCCTCGATTGAATTAGCATTCTACCTGCAATCTATTCGGGACGCATTCTCTTTAAATTGGTCCTTATTTCCCCCAATTTTAGCGGCGGGTTCGCAGATAATACCCGATGCTGAACTTTATCAAATACCTTATGCCTCACACTAAAAAAGCATTTTTCCCCGGTTCATTCGATCCTTTTACAAAAGGTCATGAGGATATTGTACTAAGAGCATTAGCCTTATTTGATGAAGTTATCATAGGAATAGGCCAAAACTCCTCTAAATCACGTTACTTCCCTCTAGAAAAAATGGAGGAATACATACGGAAGACTTTTGAAGGAAAACCCGTTAGTGTGGTGACCTACCAAAATTTAACAGCTAATGTCGCTCATGAATATGGGGCTAAATTTATCATAAGAGGTTTGCGCAATACGACGGACTTCGAGTATGAAAACTCTATCTCTCAGGTGAATAGACATATTCACAATGAACTGGAGACGGTATTTTTAATTACTTCGCCTCATTTAGCACCCATCAGTTCTACCATTATCCGCGATTTACATCGCTACGGAAGTCCAGTAGACCAATATTTACCTTACACGTTAGACTAGTTTTCTGAATTTTTCGATCACGTAGCGGATAGAAGAATAAGTATTCGTCAAAGCTTGGATTTGCTTCTTCTCATTCATCCACTCCACTTTCTCAATTCCCTCGTCAGTTTGAGGAATAAGCGTACCCGAAAAGTGCGTTTTCATCGCATACCAACGCGTTTTTTTCAACACCAACTTATTCTTGTGGGTGTAAGTATGGTAAGTCGTACAAATTTTATTTCCTAATTCAGCCTGTACATTACATTCCTCTTCTACTTCTCTGATGGCTGCCGTTTCGAATTTTTCATTCTTTTCTAGCTTTCCTTTGGGCAAATCCCACTTACCTAACCGATACATCCACAAGACATCCTGATTTTGATTGACCACCACACCTCCTGCCGCTTCCACGAGCTGGTATAGCTTGACAATCTTTTGCTTGAACAATTTGCGATCCTCTACAATAAGGTATAAAGCATGAAAATGAATACCAGATTTCGCATGTAGATTCATAAGAATCTTCTCTACTTGCTCCGTACTGGCATTAATTATGCAGGTATGACCGCTAAAATTTTCCACTTTGAGCGGAGACAACCTAGCGTCTAAAACTAAATCAAAATCCTCTTTCGATGGCATTTCTCCCAACATCTTCTTCTTCACAATTCTGATCGGTCGATCATCAATAAAAATTACCATCTTTTCAATTTTGTGAGGCAAAATTAGAATTAAATAGTGAAAGATAAACTGAATAATTTATTTTTGTAAATATAAAATCAGAAACAACCTTTATGCAAAATTTGACGATTCCTCAAGAAGTAGCCCAACACCTTTTAAAGATCCAAGCCATTCAATTAAGACCGGATCAACCATTCACGTGGGCATCCGGATGGAATTCACCTATTTATTGTGATAACCGTGTTTCTTTGTCCTTTCCTGAAGTAAGGACGTATATCAAAAATTGCCTTTCTGCAGCAGTTAAAGCTTATTTTCCGGAAACAGACATGATCGCTGGTGTAGCCACAGCAGGGATTGCACAAGGAGCCTTAGTGGCCGATTATCTGGACTTACCGTTCTGCTATGTTCGTCCTGAGCCGAAAAAACATGGTATGGGAAATCAAATCGAAGGCAAAGTAGAAAAAGGTCAAAAAGTAGTTCTGATTGAAGACCTTATTTCCACGGGTGGTAGCTCCCTTAAAGCAGCAGATGCATTAAAAGAAGTGGGTGTAGAAGTTCTAGGAATGGTCGCCATCTTCACCTATGGATTTGAAATTGCGGATGAAAATTTCAAAAACCACAATATCTCGCTTTACACACTTAGTAACTATAATGCATTAATTGAGGAAGCTGTTAAATTAGATTACGTAACAGAGACTCAATTAGTCACCTTACAAGACTGGAGATTGTCACCTAGTACTTGGCGTAAATAATTAGGCTAGCATAAATCCATCGCCATCTGTCGATTGAATCATTCCTTTTAATTCTAAATTTAGCAGAATAAGTGCTAACTCATCCTGTAGAATTTCAGAGCGGAGTAATAGCTCGTTCGAAGATAATTGGCCTTCCCGATGTAAAAGAGAAATAATGGTGGATTCATTCAAAGTGAAAAGTTTTTGACTTAGCTCGGGATGCAAGGCCAATCTGTCTTTTGCTTGCTCCCAATTCAATTCCTGCATCAAGTCTTCCCAAGAAGTATAAATCGTGGCTTTGTTGTTTCGAATCAACAGATTACACCCTTTAGAAAATGGCCGATTTAAACTACCGGGTACAGCAAAAACCGTTCGGTGGTAGTTTAGCGCATAATCAGCCGTAATTAAAGCACCTCCCTTTTCTGCCGCTTCTACAATTACCGTCGCATCCGAAAGTCCTGCAATAATTCTGTTTCGAACAGGAAAATGATAGGATGCTGGGGGAATGTGCGGGGCATATTCAGAAAGTAATGCGCCTGATGCTAAAATTTGCGCCACATACATGGCATTTTCATAAGGGTAAATGTGTCGAAATCCACCGGCTAAAACGGCAATAGTAGGAACCCCGTGTTTTAGGCAAGCTTTATGTAAAGCAATATCAATTCCTCTAGCAAAACCACTGACAAGAATGACGTCATCTTTTATGGCTGACTGAACAAGCTCCTCTGTGACTTTTTTGCCCACATCACTCGCATGGCGTGTACCCACCACGGCTACGATACGATGCGCATTTAAATCAGCCTGGCCTTTTTTAAAGAGAATTAATGGGGCATCATAAAGATCTTTAATTCGTAGGGGATAAGCAGGATCCTCGAAATAAAGGATTTGAATCTGATCTTCTGCGCAAATTTGCACTGTCTTTTCTGCTTCCCGCAAAGCGTCTGCCGCATAGGGTTGGTAGGAGGCTAATCTGAAAATGTCGGGTAAATGTGAGTAGAGTGCAGCAAGCTTTTTGCCTTTTACGGGACCAACCTCAGGTAGGTAAGTTAATGCGATTTGGTAAACAGCTATAGGATAAGTGGTTTTCATCGGAGGAATTTTCCGAAACCTACGCTTATTCTAAGTCTAAATCTGCCTTCATCCCTTGTAAAAAATCACGAATATCAGTTAGCTGATTAATGATGTTTTGGTGAGGATTTTTTTCCTTGCCTTTGAAATTCAAAGCCTGCTTAGCTCCTTCAATTGTCAAGCCTCTCTCATCGATCAAACTGACCAAGACCTTGATTTTTTCGATGTCTGCAGGGGTATATTTACGAATACCAGAACCTGCGCGTTTAGGTGATAAATGAGGGAATTGAGTCTCCCAATAGCGAATCTTGGAGGTATTAACCTTGAAAATAGCGGCTACCTCTGAAATTGAATAATATTGCTTGCTTAATTCCATCAATAATTTTAAACCCAAAATGGGCTTCTTCAAAAAATAGACTTAATTTTGTAGTTCCATTTTACAGAGCCTAAGTAAAACTACAAAGGTTCCTTTCATTTTACAATAAAACGCATGACCTCTTCTGAGATACGTCAACAATTTCTGGATTTCTTTCAATCAAAAGGCCACTTAATTGTTCCTTCAGCTCCTTTGGTGGCAAAAAATGACCCTACCCTGTTGTTTAACAATTCGGGTATGGCGCAGTTCAAAGATTTCTTTTTAGGAAACGGGACACCGCCCTCAAAAAGAATCGCCGATACGCAAAAATGCCTTCGTGTTTCTGGAAAGCACAATGACTTAGAGGATGTGGGGTTTGACACCTACCACCATACGATGTTTGAGATGTTAGGGAACTGGTCTTTTGGCGATTACTTCAAAAAAGAAGCCTTAACCTGGTCTTGGGAGTTATTAACTGAGGTATTTAAATTACCGAAAGACCGAATCTATGTATCGGTTTTTGAAGGTGATAAAAAAGATGGTGTGCCATTTGATCAAGAGGCATTCGATATTTGGAAAGCGATTGTGGGTGAAGATCGAATCATTTATGGCAATAAAAAAGATAATTTCTGGGAAATGGGCGAAACAGGTCCATGTGGACCCTGTTCAGAAATACACATTGACTTAAGAAACCAGGACGAGGTAGATAAGATTTCTGGCAAAAGCCTAGTTAATGCGGATCATCCACAGGTGGTCGAAATTTGGAATAACGTATTCATGCAGTTTGAGCGGATGGCAGATGGATCTTTAGTTCCACTTCCAAACAAGCACGTAGATACAGGGATGGGCTTTGAGCGTCTTTGCATGGCGATTCAGGGAAAGCAATCAAATTACGACACGGATGTATTCCAAGGAACCATTCAATACATTGCTGCTAAAAGCGGAAAGAAATACGGTGATGAAAAATGGGCTGATATCGCGATGCGCGTTATCTCAGACCACATTCGTGCCATTGCATTTTGTATTTCAGATGGTCAGTTACCTTCTAATAACAAGGCAGGTTATGTGATTCGCCGAATTTTACGTCGTGCGGTGCGTTACGGTTATACCTATTTGGATTTCAAAGAGCCATTCTTGCACTTATTAATCCCCGGATTAGCCCAACAATTTAAGGGAGTCTTCGATGAATTAATCTCACAAGAAGCATTTGTTGCTAAAGTAATTTACGAAGAAGAAGTTTCCTTCTTACGTACTTTATCCTCTGGATTAGTACGTTTAGATAAGTTAATGGAAGATTGTTCAGGCAAAGTCTTATCTGGGGACGATGTTTTTGAATTAAATGACACCTACGGTTTCCCTGTCGACTTAACTGCGTTAATTGCGCGTGAAAAAGGATTA
>JBIIGE010000061.1:0-8526 GCA_044236555.1 Aquirufa sp.
CGTGAACTTGCACTTTCATAAGCTTAAAATTTAATGGTGAAACACGCTTTGGGAATCTTAGCAAAGCTGACAGAAAAAAGAACGTTTTAGATTCGATATAAACGTATCTTTTTTTTGAGGTGATGTCAAGTTTTTAACAGAATTTATTTGAGCTCCGCTCAAATAAATTCTGTTAAAAAAGTGGACAGTCGTCAGTCGATAGTCGTCAGTCCGAAGGTTAAAAATAAACAGAGTATAGATTAGAGAGTATAGAGAAAAGATAAAAGAGTCATGAGTCCTTAGATCAGTATTCCGGAACACCATCTATACTCTCTACTCTCCTATCTCTAATCTCCTTTATTCTTTATGCTCTATGCTTTAAACTACCATCTCTACTCTATACTCTCCTATCTCTAATCTAAATACTTTAAACGTACTAACCTCACATTCACCCCATTCTTCCTCAGAAAATCATGCCAAAAGTACTGTATGGCCGACAGGTGATCATTCGGGGATTTGACCTCTACAAAAGCATATTCATCCCCTTTTTGGATAAATAAATCTGGAAAACCTTTCACATGCGTACCTAAGTGAGTCCACATGTACTGTGAAATAGCAGCTAGACCATCTGTAGGAATGGCATTTAAGAAACGTTCCATCAGCTCAAAATCGAGGGAGTACCAATCCACCAATGGATTCATGGCACCTTGATTCTCCGTAGCTCGTGCACGCAAAACCGCTAGCAGCTCGACGCGGTCATCAAGTAAATGAAGGGGTAATTCTCCAGCGAATGATTCTTTTCCATAGTGGCTAGGTGCCCATTGAAATGGATGATGAAATCCTTCTTTTCGGTCAGCAAAAATCAGATCCCAAGCGAAAAGACCGAGGAAATTACGCCAAATCTGGTTCTCCGTAAAGACCGCATAATAGCCCTCTGATTGAAAATGAGACACAACACCCGCTTCTACTTGACCGATATATTCTGGTGAGATTTCAATTAACTCAGCTTGTTTTAGCGAGGCAGTCACTTGTTTGATGGATTTTTTGGAGGCTTGTTTGGCCAAAAAATCTTCGAAAAAATGAATCTCCGTGGGTGAAACACAAATTTCCAATCCTACGCGTGCCCAGGATATGGCCTCGTCTAACTCCCCCATTTTCTGCAAAACCCGAACTCGACGCTCTAGAGATGCCCCCGTTAAGGAAACCTCATATACCTCTAAAGCCTCTACGTAGGCTTTTTCTCGCTCTAGCAAACGAGCTAAGGCATAACAGGCTTTTTCAAATGCTCGAATGGATGGTTCTAACAAGCTAGATGCTAAAGGCAACAAATGCACTCGCCAGGAAGCCAACATCTCATCCGCGCTAACCGAGCTGGTGTAAAACCACTCGCGCCACATCGAAATGACCCATTTTTGTTCTGCCTCTTCCCTCGTTTGAAAATAGGGTTTCAAGTCCTCCTCTTGCACCTCCACGAAGGCACGATGCCCTAAATCGCGTACCACGAAGTCTGTTAGATCTCGTGATCGTGTCCCAAAAAACAAGAACTGAAGGAAGGCAAATACTTCCATGCGAATAGGAGCCACCACTCCAGCAGAAAAAGCAGCGATTAAATCAACAGAGGAAACGAGCGCAGCGGCCTCTTCTTTCGAAGCCGAACTAGGGATTTTGATGCCTAGTTTTTTGGCCAAAGAAACACATTCCTGTTTCGTAAAAATCAATCCTACTCCATCTGAAACTTCTGCTAGAAAACCGGACGTACGTAAATCATTCAGCGGAGTCGCTAAATCCCCTATTTCTGGGTAGTTCAACTTCTCGATACGAAAACAAGCGGAACGACGCGATGCCAAACGCAAATACAGGCATTGAGCAGCAAAAGATAAGTCAGAAAAATCTTGTAAAAATGCTATTTCGGATTCCTGCAAAAGAGGCAAATAATGTCGATCTATATAACGCAGAATATAGCTAAAATGATCCCAATAATAGGTTTCAGACAATTCTATTCCAATTTTTCGATCATTCGTCATTATTGTTTATCTTTGTCTACCTTTTTAGGGGAATATCCTTTTATTCATAAATCAAAACAAAAATATGCAAACTGTTGCTAATTTCAATTTTGCTGGTAAAAAAGCGTTAGTGCGTGTTGATTTCAACGTTCCATTGAATGAGCGTTTCGAAATTACAGATGATACCCGAATCAAGGCGACGATTCCAACGATTCAAAAGATTTTGAAAGACGGCGGATCGGTTGTATTAATGTCTCACCTAGGTCGTCCGAAGGATGGTCCTACTGAAAAATATTCGTTGAAGCACTTAGTGACGCCTTTGTCATTGGTTTTTGGCGTAAAAGTAAAATTTGCGACAGATTGTATCTCTGATGAAGCTGTTGAGTTAGCGAATGGTTTACAAGCCGGCGAAATCTTGCTTTTAGAAAACCTTCGTTTTTACAAGGAGGAGGAAAAAGGGGATATTGATTTTGCCAAAAAATTGGCTCGTTTAGGCAATGTGTGGGTGAACGACGCTTTCGGAACCGCACACCGTGCACACGCCTCTACGGCAGTGATCGGACAATTCTTCACTGATAAAGTGAGTGGATACGTAATGCAAGCGGAATTAGATAACGCCCAAAAAATTCTTGAATACTCGGAGCGTCCATTTACAGCCATTATGGGTGGATCTAAAATCTCGGATAAAATCTTGATTATTGAGCGTCTTTTGGACAAAGTAGACAACTTGATCATCGGTGGTGGCATGACTTATACCTTCTCTCTTGCAGAAGGTGGTAAGATCGGTAAATCCATCTGTGAGCCTGATAAAGTAGAACTAGCTAAGGAATTAATCGAAAAAGCGAAGGCAAAAGGCGTGAACTTAATTATGCCTTTAGATAACGTTTGTGCGGATGATTTCAATAACAACGCAAACCGTCAAACAGTTGAACGTGGATGTATTCCTGATGGTTGGGAAGGTTTAGATATCGGACCTAAATCCATCGCCTTATTCCAAGAAACGATCGCAAAATCAAAAACCATACTTTGGAACGGGCCTATGGGCGTATTTGAGTTCTCGAACTTCGCTATAGGTACGAATGCTATTGCTGATGCTGTAGTTAAAGCCACAGAAGAAAATGGCGCTTTCTCTTTAATTGGAGGAGGGGATTCAGCCTCTGCAGTTAATAATGCGGGGTATGGCGATCGCGTGAGCTATGTGTCTACTGGTGGCGGCGCACTCTTAGAATACATGGAAGGGAAAACCTTACCAGGTGTAGCAGCTCTAGAAGCATAAAACCTATTTTTCGTTAAATAAGTAAAAGGCAAGGAATGTTTCCTTGCCTTTTTGTATTTTAGTATTTTGACACGAATTACTTCATGATTCAACATAAAACACCTGCCTACTTACGCGCCAGCTATTTAAGTCTTGATAGCCGCCAAATTTACGAACCTGCTAAAACTGCCTTCTTTGCAGTTAACGGTCTTAATCACGATGGGCACCAATATGTAGAATCCTTGTATGCTAAAGGAGTTCGTGAATTTATTGTTGAGGAATCGGCTTGGCATGGCTCATTGGCGGAAAAAGCGGCCAAATGGGAACAAACGAATATTTACGTAGTCGAAAATAGCATTAAAACGCTACAGATTATTGCCAAGCAACACAGAGAACAATTCAATTTCCCTGTCATAGCTATAACCGGATCGAACGGTAAAACCATTTGTAAAGAATGGCTGTCAACTCTTTGCGGTTCCCGTTACAAAGTGATTAAGAGCCCTAAGAGTTATAATTCCCAAATAGGGGTTCCATTATCCCTCTGGGGTATTCAAGAGAAACATAACTTAGGTATTTTCGAAGCAGGTATTTCCCAAAAAGGCGAAATGAGCAAAATTGAAACCATGCTCCAACCTGACTATGGCATTTTCACGCATTTTGGAGAGGCACACGGCTCTAATTTCAGTTCAGATGAAGAGAAACTAAGAGAAAAATTACAACTCTTTAAAAAGGCAAAAAAACTTGTCTATCGAATCACTGATCTACAAGATGATCCCATCAAACGAATCATGCAGGAAACTAACCCCTCTTGCGAACTCATTGGATGGAATACAATCAGCCCAGACAAGGGTTTATTCACTTTTTGGCAAACAAAAGGCAAAACAGCTCAAATCAAAGTAATAAAAGCCGCTCAAAGTGAAACTTTTATCGACAGTCTAATTGATTTCAACGATGACGCTTCACTAGAAAACAGTACACATTGCCTCATCATGGCATCAATTTTAGGCCTTAGTAGGGAAGAATTAAGTATTAAATCACACGCTTTAAAGCCCATTTCTATGCGTTTAGAGATGAAAGAGGGCTTACGTGGAAATACCTTAATCGATGACTCTTACAACAATGATTTAGACGGACTGCGACTCGCATTACCTCTTTTGAAAAAAAATAGTACGAAAAAAAGTGTACTAATTCTGAGCGATTTTCTCGAAACAGGCATCCCAGAAGAAGAACTATACACAACGATTGCCACCTTGATTCATCAGCATAAAATAGATCGAATCATTGGTATAGGCGATCAAATAATTCGAAATAAAACTTTTTTCAAAGAAATAGACGTTTATCACAATACAGAGGACCTGATTTCTTCAGGACAATTAAACACCATCAGCCAAAGTCAAATTCTACTAAAGGGGGCTAGAAAATATAATTTCGAAAAATTAGCCAATAGACTTGAAAATAAGTCCCATAGAACACAACTAGAGGTCAATCTAGACGCCATACAACACAATCTTAGGTATTTTAAGAAAGATATTGGCCCGGATACAAAACTTATGGTGATGGTCAAAGCCTTTGCCTATGGCACAGGTGCCATCGAAATAGCAACTTTATTACAAAACAGCGGCGTAGATTATTTAACTGTAGCTTATACAGACGAGGGAGTTTACCTACGTAAACAAGGAATCTATTTACCAATTATGGTCATGAATCCTCAAATTGATGATTTAGATAAACTAACAGAAAACGGATTAGAACCTGAAATCTATAGCTTCGAATTACTAAAAGCCATTGACGAATACGGAACGCAACAAGGTAAAAATATCAAAATCCATATCAAACTAGATACGGGAATGAAAAGGTTAGGTTTTGACAGTTCTGAAATCAAAGAATTAAGCGAAAACTTGGCCCAAATGCCTCATTTATGGGTAGCTAGCATACTCAGCCATTTAGCCGCCGCAGACAGCCCACAACACGCTGAATTCACGGAGGAACAAGTTGCAAAATTCAACCTGGCAGCCGAAAAAATTGAAAGCAGTATAGGCTATCAAACAATAAAACATATCGCTAACTCTGCAGCTATCTCAAATTTCCCATCTGCACGCCTTGATATGGTCCGTTTAGGCATCAGTTTATACGGAATTACAGGTAATCAGACCGTAAAACAAAGACTAGAAAACGTATTAACGTTAAAAACATCCATTTCTCAAATCAAAAACATAGCTCCCGAAGAGACAATCGGCTATGGAAGACGCGGAAAATTGAACGGAAAAGGCCGGATTGCTACCCTTGCAATTGGCTATGCAGATGGCTATTCAAGAACCCTTGGCATGGGTAAAGGAAGCTTCGAAATTAAGGGTCATTTATGCCCTACTGTTGGATCCATTTGCATGGACATGTGCATGGTAGATATCAGCGAATTTCCAGACATTACACTCGAAGATACTGCCATAGCCTTTGGCGGAAAAATACAATTATACGAATTAGCCAAACTAGCTGAAACCATACCTTACGAACTGATGACAAATATCAGTGAGCGCGTTAAGAGGGTGTATGTAACGCAGTAGACAGTCGTCAGTGGACAGTGGACAGTTGTCAGTAGACAGTGGACAGTCGTCAGTGGACGGTAGTCAGTGGGCAGTAGTCGATAGTTCGGAGAGAATCCACCTTTATGCTTTATGCTTTATTCTTTGTGCTTTACTCTCCTCTCTATACTCTCTTATCTCCCATCTAATAATTAGCTTGATTGCTATTTATAAAATACATATTTAACATTATTGCTAATTATTACTTATTCATATTGCTAATTAATTAGTTTGATCGCTAAATAGCCTACCAATAAACTGATTTGGAGATTTAAAATCAATATATTAACTTAGCTAAATATCAAATAATAGCATGGCTGTAGAGAACATAGCAAAAGCTTTAGGGGATGAATCTAGACGGAAAATCATCGAACTATTAAAGGACGGAGAACTTCCTGCTACCGCTATATTTGATCAATTTGACTACGCCGCCCCTACTATATCCAGGCATTTATCTGTTCTGAAAGATGCAGGTTTAGTGAGCACTCGTAGAAATGGAGTCTTCATTTACTATTCATTGGAGAAAGATGCACTTCGTCAATTAGACGAATGGCTCTCCCCTTTCCTACCTAAAGTGAAAGCAGCTCCGAAAGAAAAATCCATTCCGACTCCGAAAGTACCGAAGAAAAATCCTTTTGATAAATTTCAGTCTGAATTTTAAAATAGTAGAATAATACAATTTTTTATGAAGCGATTTGTGTTCATTATTAGAGGTCCAGTCAGCGGAATTTCCAGCGAATCTAGCCTCGCATCAGAGGCTGAATTAGACCAAATTCGGACCTGGTTGAAAGGCCTAAAATCGACCTACGCAGATATGCTTTTTCAGAAATTTTCAGGTGAAAAAAAAGCCCTAAATCAAAGTGGGATTTTAGACCACTTACTAATTTCGCAAATCGATGGTGGAGAAATTTCTCAGATCGTCACACTCATTTTACCTGACATACAAGTAGCCGAAGAAATAGCAGCAAGCTTTCCCTTCCCTAATGAGTTTTATAGTCTTGAATTAAGAGAAATGGCCTAAACAGCTGAAAAATCAACATAAAAAAGGCCTATACATTGCGTATAGGCCTTTTTTATACATTCGCGACGAGAATCGCGTATTTTTTATCTCCTTATAGATTGATTTCGCCTACCATATTCTCAGGCTTAACCCAAGCGTCAAATTCTTCAGCAGTTAAATAACCTAAAGAAATCGCTGTTTCCTTTAACGTAGAGCCATTTTTGTGGGCAGTCTGCGCGATTTCAGCTGCTTTGTAGTATCCAATCTTCGTATTTAAAGCCGTAACTAACATCAATGAGTTATTTACGTGCTTTGCGATGTTCTCATGCAAAGGTTCGATACCTACGGCACACTTATCATTAAATGCGACACACACATCACCTATTAAACGAGCTGAATGTAAGAAGTTATAAATCATTACAGGCTTGAACACATTAAGTTCAAAATGGCCATTTGAACCACCGATTCCGATTGCTACGTCATTCCCCATTACCTGCGCTGCAACCATAGTCATTGCTTCGCATTGCGTAGGATTTACCTTACCTGGCATGATAGAGGATCCTGGCTCATTATCTGGGATATAAATCTCGCCAATACCTGAACGTGGGCCAGATGAAAGCATACGCACATCGTTTCCGATCTTCATTAGGCTCACCGCTACCGTTTTTAAGGCACCATGAGCCTCAACAATCGCATCGTGGGCAGCTAATGCCTCAAACTTATTTTCAGCCGTTACAAAAGGTAATCCAGTTAAGGCTGCAATGTGCTTTGCTACGTTCTCTGAATAGCCTTTGGGGGTATTAATACCCGTTCCTACCGCCGTTCCTCCTAATGCTAACTCAGATAAATGAGCTAATGAGTTATTGATGGCACGTAAACCGTGATCTAATTGCGAAACATAACCAGAGAATTCTTGACCTAAAGTCAATGGGGTTGCATCCATAAAGTGGGTACGACCTATTTTAACCACATTTTTGAACGCTTTCGCTTTGGCCGCTAAGGTATCTCTTAACTTCGTTATACCTGGAATCGTTACCTCTACTAGAGCCTGGTAAGCGGCAATATGCATCGCAGTAGGGAACGTATCGTTTGAAGATTGAGACTTATTAACATCATCATTAGGATGAACGAATTTTTGCTCATCTGCTAAGCTCCCGCCTTGCAAAACGTGCGCACGGTAGGCAATTACTTCATTGCAATTCATATTAGATTGCGTGCCTGAACCTGTTTGCCAAACCACTAAAGGAAACTGGTCTGCCCATTGGCCACCTAAAATTTCATCACAAACTTGACCAATTAGATCCTTTTTTGCTTCATCTAAGACACCTGCCTCAAAGTTCGTAATAGCCGCTGCTTTCTTTAAGTAAGCAAAAGCCCGAATGATCTCTTTGGGCATCTTATTAATATCCTGAGCAATCGGGAAATTCTCTATCGAACGCTGCGTCTGAGCTCCCCAATAAACGTGAGCAGGCACTTGCACCTTACCCATAGTATCTTTTTCAATTCTATACTCCATACGATGTTTTGTATTAAATTTGTCTTAGTTCACAAAAATACCACCAAAATCAATAAGATGCTCACTATTTACGGAATTCCTGCTTGCAATACGATGAAAAAAGCGTTTGATTATCTAACTGAAAAGGGGATTCCTTTTGTGTTCCACAATTACAAAAAAAGTGGTATCGATGCAGCACAATTGCGCTATTTCAT
>JBIIGE010000019.1:0-29673 GCA_044236555.1 Aquirufa sp.
TCAGCCAGATTACCGCGTGAAATTAGATGCTGAATTGAAAGAGATGGCAGATATGGAAATGTGGAGAGCTGGTGCTGCGGTGCGTAGCTTACGTCCGGAGAATAACTAATTTTCCCTTTTGGGATTGTAAGAGGGTAGATGCTTTTAGGGTCTACCCTTTTTTTGTTATTCAAAGAAGGAGATGCTCACTCTTTAAAAAATACAAATTTTTATATTCTGCCTATGTTTCCCATTTTAGATTAATTTTCTTTTATATTAAATTTATTTAGATTATTGATAGTAATATAATCTAAATTAAATACAAATGAAGATTTTTAATCTATACTCTGCGCTCTATACTCTTTCATCTCCTTGTTTCCAACTAGGAATTCTTGTAATTTCACATCGAAATAAAACACCTAAAATCAGATGAGTAACCGTATTCAAATTTTTGATACCACCTTACGTGACGGAGAACAAGTTCCCGGCTGCCAATTAAACCGAGAAGAAAAAGTAGAAGTTGCTTTACAACTCGAATTGCTAGGGGTGGATATCATTGAAGCAGGTTTTCCTATTTCATCGCCAGGTGATTTTGCCTCGGTTCAAGCCATTTGTGATGCAGTTAAAGAACCCACTATTTGTGCCTTAACGCGTGCTAAAAAAGAAGATATCGATGCCGCGGTCGCTGCTTTAAAAACCGCTCGCAAGCCACGTATTCATACAGGCATCGGTTCATCGGATGTGCATATCAAACATAAATTTAATTCGACGCGCGAAGAAATTATCGAACGAGGAGTTTGGGCAGTTAAGTATGCCAAAACTTTCGTAGAAGATGTCGAGTTTTTTGCAGAGGATGCAGGCAGAGCGGATTTGGCATTCTTAGCTCAGTTAACGCGCGAAGTCATCAAAGCTGGTGCGACAGTTGTTAACCTACCAGACACAACCGGATATTTACTTCCTCACGTGATGCATGATCGAATTAAGTATCTATACGAAAACGTAGATAACATCCACCAAGCCACCATTTCCATGCATAACCACAATGACTTAGGCTTAGCTACGGCAAATACCATTGCGGGTATTCAGGCTGGTGCACGCCAAGTCGAAGTGACAATTAACGGTATTGGAGAGCGCGCTGGAAATACGTCTTTGGAAGAAATAGCCATGATTTTGAACGTGCATAAAGATTTAGGATTTACAACGGGGATCAAGCCAAAATATTTATACCCTACCAGTACATTAGTGTCTAATTTAATGGGCATGCAAGTACAACCAAACAAGGCAGTAGTAGGAGCTAACGCTTTTGCACATTCATCCGGTATTCACCAGGATGGCTTCTTAAAGCACGCCCAAAACTATGAAATTATGAACCCAGAGGATGTGGGTGTTTCATCGTCTGCCATTTTATTAACCTCCCGTTCAGGTCGTGCCGCCCTGCGCCATCGTTTAACAATTTTGGGGTTTGATTTTGAAAAACCAGAATTAGATAAGATCTACACGCGCTTCTTATTGATGGCGGATGAAAGGAAGATGATTCATGATGAAGATCTTCGGGAACTCGTTGGTTGAAAATTAAAGTATAAAGAATAAAGCATAAAGAAGAAAGATTGCATTAAAAAAAGGGAACCGAGGTTCCCTTTTTTAATTACCTTATGCAATATGAATGAGTCCGAAGGGAATCAGTCCGAAGGGAATCAGTCCGAAGGGAAGGAGTCCGAAGGTGAACATTTCCTGAATTCATCCCCGCAGGGGATTCCAACTTTATGCTTTATGCTCTATTCTTTATTCAGTATCCAGTAGCCGGTGGTCAGTCTGCAGTATAAATCTCTGCTCTTTACTCTATTATCTCTACTCTACTTGTCGTAGCTGGCAGCCGCAGGCCGCGAACTAAGACCTTGCCATCACAATCTTCTCCTTCTCCAGCACCTTCAAAATGCCCAAGTTAATTGCCTGTTTCGTAGCTTGGAATTTAGCAAAGTCCTTTGTTTGCACGAAATAGGTAACAGATATGTCAATGGAATAGGCGCCAAAGCCTTCAAAAATCACTTTAGGTGCCTTTTTCTTGCACAAAGGTTCTTCTTGAATGAAAGACTCAATAGCAGCTATAGCTGCTTCAATTTGTGCTGGCTTAGTGTTTAATTCACATTGTAGGGTGTATTTCGCTCGTCTGTAATCTCGCTCACTCATATTTTCAAGTGATTGTGAGGTCAGCAAACGATTAGGAACTAGGATTAGATTGCCGTCTGCACTGCGGATACGCGTACTTCTGAAACCAATTTTTTCGATATCTCCACTGATGGTTCCTATTTGGATATTATCACCTACTACGAAAGGTAGGTCTAAGAAAATAGTAAAGGAGGCGAACAAATTCTCTAGCGTTTCGCGGGCTGCTAAAGCAAGGGCTAAACCTCCAATTCCAAGTCCAGTAATGAGCGCTACAACATCTACTTCAAAGATTCGCCCTAAAAAAACAAATCCAGCAGCCGTAATAATAAAGACCATGGATAGGTCGTTCAGGAAAGGGATGAATTGTTGTTTCGATTTTTGGTCAGCACCATTCCATTTTTCTTGAGCCACTAGAATGACAACCTTCATTAAACGGACAATTAGCCAAGTTAACGTAATAATCAAGGCGGCTTCGAAGGCTTTTTCGTTGAGGTAAAGTAGACCGAATTTTTCTATTGGCTGAATATTCCAGGCAGATGGGACGTGTAGATTTTGGACGGCAAAAAATAAGAATATCCAAAAAATCAGCAATTCGAATGGTTTGCGAATGAGTTGAACACAATCTTGAATCGAAATTAATTCATCAGGAATGAAGCGAAAAACAATTTTAGAAAATGAGTTAGAGAAGAAACGTCTTAAAATAAATCCAATTAAAATTATAACCCCAAATAGAATCAAATCCCATGCTGAATTATCTAAATAGATTCCGTTTTTTAAATCTTCAATCATTTTGTGTGTATTTTTGAATTCAAATATAGCTAATAACTTAGTCGAATGTGAAATAAAATTACGACCTTTACAGACTAGTATTCCCCTTAAGGAGTATTTTAAATTCATTAATTTAAATTCTTTGAATAAGCCTACAGCCCTTCTGAAAACGTTTCGTTCCCTTTCAATCGTTTTGTTCTTGTTGTTGACTCTCGTAGTTAGAGCGCAAACGATCTTGAATTCTCCATATTCTTATTTAGGGATGGGGGAGATTCAAGGAAGTGAAAACGCTACTCAAATGATGATGGGTGGCATCGGGGTATCTAATTCAAACGGTATCTATACTAACGTAGTTAACCCGGCTCTATTGGCTCGCAATCGCTGGACTAATCTGGAAGTAGGAATAAATACGGAATACAAAACCTTACAGGATACCCGCCAAAAGCAAAGCGTATTTGGTGGTAATTACCAATCCTTGAATTTGACTTTACCGGTGACGAGTCGGTGGACAACTTCTATTGGAATTCGTCCGCATTCAGCCGTAGAGTATGAAACTAGATCCTACCGTCGACTCAATTTATTAGGGGTGGATAGCTTAATCTATAGCTATAAGGGTAGCGGTGGCGTAAGCAAGGTATCAGTCTCTAATGGGGTCCGTGTATTTAAAGAGTTTTATGTAGGATTACAGATGGACTATTTGTTTGGGCAGGTGAATAGAAATGTTTCTACCCAAAACATGTCAGATGGACAATATTACAAGGTTCAGTTAGAAGACTTGACGTCTTATTCTGATTTTCAATTCAAGGCTGGTTTTGCCTACAGGGCAAAATTAAAAACAGATTTATTCTTGAATGTAGGTGCCACTCTCGATTTAAATTCAACATTGAATGCGGAACAGATAAAGCGATTTGCAACAATGGATCTTTCTGGTTTAACGGTTATTAATTCAGATACCCTAGAAAAGTCGAAAGCATTTGTGCAGCAAATTCCGGTGGCAAAGCGATTCGGTTTAAGTATTGAAAAGGCTGCAAAATGGATGGTAGGAGTTGATTATACTTATACAGATTGGACTAAAGTAAGCAATAATTTAGGTCGTTCTTCTTCTTTGCCTGTCTCGCATAAAGTTTCGATGGGAGGAGAATATACGCCTGATATTGAGTCAATATCTAGTTTTATCAAGCGCACTACCTACAGAATGGGTTTTTCATATGAGAAAACGCCTTATGATTTCTTGGGAAATGGAAATTATGCGGTGGATAAGCACTTGAGTTTTGGGGTGGCATTGCCGCTTCGTAATTTATCCTTCTTAAATCTAGCCTACCAAGTAGGTCGCAGAGGTCTGATCTCTGAAAATGGTATGGAAGAGCAATACCACAAGTTGACTTTGGGGCTGACCTTCAGCGATCTTTGGTTCCAAAAGCAGAAAATCAACTAATTTTCTCCCATGCGCAACTCGAGCTTTCTTATTTTGCTCTTGATTTTAATCACCCTGTTTGCTTGTAGTGAAAGAAAAGACGATTCAAAGGCATCCTATGCTGGTCCTAAATCTGAATTGTATGGTATTGATATGATGTATACCGATTCCGCACGAAAAGTAGTTCGAATGGTTACGGGAGTGCAATTGACTTTGGCATCAGAGGATCGAATTTATCCTAAAGAAATAAAACTTTGGTTTTTTGATAAAAAAGGAAAAATTACCTCCGAGGTGCGGGGTGATTCAGCCCATTATTACCGTCAAAAAAATACATATAAAATCATTGGTCACGTCGTCATTCACAATATTGAAAAAGAAGAAACGCTGAAGACGGATGAATTTAATTGGTTACCCGCAGAGAAGCGTATTTTCACTGATAAGGCAGTGCAATTAAGAACGCGTACAGAATTAGTCAATGGGGTAGGGCTAGATGCAGCCCAAGATTTCTCCTCTTATTCTTTACGGCAAGTCCGTAATTCGGTCGTTGCTGTCGAAGGAATGCCTACGAATTAGGGGCATTTTTGTAAAGCAAGTCTTACACTGTCCACTGGGAAAATTTGTTTCTTACCTCCCCATTTATCTCGCATATACGTTACTATCTCAGCTATATCTAATGGCTGTAACTTTGCATTAGCTGGCATGTAGCCATTCCCTTTCTTCCCATTTTTGATTAAACAAGCTAGAGTCTCCGGACTGAGATTAACATTTTTAATGGACGGATACAAATTGCGCAATCCTGATCCATCTGCCTGATGGCAATTTTCGCAATGTGTTTGATACAAGGCCATGCCCTCCACGGAATATTGCTGCTGGGTGATTTCTTCCTTGCTTTGGCAAGAGAAAAACAACGGGGCGAAGATTAATAGGGCTAGATTTTTCATATTCTGTATTTTATGGTAAATGGTAAGCGGTAAATGGTGAAAAAAAAATCATTTACCATTCACCATTTACCATTCAACACTCACTTTTTATTATTCCTTTAAAAGCAACTCCATATCCTCCAACAAATGATTCACCTCCGCTTCCACGGTGCCATCATAGATACCTCGGATATGCCTATTTTTATCTACTAAAATAAAGGCCCCACTATGAACGAATCCACCTGCCTCATTTGGATCCTCCTGAGCAGAAACCAGATAGCTTTTTTGGCCTAATTTATAAATGGCAGCCTTGTCGCCTGTTAATAAATTCCATTTTGGAGCCTTTACTTGTAAGCGCTCGGCATAATCTTTTAGTACAGAGGTGTTGTCAAAATCGGGGTCAATGCTGTGTGAAAGGATTCGGACCTCATCGCGTTCTTTGTAACGTTCATAAATGCGCAGCATTTGCGTTTTCATCTTAGGGCAAATGGTGGGGCAGGTAGTAAAGAAAAAATCTGCTACATATACTTTGCCCTCTAGGTCTTTCTCTGAAACTATAACGGAATCTTGATTTAAAAACTGAAACGCAGGAATTTGGTGATATGCTGTATCCCCTTTCGCGTTCACCGTTTTGGGACCTAGGAATGGTAATTTTTTCTCTTGGGAACAAGAGAAGATGATCACAGAAAACAATAAACTAAGGACGGTACTTTTGTGCAGCATTTAAGGTAGAATCTGTCAGTTTTTGAAGATCAGTTAATTGTGTGTATTGGTTCTTGAGGTAAATTACTTTAGAGCTTACGTCCATTTTTTCCAAACTATCGATGGAGAATTGGTGCATCCAATCCATCATGGATTTGTCTGCTTTATCTAAAGAACTTATCAGTTTACGAACGTGTGTTGAATCTGCACCGGTCGAAAGGCTATCTAATTTCGACTTTAAAGAAATGATTTGTTCTGTTTGTGGCATTAACACATCATGCAACTCGAGCACTTTTGCTTGTAATTCTTCACTCATTTTTTCCTCTGCCTGGGTGCACCCTACTAGTAAAAGGCATATGGCTACTAATTTTTTCATTCGTTTGATTGGATTAAATTTCGAACATTAGCTAACAGATCTTTGTAGCCTTGCTGGCCTCCGATCATTTTAGCGATTTCTTCAACGCGTTCTTCCTCTATTAACTCCCGAAGGTTCGAAACAGTTTTCGATCCCGCATGATCTTTGTAGACAAACCAGTGCTTGGATCCTGCTGCTGCGATTTGAGGGAGGTGGGTGATGGCAATAATTTGATGTCCTTGCCCCATTTGGCTGAGCATCTGACCCATCTTGATGGCGATTTCACCAGAAACTCCGGTATCGATTTCATCCAAAATAAGGGATGGTAATGCTCTTTTCTTTGCTAATAAGTGCTTTATTGAGAGCATCAAACGGCTCATTTCACCTCCTGAGGCGATTTGTTTGAACGTTTTAGGGGCCAAGCCTTTGTTTGCAGAGAAAAGTAGTTGGATTTTGTCTGCGCCGTTCGCTGCTACCTCTTTGGCCGTCATCTCCCAAGCCAAATTCGCATTCGGAATACCTAAGGACTGTAATGAGACAACAAGAGCAGTGGATATCGAGTCTAAAACGGATGAGCGAGATTTAGATAAAGCCGCCGCCGCATTACCTACTAGTTTGAAGTCAGCAGCTACTCGCTCCCGCGCTTCAACTAACAGCGTATCCATGGAGGAATATTGAGAGAGTCTCAAATCAAGCGAATCGACTAATTCGATTAATTCAGTGACGTTGGACGCTTGGTATTTTTGTAATAAGCGATTGAGTAAGTCTAATCGCTTTTGTTTTTGTTCTAATTCTAACGGATCATACACAAAATCTTCAGCCTCTCCTTCGACTTCTCCTCCTAGATCTTTCAATTCAATCCAAATAGATTCAATCCGTGTTTTCCAGTCTGCATAATTATCCCCCCATTTACTTAGAGCCATCGCTTGTTGCAGCGCAATGCGGCTTTGCTGAAGGGCGGAAACCTCTGACAAGCTAAGAGCTTGTGCTAAAATAGCTAGCTTTTCCTGTATTTGTTCTGCATTCTGCAGTTTTTGGACCGCTGTATCTAAGTTCTCGTATTCTCCCTCTTTTAACTGAGCTTTGCTTAGTTCGTCGAATTGAAATTGGATGAAATCTAGTTCTTGTGTTCCTTTGGTAGATTCTTGTTCTAAGGAGCGCAGTGCGGAAACGCTGGATGACCAGGCAGAAAATGCCGAGATATAGGCCTTTTTCAACGTTTCATTCTGCGTGTAGGCGTCTACCATATCCAACGTAAAATCAGGATGGGACATCCACCAGGTATCTTGCTGGGAGTGAATATCGACTAATTCGTTTCCAATCCGTTTCAGCGTTTCGAGCGTGACGGGTGTGTCATTCACGAAGCTGCGTGATTTTCCTTGAGGGTTGATTTCTCTACGTATGAGACAAGGTTCTTCGAAGTCAATTTCGTCTTCCTCGAAAACGGTTTGTAAATGCGGGAAATTCACGAGTGAGAATTGACCTTCGATGATGCATTTTTTTGACGCATCGAAGAGGCTTTTACTGTCCGCTCTTTGGCCTAATAATAGAGAAATAGCTCCTAATAAGATGGATTTTCCGGCACCCGTTTCCCCCGTAATCACGGTCAGTCCACCTGTCAAATGCAGGTCGAGCTGTTCGATCAACGAGTAGTTTTGGATGTGAAGGTGCTTCAACATAGGAAAGGCATCAAAGTTCGAATTTACGCAAAAAAAATTGTTCCCATTTTTATTTCGTTCATCAATCAGCTTTTTGATAATTTTTATCAATATTTTGTACCTTTGGAAAAAATTTTCGCCTACGTTATTATAACCCCTACGAAATGAGTGTTTTAGTAAATAAGAATTCAAAAATTATTGTTCAAGGTTTCACAGGTACAGAGGGAACTTTTCACGCGGAGCAAATGATCGCGTACGGAACCCAAGTGGTAGGGGGAGTTACCCCAGGTAAAGGCGGTGCTAAGCACCTTGATCGCCCTATTTTTAATACAGTAGCAGATGCAGTAGCTTCTACAGGAGCTGATACATCGATCATTTTCGTTCCACCCGCATTTGCGGCGGATGCGATTATGGAAGCTGCAGATGCAGGAATTAAAGTCATTATTTGTATTACGGAGGGTATTCCTACGAAAGATATGATTGTGGCGAAGGAATATATCTCGAACTACGATACACGTTTAATCGGTCCAAATTGCCCAGGCGTCATGACCGCTGACGAATGTAAAGTAGGTATCATGCCAGGCTTTATCTTCCAAAAAGGTCGTGTAGGTATCGTTTCTAAATCAGGAACGTTAACATATGAAGCGGTAGATCAATTAACAAAAGCAGGATTAGGCCAAACAACAGCTATCGGTATCGGTGGTGATCCGATCATCGGCACAACGACAAAAGAAGCAGTTGAATTATTAATGAACGACCCAGAAACAGAAGGTATCGTGATGATCGGTGAGATTGGTGGCGGTATGGAAGCGGAAGCGGCTCGTTGGATTAAAGCAGATGGAAACCGTAAGCCAGTTGTCGGATTTATCGCAGGCCAAACTGCACCGAAAGGACGTCGTATGGGTCACGCAGGTGCGATTATCGGTGGTGCTGACGATACAGCAGAAGCGAAGATGAAAATCATGCAAGAGTGTGGAATCCACGTAGTATATTCTCCAGCTGACATTGGTGAGACGATGATCAAAGCCTTATCAGCTAAATAATTTGAATTAATTTCAAGGAATGATTCCTTTCCTATTTAAATCTGCTCATATGCTTCCATCTCGGAAAACGATGAGCAGATTTTTTTTATGGGCTTTACTATTCTTATCGGGTACTAGCCAGGCTGCCTGGAAGAAAGTCTATTCCTTTGAGCGTGATTGGTTAGTATACCAAGAGGCTTGGAAAAGTTTCTTGCCTTACGTCTCTTCTAAGCACTATAACTACCATTCGAAGTCCTTGGAGTTGCATCCAGAGGATTTCCCCAAAGCTTATTTGGCCATTTCTCCTACAGAAAATTACCACCTCTTTCTTCAAGGCACCTTATTTATGGCGCTAAAAAAGGGAGAGACCTATCGATTCCCATTAGATAGATTTAAGAGCAAAGACATTTTAACTGTTTATTCGGAAAATCTAGAGGGCCTGCCAAAGGACTTTTCTTTAGAACGCGACGAAAAAGTAGTCACAGTCGCAAAAGCTGATTTTTTCTCCCTTAAGACGAGGTATGGTTCATCCTACTCTAATTTCTTTTTACTGAGTTTACTCAGTGTAATGACCTGTTTGGCCATCTTATTTGCTGCCTACCCACGCGTATTCTCCTCCTTTTATCGCTTCTCTGATTGGATTCGTTGGGAAGTAAAGGATGAAGTTTGGATGAGACGCCCATTTGCCTTGCCTAATTTGCTGGCTTTATTTACGTTGAGTTTGATTACGTCTTGTTTAGCCTATTTGATTGGGTTCAAGACCGCGCAAAAAGAAGAGTTCTTTAGTAACGCGGATAATTTTGTGACAATTTTACCTAGTATTGGCTATATTTTTTCCAAACTAGCTTTATCCTTCGCGCTCTTCATTTCTCGCTTTTTTGTGTACTATCTATTTACGGATCTCTTTAAATTAAAGGGCTTGGCGAATGTACACTACTTTAAATCCATGCAAACTAATTTGCAGTTTTTCACGGTCTTATTTGCTGTTCTCTGTTTCTATGCAGTATACGTGGGTCCGGCTACCACGATTGATTTCACGTATTTTTTATATCTAGTGGACTTTTATTTTGCCTTCCGTTTTATCTATTTCTTTCAATCTTTCCAAAGGAGTTTTTCATATCCCCGCTTGTTCCTATTTATCTACCTATTGATAATCGAAGGACAGATTATCTTGTTTGGTATCAGGGAATTAATTTTTCCGACCTACATCTAGAGGGGTATAATTATCTGAGAAAAATTGTCGTATATTTGCACTCTGAAATTTAAGACTAGTGATTTTCTAGTCCAAAATAGTTGATTATGAGTAAAACTGCAACGGAAGAAACGAGTCGTTTAAAGAAAGTAAAGAGTATTCTTGTTACTCAATCTGCGCCAGCAGATGCTAAATCCCCTTATTTCGAGATTGAGAAGAAGTACAATGTAAAAGTGGATTTTAGACCTTTCATTGAAGTGCAAGGAATTGCCTACAAGGACTTTAGAAAACAAAAGATTGAAATTCTTCAGCATACGGCGATCATCTTTACGAGCCGTCACGCGATTGATCATTTCTTTCGTATGTGCAAGGAAGCAAAACAGGAGGTTCCTACGGATATGAAGTATTTTTGTATCACGGAACAAACAGCCAATTATTTGCAAAAATACATTGTGATTCGCAAGCGTAAGGTATTTACGGGGACGAAAACAGCCTTAGATTTATTAGAAATTATTAAGAAGCACAAGGGTGAAAAATTCCTCTTCCCTTGTTCGAATAAGCGCCAAAAAGATCTTCCAGATTACATGGGCACTAACGACTTCCAAATCACTGAAGCTGTCATGTATGAAACGGTTTCTGCTGATTTGTCCGATTTAGAGAATGTATTCTACGATGTCATTGCTTTCTTTAGCCCATCTGGAATCACGTCTTTATTCCATAATTTCCCTGATTTCAAGCAGAATAATACGCGATTAGCCGCATTTGGCCCTACAACGGCACAAGCAGTTGTCGATGCTGGCTTGATTGTGGACATTCAGGCGCCTATGCCTAACGCCCCTTCCATGACGGGAGCCCTTGAGCATTATATCAAGCAAGTAAATAAATAATAAAAAAGCCTCATTCGTTGAGGCTTTTTTATTATTTTTAGCCAAGCAATTTTCATCCAACAAATGGCATTTAATCAGAGTCGACTATTTAAGCTGTGCTTTACGCTCTTCTTAGGGATTTTTATGCTATTGGTGAACGCAAATTCCTTTGCGCAACAGAGTCCACAATTCAGTATTTTTTCAGCTAATTCTAATCTTGTTAATCCGGCCTATTCTGGTTGGAAATCAAATAATTACATTGCACTACAAGTCAGAGATCAATGGTCGGGATATACCACTTCTACAGATGGTTCTGGTACTTTAGGTACATCCTGGTTAACTGGTTCCTTTAGTATTGCAAAACAGGCAGGCCTAGGAATACAATTTTACACCGATAAAACTCCGTCTGGTGTGGCACAACAATTGTTTCAATTACAAGGAGCCTATCATTTACCTAGAGCGAATGGCATGTGGTCTTTTGGTCTATCTGCAGGACTACATACTAAATCGTTTGATGGAAGAACCTTTCGAGTTCGGGACCCCAATGATCCGGTAGCGAATTTAATTTCAGGTTCCCCGGTTAATCAAACACAGCCAGATTTAGGGCTTGGTGTTGTTTATTCTACCGATACATGGCAACTAGGCTTAACAGCAGATCATTTAACTGCTCCTGCATTTGATTTTGATGGCGGTACAGCGTCTATGCCACTAGATAGAGTCTTTGCAGTACATGGAAGTGCTGAAATACCCTTGAGCGATTATTTTGATTTATTGCCTTATGCATTAGTTCGCTATTATAGTGGTCAAATAGTACCCGAAGGTGGTGCGCGTGTTTATTATAATAAACTAATTTATTTAGGGGCTGCCTATCGAAATCAGGATGCAGCCATGGGTTTAGTAGGTGTTTCAATCCTCCAAAATAAACTCGATATAGGTTATGCACTCGATATCACAACGTCTAATGCATTGAATAAGAAGCCTTTGTCGCATGAGGTATTTTTAAGATTCCGTATTCCAGAAAGAAAGGTTAAACAAAAGTTAGCTCCCATCCGAACTCCGCGGTTTAGAATTTTATAGCGATAGCTCGGAAAATTATGTTGAAAGCTATTCTTTTGTTAGAATAATCCTTTAAATTTGAGGAATTTGTAAATTCTGTGACGAGTTTATTTTTGATCAGAGGCAATATAGTTTTTGCCCTAACGTTTAGAACAAACAGAAATTTAAATAGGTGTATGAATTTTCATAATCTGAATAAAAAGTTAGTCTGGTTATTTTCTTTGCTTGTTATTGCCGTGGCGATTCAAAGTTGCGGGTCTAAAAGTACTACAGGAGGTAAAACATTAAGCTCGAGTAAATCGGCTAATTCAACTAAATCAAAAGGCTTAAAAGGTTTGTTTTTCAAGCCGACGACCGAAGATCCGGGTATATTCAACGGTGAAATCGTTGCAGTCAATCGCAAAGGATGGTCACAACCCACTCCATTTGGGATGGTATTAGTCCCATCAGGCAGTTATTTGATGGGCCAAGGGGATGAAGATCCGTCTCGTTCAGCCATTAATTTTCCACGTCGTGTAACGGTATCCGCCTTTTTTATGGATGATACGGAAATTACAAATTATGAATACCGTCAGTTTGTGGAATCTATTTTAAGGGATTCATTATCTGTCCTAGGTGAGACTAAAATCATGTCTGATTATTATCCTGATACAACTCGGTGGTCAGAGGATTTGAAGATGCCTGGATATGAAAAAAGAGATTTTACTTATGGTGATCCTATGACGGAAAACTATTTCTCAAGTCCTGCATTTGATATGTATCCAGTGGTAGGTGTTAATTGGTCTGCTGCTAAGTATTTTTGTGAATGGCGATCTAAATTGATGAATAGTTACCGCAAAACCCAAGGTTTGGCTAAGCTTCCAAGTTTTGCACTTCCTACTGAATCTGAGTGGGAATGGGCGGCTCGTGGTGGGCGTGCTTCAGCGAAATACCCTTGGGGTAACCCTTATTTATCTAATGCTAAAGGTTGCTTATTAGCGAATTTCAAACCACACCGCGGTAATTATGATGCAGATGGTTATGAGTATACTGCTCCTGCAAACGCTTATAGTCCGAATGATTATGGTTTATATAATATGGCAGGAAACGTAGCGGAATGGTGTGAAGATGCTTTTGTAGAAAATGCTTCAGCAGTCACTTGGGATTTAAACTCGATTAATCGGGACAAGGATAATCCTCGCAAAGTGGTTCGTGGTGGATCTTGGAAGGATATCGGTTACTATTTAGAGACCGGAACGCGTACATACGAATTTGAGAAAAACAAAAGATCCTTTGTTGGGTTTAGATGTGTGATGCGTTATTTAGGACGCCCCACATCTAGATAAAATAAGTTAAAATCTATTATTAAGAATTAATAAAATGGAAAAGTCGATTAATGTAATTGCCAGTTTTGGTGCAGCTGTTGTAATTGTAGGTGCTTTATTTAAAATTTTGCACTGGGAAGGTGCTAATCAGATGTTGATGGTAGGCATGTTTACGGAGGCCGCTATCTTTATTTTGTTTGGCGTACTTTACCTCAAGGCTAAAGAGGAGAAAAGCTATGATTGGGAAAAGGTGTATCCAGAATTAGTAGGAGATGCTCCTCGTCCTGCGGCGGCGCGTCATACGGGTGATGTTCCTGGTTTAGATGCGGATGCTGTCGCTCATTTAACTAAGAGCTTAAAATCATTAACAGATACAGCGAATAGCTTATCTGAAATAGCGAAGGCGACTGGAGCTACACAAGATTTTGTTAAATCATTAAACTCTTCTGCAGAGTCTTTAGGTGGATTGAATAAATCTGTATCTGAGGCGTCTCAATCGTTAGCAACGATCTCTGCTTCTTCAACAGAAGCGGCAAAATACACGCAAAACTATGCGAAAGCTGGAGAATCTTTGGAGAAATTAAACGCGGTTTACGAAGCAGAAATCCAAGAGGCAAGCAAGCACATGAAAGCCATCAACGGATTCTATGGTAACGTGAATGCGAGTGTAGAACACATTGCAGCAACTCAAAAAGATGCAGAGTTATTCAAGGCAGAATTAGCGAAGTTAAACGCAAATATTCAGTCATTGAACCAAGTATATGGTAGTATGTTAACAGCTATGAAAGGCTAATTATGGCAAGTTTAAAAGAAACCCCCCGGCAGAAAATGATCGGGATGATGTATTTGGTATTAACAGCCTTGCTCGCTTTGCAGGTTAGTGATGCCTTATTACAAAAATTTGCCCTTTTGAATAGCAGTTTAGAAGTGGCTAATCAATCATCCTTGAGCAAAAGTAAAGGTATGGTGCAAGGTATTGAGGAGCGAATTAAAGACCTTCCTAATCCGGCCGCCTATGCAGATGTATTGAGAAAAGCGAACGAGGTACGTCGAATTACTGACGCACTTGTAGGTCATATCGAAAACGTGAAAGGGCAAGTATTAGAGGCAGGTGGAGGTATTGATCCTGAAACTGGGAATATTAAAAACCCGAAAGAAGAGGAAAAGATTTATGAATTAATGGTAGGTGGCGCAAAACAAGGTCAGGCCTATAAATTGATTCCCATGTTTGATAAGTACATTAAGGATTTATCCTTATCGGCTGATCCAGGCACAAAATTCCCATCGTTAGCATTAGACGCAAAAGATATTCCATCCGCTCAGAAAGATCCGAATCAAGCGAATAAAGATTTTGCTGAATTTAATTTCGAAAATACGCCTGTGGCTGCTGCATTAGCAACTTTATCTCAAAAGCAATCTGAGATTCGCCGCTACGAATCGGAGGTGTTGAATCAATTAGCAGCCAAGGTAGGAGCAAAAGAAATCAAGTTTGATAAAGTTTTTGCTCAGGTTTCAGCTAACGCAAATACCGTAGTTGCAGGCATGGAATACCAAGCAGAGGTATTCATTGCTGCTACTTCAAGTGGATTTACGCCTCGTATGAGTTTGAATGGATCGTCTGTCCAAGTGGTTGACGGACGTGGTCAAATCAAATTCAAAACCTCAGGTGGCGGATACGATGCGAATGGTCTTGCGAAAAAAACCTACGTGGCGTCTGTTTCGTACATGAGCCCTACAGGTCCTAAAACAGAATCGATTACTAAAGAATATTTTGTATTAAAGCCGACTTATAATATTGAGTCAGGAACTTTACCGGCCTTATACTTAGGATGTGCGAATCGCCTAAGCGTCGCAAGTGCAGGTTTAGGTGCGCTTTGGAATCCAAGCTTCACTGCTGAAGGTGGAGAGGCAATAGCCGGTGCGAATAAAGGTAAAGTGACGATTGTTCCAACAGCCTCGTCTGTAACACTTAATGTGAACAACGGAGGGACTTTATTAGGTAAAGAGACCTTTAGGGTTCGTCGTGTCCCAAGACCAGAGATTAGAATTGTGGGAAGCAGTGGTTCTGAATTAAATGATAAGAGTGGTGAAAATGCGTCTAGTTTACGTTTTATTAACGCAAAAGCAATTGCCGATGAGTCTTTTGCTACCACTAATCCTGAAGATGCAAATTACCGTGTCTCTGAAATAGAAGTAGCACTTGCGCGTGGAACGAAACGCGTGGCGTCTGTTACCTTACCGGGTGGCGGATCTATTTCTTCTTTAGCGGGTCAAGCGCAATCTGGAGATCGTTACCGTATTGAGGTGAAAGGAGTACAACGTAAGAATTTCAAAGGAACTATTGAGACAATACCTTTCTCATTTGTTAAAGTTATTCCACTGAATTAATCGTATTGATATGAAATTAAAGCATGTTTTGTTAGCTGGATTTTGTTTGATGTCATTGGGCGTAATGGCTCAAGCAGAAAGATTTAGTCAAAACTCTGCACATCCAATTAATGTGGAGGATATACAATACCGTGCGCAAATTTGGCGACGAATGGATTTGAATGAAAAAATGAATCAACCATTTTTTGCAGAGAACAATCAAATTTCTAAAATTTTAATTGAGGCAGTAAAAAGTGAAAATTTGACTGCTTATGTAGATGATTCTTTAAAAACAAAGTTAACTGTAGCGCAATTTGTCGATCGTTTAAAAATTAAAGGAAAATTAGAAAATGGAGGTTTATCAGCGGAAGAAATAGCGGCTGGTTTTGGTGGTGATGGTATGACGGCATCATCAGCTGCACCCAGTGGTGGTGAAGATGATGGCTGGGGAACGAAGAAAAAGGATACATCGAAGGCAGAAAAACCAGTAGTTGATGATTTTGACAAGGGACCTATAGTGGCGGGTGTGGAATATTACATTCCTAAGCAGTTGTCTATTATTGAAATAAAGGAAGATGCGATTATCGATCGAAAACGTTCAAGATTATATTTTGATATTCAGGCACTTACTTTAAAGATTCCAGCGTCTGCATCAGATGCAGGTTTGGAGGAAGTGGTAGCTTCGTTTAGATTTAAGGATGTATATAAGTACTTTCAGGACAATAATTGTATTTGGTTTAATTCTACAAATGAAATGCAACACCGTAACATGGCAGATGCTTTTGATTTACGTTTCTTTAGTGCACGTATTATAAAAAAAGGAAATGCGGCGAATAAAGATATTTTCGACCAATTTGGGGATGGAAAAGAAGCCTTGAAGAAATCGCAAAAACTCGAGCAACAGCTACAAGATAAAGAAGCTGAGATGTGGGAGAATTAAGTCTAAAATCTCATTTTAATACAATTTAAACCACCTTTTGGTGGTTTTTTTGTGTATTAGCTGTAACTTGCAGAGTCAAAAGAATCTAATCCATATTATGTCGTATCAACGCAAGACAAAAATTGTAGCCACAGTAGGTCCCACATCAGAATCAAGAGAATCATTAATTCAATTAGCTAAAGCAGGCGTAAATGTTTTTCGTCTAAATTTTTCTCATGGAACACATGAAGATCATCTAGCGCGTTTACACACGATTCGTTCTATCTCTGATGAGTTGGGTTTGAATTTAACGGTTCTTCAAGATTTACAGGGTCCTAAAATTCGTACGCAGTTAGTTGAGAATAATGGGGTGCCTTTAGAAGCAGGCAAGCAATTAATTTTTGCTATGGATGAAAATCTTTTAGGTACATCTGAGAAAGTAGGGACTACCTACACATCGATGTATTTAGACGTAAATCCAGGTGAGCGCATCCTAATGGATGATGGCAACTTAGAAGTGAAAGTGCTTTCAGTAGATAAAGTGAAGAAGGAAGTTGTGACGGAAGTAATTTACGGGGGTATTTTAAAATCGAAAAAAGGTATTAACCTGCCAGGCACTAAGGTGTCTTTACCTTGCTTAACTCCTAAGGATGAAGCTGATTTATACTTTGGTCTTGATCATGGTGTTGATTGGGTTGCTCTTTCGTTTGTGCGCAAGGCAAGTGATATTTGGGATATAAAAGAAAAAATAAAGGCTTACGGAAAGAATACGCGCGTTATTGCGAAAATTGAAAAGCCAGAAGCCATTGATAATTTAGATGAGATTATTGCCGCTACAGATGCAATCATGGTGGCGCGTGGTGATCTTGGCGTGGAAATGGATGGTGCAGTTGTGCCTTACTTACAAAAAGTAATGGTAGAGAAATGTACGGCAGCAGGTAAGCCAGTTATTGTGGCTACGCAAATGTTAGAATCCATGATAACAAATCCTGTCCCTACACGTGCTGAAACATCTGATGTTGCGAATGCAGTTTTGCAGGGAGCTTCAGCTACCATGTTAAGTGGGGAGTCAGCTTCTGGTGCGTACCCAGTGAAAGCGGTAGAGACAATGGCTCACATTCACGAGGTAGTGGAGCAACAGCAAAATGAGATTGAAATTATACAAGGAAATGAGGCGGCGATTTACTTTAAGAATCACTCTTTAAGCGCATCAACTTCAGAAAATGTGCCATTTCAAGATCGTTTAATTGCAGGAGCTTGTCGTTTAGCGAGGGATTCGAAAGCGAAAGCCATCTTGTGTATCACTAATTCAGGTTATACCGCCTTCCGTTTATCTGCTCACCGTCCTAAGGCAGATTTGTATGTCTTTACCTCTAATAAAGAATTGATGTCTACGATGGGATTATTGTGGGGAGCACGCGTGTTCTTCTATGATCCAGGCGCTGGTGATACAGAAAAAACGGTAGCCGCTATGGTGGATAAATTGAAGCAAGATAATTTGTTAACGAAAGGCGATATTTTTGTGACTACTTTATCTGTTCCTGCAAATAAAGATAAGAAGACAAATACAGTTCAATTAGGTATAGTAGACTAAATCTTAGATTTAGGGAGCTCGCTTAGATTATGAAAACCAAAAACTCTTTGCTTTCATCTATTTTAAAAGGGCTTTATACTTTCTGGGCAGGTTTAGTATTCGTGTCGGTTTTTTTACTGCTTTATCCCGTTATTTTTGTCTTTTTGCAAAGGCGTTCTTGGAAGAGAGTTGCTCATCGGCTTGTCGGGCTTTGGGGGCAACTCTTTTTTCTTTTTGCCGGTATTCGCATTAAAGTTACACATCATTTCAAGCCAGATCCTAAGCAGAATTATGTCTTCTGTGCGAATCACTTCTCTTATGTCGATATTGCAGTCATGGTCGTGATTATCCGCCATTATTTCTCTTTCGTGGGTAAAAATGCGATGAAGAAAATACCCCTTTTTGGGTATCTCTATGCACGGTTGAATATATTGGTGGATCGAAGTGATAAAAATAGTCGAGCTAATTCTTTAAGTCGTTCGATTCGCGCTTTACAATCCGGACGAAGTATCGTTATTTTCCCTGAAGGGGGGATTATATCCAAGAATTTTCCTTACATGGCGAATCCATTGAAAGATGGCGCCTTTATTATGGCCATTCAACAACAAGTGCCCATTGTCCCCATCAGTTTTCATAATAATCACCTGGTAATGGATGATGATACCCTTATGATGCGCCCAGGTACCTTGCATGTGGAGATTCATCCACCTTTTGCAACAAAGGGTTTGACGATGGAAGATTTACCTGTTTTAAGGGAAAAAGTGTTTGAGTCCATACAAAATCCTATCTTAGCGTATTACGGTTTAAAATAAACGAATATGCGTCTTTTTCTGCTTGGTTTTGTTTTGATTTTGTTTTCCTGTGGGACTGACTCAGAGGAGGAAAAATCGTCATTGCCACGTCCTAAAGGATTTCCGATGATGGATATTCCAAAGCCTCAATACCATACTTTGGAAAATAGCCATCCATTTTCATTTGAATTCTCGAAATATGCTACCGTGAAAAAGGATACGTTCGCTTTTGCAGAACCCCATTGGATGTATATCTATTATCCTCGATGGGATGCCTTTATACAGCTGACCTACAAATCGGTGGGAGGTAGTCGCAAAAAATTGGACAAAATGATTCGGGATTCTTATCTATTAGCTTCCAAGCACCAGATGAAAGCGAATCGAATAGAGGATGCGATTTTAAAGACACGTGATGGCCGAAAAGTTACTGTAATCGAATTAGAAGGCGAATTAGCCACTCCTTTTCAATTTTTTGCGACAGATAGCACGACGCATTTCTTGCGCGGAGCGGTCTATTTAAATACAGCGATGAAAAATGATTCGCTAGCCCCAGTGATCCAGTATCTAAAACAAGATGCCATTCATTTGATTCAGACTTTGCGATGGAAATAGGGGAGGAGAAAACCGTTTTTGTGGATGCCTTGCTTCCACTTCCCATCCCTCGGTATTTTACATACCGGGTGCCTCGAGAATGGGCGGAATTTGTGCAAGCTGGATTGCGTGTTGTGGTACCATTTGGGACGAAGAAAGTTTTGACTGGTGTAATTGTTACGGTTCATCACCATCCACCTAAGGAATACCAGGCGAAATATTTATTAGAGATATTAGATGATTCTCCGCTGGTTACCTCTTCTCAAATTGCCCTTTTTCAATGGGTGGCGGACTATTATATGTGTTATCCGGGTGAAGTGTTTCAAGTCGCTTTGCCAGCCGGGTTGAAGATTTCGAGTCAATCGAAGGTACAGGTGAATCCAGAGTTTTCGAGTCCAGAAACATTGACAGATCGAGAGTTAGCCATCTATGTGGAGATTCGAGATAAAGGGGCGATGAGTTATGATGATTTGGCCAAATTCGCCGAAGTTAAAAGCCCCTATCACCTCATTAAGGCCTTAGTGGGTAAGGATGCGGTGATTATTTTTGATGAGCTTAAAGATCGATATACTCCGAAGGTTCAGCGAAAAGTGCGTTTAGCGTCGTCTTTTGAGGATAAATCAATACTGACAGATTTGATTCAATCGCTAGAGGAGAAGCCTAAGCAGCTGGCGATTCTCTTACATTACTTACAGTATATTCCGGTTCTTCGAAGCCCTGAGACCAATCAAAAAGGCCTAGCTAAAAACAGTTTTAGTCAAGCTGGATTATCGGAGAGTTCATTGCAAACTTTGGTGAAGAATCAGGTTTTCGAGATTTTTGATGTGGTCGTTTCGCGCTTCGATGAAACGGATGAAAATTTTGTTCCGTCCACATTTACATTAAACGCCCCTCAGGAAAAGGCTTATCAATCTATTTTAAGCCAGTTTCAAGAGAAGGATGTCGTCTTATTACATGGAATTACAGGTTCGGGCAAGACAGAGATTTACATCAAGTTAATTCAGGAGGCCTTGGCAAATGGGGATCAGGTCTTGTATTTGCTGCCAGAAATTGCGTTGACCACCCAAATTGTGGTGCGTCTGAAAAGGATTTTTGGGGAGCAAGTAGGGATATATCATTCCAAATTCTCAGATAACGAACGGGTGGAAGTATGGAAATCGATTGTGGAAGGCAAATATCCTTTTGTGGTGGGTGTTCGTTCCTCCGTGTTCTTGCCATTTAATAATTTAGGATTGATAATTATTGATGAGGAACATGAGACCTCGTTTAAGCAGGCAGATCCGGCTCCGCGTTACCACGCGCGGGATGTGGCCATTGTTTTAGCACACCAGCAGAAGGCGAAAGTTCTTCTCGGTTCCGCGACGCCATCCATGGAGACCTATTACCAAGCCAAACAAGATAAATATGGCTTAGTGGTGTTGAAAGAACGTTTTGGAGCGGCACAATTACCAGCGATGCATTTAATTGATACGAAATATGCGAACCGGATGAAGCAAATGAAAGGCGGATTTTCGGTGGAGTTGATTAAGGTATTAGCTGATAATTTGAAGCAAGGCAAGCAAAGTTTATTGTTCCAAAACCGCCGCGGCTATTCTCCTTACCTTCAATGCCAAGATTGCGATTGGATAGCGACTTGTCATCAGTGTGACGTTTCATTAACCTACCATGCGCGTGAACAAGAGTTACGTTGCCATTATTGTGGTCACCATGAATCTTTATTACATCGTTGTGGGGCCTGTGGTTCTGCTCAATTAAAAACGATGGGTTACGGAACAGAGAAACTGGAAGAAGAACTGCAATTGCATCTTTCCGAGGCGCGTGTAGCTCGAATGGATTTAGATACCACGCGTTCAAAGACCGCCTTTACCAGTTTGATTACGGAGATTCAGAAAGGCCAGGTAGATATTTTAGTAGGTACCCAAATGGTAGCCAAAGGCCTCGATTTCGAAGGGCTATCGTTAGTAGCTATTTTTGACGCCGATAAGATTATCAATTTTCCGGATTTCAGAGCACACGAAAGGGGATTTCAATTAATTACTCAAGTGGCTGGTCGTGCCGGTCGACGCGAAGTGCAGGGCCAAGTGTACATTCAAACGAATCAACCCACGCATCGCTTGTTTACCTATATACAAGAAGGAAATTACGAGCAGTTGTATACAGATGAGATGATTGAACGCGAAGGCTACCATTATCCTCCGTTTACGCGCTTGATTAAATTAGTAATGCGCCATTACGAAGCGCGAAATGTCGAGACGGCGGCGAAGGATTTAGGTCAATTGTTAAAGGCCAAATTTGGTAATGGACGTGTCTTAGGTCCAGAAAAGCCCTTAATCGAACGTATTCGTAATCAATATGCGATGGAAATTCTAATTAAGCTGGAGAAAGGTGTAGCACTAGCCACCTTCAAAAAGCAGCTTCGCGAAGAGTTGGATACCCTTAGCACGAAGCCAGCTTTCAAAGGCGTTCAAATTATTGTAGATGTAGACTGCAATTAGCGGACGTGTACTACCTCTTCGTAAGGAACTCTGAAACGTGGTCCCCACACTCCCTCTGACGTACCTTTACCCACCGATACAATCATATTGATTTCTGCTCCAGCCGGAAGTTTCAAGTGTTTTTTTACGCGTTGTGCATCAAAACCTTCCATCGGGCAAGATTCAAAACCTTCCGCCGCGATAGAAAGCATGAATGTCTGTGCAGCTAACGCACATGATTTATGTACCATCACCCGTTGATCCGCTTTGCCCCCAAAACGCATCATCGGTTTTTTCAAGCCCATCCAAAAACAAATGTTCCAACGAATGAAAGTTGAAATACCAAAGATGTCATTGCGGTATAATAGAGGAATAAGCTTACCATAGTATTGCAATCCTCTTTTCTGCATTTTAGTAGGTTCCCCTTCAATAGAGTCCTTAACCTGTTGCAGGTTCCAAGCAGCTCTTTTTTTCCAAAGGTCTTGGCGTGTCACGAATACGACTAGATGAGCCGTATCTTTTGCTGCCGATTGTCCTAAACAAAGTGGTAGAAAGGCCTTCTTTTCTGTTTCGCTTTTGATCCAATAGAACTCCCAAAGCTGCATATTGCTACTATTAGGGGATAGAATTGAGCGTTGTAAGCTGCGTTCGATGACTGCATCATCCACTTTTACCGTGGGGTCATAGCGTCTATTAGAACGTCTTTTCTGTATTATTTCTTCGAATTGAGTTGAAAGCATTTCTCTTTTTTATGCCAAATATAGCAGAAAATCCCTGCTTTTGCCTCCGATTTGATTACCTTTGTGGTTCGAAAATATTAACTCACATTTTTATGCTTAATCTTGTTTTATTTGGGCCTCCAGGGGCAGGCAAAGGCACTCAGTCCGCAAAATTAATTGCGAAATACGGTTTAATCCATTTGTCTACAGGTGATTTATTACGTGCTGAAATTTCTGCAGGTACAACTTTGGGCTTGGAAGCGAAGAAACTAATGGATCAGGGAATCCTGGTTCCGGATGCGGTTGTGATCGGAATGATCGAAAATAAATTGAATGAGAATAAGGAGGCAGCGGGTTTTATTTTTGATGGTTTTCCTAGAACGGAGGCACAAGCACAAGCTTTGGACAACTTATTAGCAGGTCATCAATTAGCGATTAATCACATGATTGCGTTAGAGGTGAGCGAAGAAGAATTAACGCAGCGCTTATTAGAGCGTGGCAAAACTTCAGGCCGTCCAGACGACCAAAACGAAGAATTAATACGTAAACGTGTGCAAGAATATGGCGAGAAAACAGCTCCAGTAGCAGGTTACTACGCCGCACAACATAAATTCTCAGGAATTAATGGTATTGGCGAAATTGAGGAGATTTTCTCCCAAATTTTAGCCATTATCGAAGGATAATTAAAACAATCGAATGACATCTAACTTCATTGACTACGTTAAAATCAATCTGCGCTCCGGCCGAGGAGGTAGCGGTTCATCCCACTTTCGGAGGGAAAAACACGTGCCTAAAGGCGGTCCAGATGGCGGCGATGGTGGTCGTGGAGGTCATGTGTACTTAGTGGGAAATCCCCAACTATGGACCTTAATTCACTTGAAATACCAGAAACACATTATTGCAGAAAATGGCAATGGTGGGGAAGGTGGACGTCGTTCTGGCGCCGAAGGTGAGGATGTATTCATTCAAGTGCCCTTAGGTACGATTGTGAAAAATGCGGAGACGAATGAGTTCATCGCAGAAGTAACCGAAGAAGGCCAACAGATTTTAGTTCTCCCAGGAGGGCGAGGTGGTTTAGGTAATCACAACTTTAAATCCTCTACGAATCAATCCCCTCGTCATGCACAACCGGGAGAAGCTGGCCTCGATGTCTGGGTAGTGATGGAATTAAAAGTATTAGCTGATGTAGGTTTAGTGGGTTTCCCGAATGCCGGCAAATCTACTCTTTTATCCGTTCTTTCCGCGGCAAAACCAGAGATTGCGGATTATCCATTTACGACTTTAGTGCCTCAATTAGGAGTGGTCGAATACCGGGATGATAAGTCATTTGTGGTAGCCGATATTCCGGGTATTATCGAAGGGGCATCTGAAGGTAAAGGTTTGGGATTAAGGTTCTTACGTCACATTGAACGGAACTCCATTCTTTGTTTTTTAATTCCATCGGACGCAGAAAACTGGGGGGAGGAATACCGAATTTTAACGGGCGAATTAGAGAAATATAACCCAGAATTGTTAGGGAAACGTCGTGTGATTGTAGTCTCTAAAATGGATCTTTCGATTCCGGAAATGGAAGTGGAGATGCGGGAGAGTTTACCTAAAAACATTCCGGTTTTATTGATTTCATCGGTGATGCAGGAGGGAATTCAGGAATTGAAGGACTTGCTTTGGACCACCTTATTAGATGAAAATAAAGACTTTGCGAAGCCTAAAGAAACTCCCGTTGTTATCGAATTGCCCGTAGTAAATCCCATGGCAGATGCAATGATGGAAGATCCAGAGGCTTTAGCCTAGATCAGCTACTTGCTGCGCCATAATGGCGATACCCTCTTGAAAAGTTCTAGGTGTATAGCCCAGGACTTTTTTTGCTTTATCGAGTACAAATCCCGTGCGAGCAGGTCTTTTCGCTGTTTGTTGGAAAGTCGAGGAGTCCGCCTTTTGTAAAAGGGACTTATCTAATCCATAATAATCCGCCGTCATAACTGCCATCTCGTAAGGCGTTAAGAAATCAGAGCCGGAAATATTGAATATACCTTCTACTTCGTCTTTAGCTAATAACCAACAGCCCATCGCTAAATCTTCGGCCAGTGTAGGTGTCCGGAATTGATCGGTCACCACTTGGATTGTTTTGCCATCCTCCAAGGATTTCTTAACCCAAAGCACAATGTTCGAGCGGCTCATGTCTGGAACAATGCCGTAGACTAAAACGGTACGAGCGATGCTCCAGCGAATAGTTGAATCAAGTAATAACTGCTCCGCTTTTAACTTGCTTTCGCCGTAATAGGAGATCGGATTCGCGATACCTTCTTCCGTGTAGGGCCCATCTGCTCCATCAAAAATGAAGTCAGTCGATAGATGACATAAATAGGTGCCGTGTTTTTCACAAGCCTCGATTAAATAAGCAACCGCGTCTACATTTAAAAGATTACATCCGTCGCGATCAGTCTCGCACGTATCCACATTGGTCATGGCTGCCGTGTGAATTACCACGTCTGGTTTATATAAATCGAGGATCGCGTGAACTTCACCTGGATTGGTAATGTCTAAAGACGCATAGGTATAGCCTTCGGTTACGGGCAAACGATTTGCTCCACGGGCGGTGGCGATTAAATCGACATTCACTTGTGTACGTAAAAGTTCGACCAGTTTTTGGCCTAATAAACCATTAGAACCTGTAATTAATATGCGTTTTTTCATGAACCTAGCTCTTGTCTGATTTTACGTAATAATTGGTGCGCACCTAAGTGAATGAGCTCCATGGCTACTTCTTTTCCTAAAGCGGCCGGGTCTGAGCCCGTCGCGGAATGAACGATATTTTCGACTCCGTCTAAACTAAGTACTCCAGCATGCAAAGTCAACTGACCATCCAGATGTGTTGCATGACCATACACTGGAACACTACATCCGCCTTCTAAATGGGCTAGCAAATGGCGCTCAGCTAACAAGGATGCTTCAGTTACAGGATGGTTGCAAGCCTTTCGTACCCGTTCTTTTAGCTCAGCGTCTATCGTAACGGCGCATTGGATGGCTACCGATCCTTGACCGACAGCCGGGACAAATTGATCTATACTAAGGTGTTGGGTGATATAGGATTCCATTTCCATCCGATGGACGCCAGCAAAAGCTAATAGCATCGCATCGCAATCCCCATTTTTCAATTTTTCTAAACGCGTCTGCAAATTGCCTCGCATCTCCACGGCTGTGTGTTGTGGGTAGAAATGACTCAAAAAAGCGCGTCTACGAGTTGAAGACGTTCCAATGCGCAATGGCTCACTCGAGGCTAAAGTTTTCGCTTCATCAAGGCTCAAAACGACATCTTGGGCCGCTTCGCGCTCCGTGAAGGCGATTAATTCCAGTTCTACCGGCAAATGGGAGGGAAGGTCTTTCGCCGAATGCTGAGCAATATCGATTTCGCCCGCACAAAGCATGGCTTCTAATTCTTCTGTAAATACTCCCTTTGATCCAATTTTAGCTAGCGAGCGATCCAAAATTTGGTCCCCCTTCGTCGTGATCGCAACGATTTCATAGCCTAAACCCTGCGAAGCAAGCAAAGCACCCACGTGATGGGCTTGCCATAAGGCTAATGCTGAATTTCGTGTACCAATGCGAACCGTCTTCATATTAAGAGTTTTTCGCGTGGAAAACGCGTAATAAGTGGAGTGAAAGATCAAGATGTACCATTTTGGCACGTGCATTACGTTCTAAATGGTAGTGAACCTCGGATATTTTTTCTGTCATCGCCGCAATTTTGTCTGTATTCAAGGTCTTCGAGAAATTATCCACAAAGGCCTTTTCCTTTTCGAGCGATTTAATTAAGTTACTCGCATCCGAAATTTGGTACAGGCATTGTCTGAAAATATGGAGACTATAACTTAAGATGCCTTTTTGATTTTCTTTAGCTAAACCGTCAAATTGGTCCGCTAATTGCACTAATTTCGATAAGTTGCGGGCATAAATTGCGCGCATCCATTCGGCAAACCAGGTCGTAGTGCTGAGGTTATCAGAGATTGATTTCTCCAAAGCTTCAGAAATATTTCCTTCGCAATTCACGGCTATTTGGTGCGCCTTTTCAGGGTCAATTTCCGCTTTTTGGACTAAATAATTCGCTAAATCCTCCACATCCACTGCACCTACACTGACGCGTTGGGTTCTAGAAATGATGGTGGTTAATAATTTATCTGGCTCTGCACAAACTAAGATAAACAAGGTCGAACTAGGCGGTTCCTCTAAGGTCTTAAGTAAGGCATTGCCTGCAGCAGCATTGAGCGTCTCAGGGTTCCAAAGCATCACCACCTTAAACGCTGCCTCAAATGGTTTTAAGCTAATTTTTTGTACTAATTTTCGAGTCTCCTCTACGGGGATATTTCCCTGTCGATTCCCTTCTGCACCCATGTAACTCAGCCATTCCGGCAAGGTTCTAAAGTAGGATTCTTGAATAAATTTTCTCCAATCTGGCAAGAAGGCATCCGATTCAGCGTCTTTGATTTTTTTGGTGATAACGGTAGGGAAGACATATACTAAATCGGGGTGGACGCCGCGTTGCAATTTCTGGCAACTTGGACAAACGCCACAGGAATCTGTTTCAGTTCTATTAGTGCAAAATAAATAGGTAATAAAAGCGTGTGCCATCGCGAGTTGAGCTCCACCTGGAGGTCCCACGAATAATTGAGCGTGTGCGATGTGTTGGTTTTGCACCGCTAGCGACAAAGTTTTCTTGGTTTTGTGTAGACCTGGAATGTCTTGAAATCGCATGCAAAAGGCTTTTTATAAAGAAAGAACTAATTTCGGAAAGATGTGTCCGCTTTCCAAATTTCTTCCATGCTTTGGCGTAGATTTTCGGGGATTTTCTGATTTTTCAATTCGATCCAAGCGCAAGCAGACGCATAGGCTTTTTCGAAATCAAATTGCTTCAGCGAAGGATACTCCCCAAAACTAAATGAGGGAATAAAACGTGGGGGGAATCCAATACTTGACAGGTTGCAATGACTCCCAATGACGGTCCCGGTATTCAGATTCGTCCCTACACCGGTGGTGACGAAGTCGCCGATGATTTGGCCTAAAGATTTCATCCCCGTCTTTCGCTGTGCTCTTATTGTATAATCAAATAAGGAAACAGGTTGTATATCATTGCGCAGATTAGAGCCATTCGTTAAGGCACCTAAATTAGAAAAGGAGCCTATAATTGAATTGCCTAGATAACCCTCATGTGCCTTATTGCTATAGGGAAAGAAGAGGCAGTGGTTGATTTCGCCTCCTACCTTGCAGCCTGGACCGATTGTCGTATTCGGACGGATCTTAGCTCCTATATTCGTCGTTGCGCCTCGTAGAAGAGCTGCAGGGCCTTGGATTAGCGTCCCTATTTGTAGTTGAACGTCTTCTCCTATGTAAATAGGTCCTTTGCTGGCATCTAAAATGCTTCCTTGTACTTGTGCTGACGGATGAATATAGATGTCTTCCGAACAGATAAATGTATTATTTCCTGAGACAGGCTTATTTCCCTTGATTTCTGATCGCAAAAACTCAGCTTGGTAGGCCAGTAAATCTTCAGGATGTTGCAAGAAAGGAAGGTGTTGTTCTATGTGATGGGTGCCGTCCCCTCTTTTGGCTAAAATCTGACCTTCGCATATATAGGAACTATCTTGCGGCAACTGGTCCAAAATTTCAAAAGTAGACGGCAATGGAAGGATAGCGCTGAGGACCTGAATAGCTGCCTGGTTTGCGTTTGAAACTCGCGAAGACCACTTACTTTCTAAAGTGCTTGTGCCTACCCATAATTCAGCGACTTTGCGGTGCTGAGTCAGGGGTTGAAGCGCGGCCTTAATGGCCTGATCCTCGAAAAGATAAACAGAGAGCTGCATAGGACAAATCTAGGATAAAAAAAGCCTTCTCCCAAAAGATGGAAGAAGGCTTTTCGTATAGGCGGTAGGAAAATTACTTCGCGTAACGCTTGTTGAATTTGTCCACACGTCCTGTTGTATCTAACAATACGTTCTTACCTGTATAGAATGGGTGAGATTGTGATGAAACCTCAAGTTTGTATACTGGGTAGGTAGCTCCTTCGAATTCTGTTGTCTCTGTAGTAGTTACACATGAACGAGTTAAAAACTTGTAATCAGCTGATAGGTCGTGAAATACAACTTCTTTGTATTCTGGGTGGATATCTTTTTTCATGATAATGGATAATAGACGATTCCCTGCCGTCCTGTTTAAATAAATTTTTCCAAAGGGGATATTTGGACCTTACAATAAGGGATGCAAAATTACAAATTGTATTCTATTTTCCAAATCTTTTCCGTAACAAAATTTTAGAGAATTCGATGCTCATTTTAGGTAAAAAAAATTTTATAAAATATTTTTTTAGCACTTTTCTAAGAGGTGATACCGCTAACGAATTGAGTGACGGGGGTTTGCATGTGGCATTTCAAATACGACCTTTTTTTTTCTTTTTTTCGGGTCAAAAATAGTTTGCACGGAGCGTGCTTTTTTTCTAATTTTACCAATAGTACAATCAGCCAAAGATGCTTCAATTTTTGGTTCATTAAAGCATAAAAACAAAACCGCCACACACTCAATTTGTTAACTCAAAAAGAGTCCAAAAGCTAAGAAAAAAATTCTCTTAACGCAGGGAATCTATTGTCTGCTTTTTTGATCGTTTAATTGTTTTTTTGATTTAAAAAGAATTAAACATTTATATAGATTACGAGTTTTAAATTATAATAGATAGATACACATGTACGTAGTAAAAAGAGACGGTCGTCGCGAATCAGTAAAGTTTGACAAAATCACCGCCAGAATTGAAAAGCTGAGTTACAGCTTAGATCCATTTTTTGTTCAGCCTTT
>JBIIGE010000020.1:0-29184 GCA_044236555.1 Aquirufa sp.
GAAAACTGGTTTTTTACCGCCAAAACGGTTAATTACGACAATAACGGGCAATTATTAAATTCAAACACAGGATACAAGGCGATTCTATCCGGAGGTGCCAGAATATTAATGGAACGCTCCGCATTTGATATTGGCTTTTTAAGCCCTACCGTCAGTGATATAGGAGGAGTTATTCCTTATCTCGCTTATAACATTAAATTCTAAAGACTCTTCAAGTAGGCAATGCTAAGCGGAACAAATTGTTCCTCTTGGTTGCTTTCGTCTTCAATGAAGCAATGCTCGATGCCGTTCTTTTTAGCTAGCTTGATAATCTGTTTCCAGTTTCCTTGACCCGTTCCCACAGGAACATCGTTTTCTGCTGGAGTACCACCCGTTAAATCGCCCGCCACTCCTTTGCGAAGATCTTTTACGTGCATTAACTTAAAACGGGATGGGTATTTCTTCAATAATTTCTCTGGCATATCAGCGCCTCCGCCGTGCATTGTCCACAAAACATCCATTTCGAAGGAGACATATTCTGGATTCGTGTTTTGGATGATATAATCTAATAAGGTTTCTCCTTTGCCAAAAGGCTGGAACTCATAGCCATGATCGTGGTAACAAAGTGTCAATCCATTTTCCTTGAATTGCTTTCCCGCTTTATTGAATAAGGCAACTGCTTTCTCTGCCTCCTCTAAGGTAAAACCACCGCGTACTTTATGAGGAATCCACGCGCACATGACAAATTTTGCTCCTAAGGTTTTCGCATTGGCGATAGCCTCCGCTGGATTTTCTAATTGCTCATAACCTACGCCGGTAGAGGGAATGCTAATTCCGCGATCGGAACACATTTGTTTGAATTGAGCTGGAGTCTGTCCTTTTTGAGCTCCCCCTTCGATTTCCGTAATGCCCATTTTCTGGATCATATCAAGCGTCTTCGCTACGTCTTTAGGGAATTGATTGCGGAAAGTATAGGCTTGGACACCGATGGGATAGGTATATAGTTTTTGGGCTTGAACTAAAGCAGGTATTGCCAAAAGGCAAACTAAAAGGAGTTGTTTAATTTTCATATAGTCTAGGTTTTGTGTAAAAATGACTTTTTTTTGTGAAATAATTACCGATCCTAAAAAATATTTTCTGATGCCCATCACCTATCAAGTCCAACCAAAAATAAGTTTACCTGATTTCATTGACATACTAGATCGATCGACGTTAGGCCTGCGAAGACCATTAGCTGATGTAGACGCTATGCAAATGATATTTGATTTTGGAAATGTCTATATAGGAGCCTATGATGCCGAAAAATTAGTAGGCTTAGCCCGCGTAATGACCGATTTTGTCTATACGAGTTATTTATCAGACCTAGCCATCGATGAAGCCTATCAACACCAGGGAATAGGAAAACAGCTCGTAAAAGAGGTGAAAAACTTCATCCCAAGAGCTAAAATTATCCTGTTAGCAGCACCGGCCGCAGAGGGATATTACCCTAAAATAGGGATGAAAAATCACAGCCACTGCTATATCCTAGACAGCGTAGAAGACCTACTTTAGCTTCGAGGTATCCACTCGGCTAGGCGTATCCTTCCCAGAAATGATACTCGTTGCGCTTGTCGCGATAGCCTTAATGATTTCGGTCATATTGTCTAGGTCCAAAGTCTGCACTTCATCACTCGCCTTATGGTAATTAGGCTCGCTATCCATTTTAGACGTAGAAATTGTATGAGCCGGAACGCCTAGTTCCGCCAAGGTTGCATTATCAGAACGGTAGAATAAGTTCTGTTCTGGATAAGGATCTGGATAGAAAGTGAAGGCCGAGCCTGTTAAATTTTTCTTCAAAATTTCCCCCATCGAGGACTTCTCGTAACCGGTAATATAAGCGCTATTTTTACCCCATTTACTTTCCGTTCCTATCATCTCTAAATTGAACATCGCCATCACCTGATCGGGGTTAAATTGCTTCGAAAAATAGGAGCTGCCGTGCCCTCCACTCTCCTCAGCCGTGAACGCAGCAAAGATTAACGTACGTTCATTATTGCGCATTTTCGCGTAGTATTTTGCAAGCATCATGACAGCCGTTGTGCCTGCCGCATCATCATTCGCCCCGTTATAAATTGAATCACCTTGTACAGGTTTTCCGATGCCTAAATGATCATAATGACCAGAAAAAATCACGTATTCGTTTGGGCGGCTTTTGCCAGGTAAAATCCCTACTACATTCGATAATTCCAAGCGGTCTACTTGCAGGCTTGCGTTGATTTTAAAGGAAGAGGGTACAGTATTCGCTACCACAAAAACGATGTTCACTTGACTTTCTCTCAGCGGTCCTCTACCAGAAAGGCGCGGGATAAATTTTGCGAAACTCTCATGCAAAAAAGCAATCGTAGGTTTAGTCGCACTCATGATGCGGTAGGCGATTTGGCCAAAATTCTCTCCTTCCTTCACACTCACCACGTCATAACCTGATTTTTCGTCGATCTGAACGGAGGCCTCTTTCGAGATCACCGCTATTTGTTTTGCCTCAATCGGCTTTTCATCCGTGCTACCTGAAGCCGACTTTAGAACAGATTTGAACATAGGAAAAGTCTGCAAATAGCTCCCTTTCGTTTTCTGTAAGCCCGCCTTTTCGAATTCTGCCGCGATGAAATTCGCTGCCTTCTCTATACCCGGTGTAAAAGGTTTTCTGCCCGCTAGCTCATCAGAGGCTAAATAGGTCTCGATGCGCTCGGTTTCTGTGCGCGTAATAATTTTATCAATTTTCTGCGCTTGAGCGAAGAAGGACAGAGATAGAAGAAGTAAGATTTTTTTCATCGGATAGATTTATTCCGACAATATTACATAATTATTTAGAGAAAAGGATTCCCCCATTTTTTGTTCGTATAAACATCCTTACCTGTCAAAGTACGCAGAAAGGCGACCATGGCATTGATCTCATCAGGTGTCATTTGCAGATTTTGGCCTATATTATTAGGTCTTAAACGCGGATCTAAATTTGTATTTCTAGCCGGATTAGCGATCGAATTGTAATGAGCCAATACCTGTCGAATCGTCATCGGCACTGCCGTGTGCATAAAAGGCGTGTTTGCCACACCAGCGGCATTTAAAATATCCCGTAAAGAGGGCGAACGCGTATTGTTGAGATCAGTTTGAGCACTTCCGATTACTCCGATAAATCCATTGTTTCGAGAATTAGGATCTATGTCAAATTCGGGAGCTTGGTGACAACCTTGGCATCCAAATCCTCCTCCTATCCGCTCACTCGCCGCATTAAAAATGGGAGGCGCTAAAAAAAGATTCTTTCCAGTGTTTTCTTGGGCAGTGAAATTAGGGAACGGCGCCCCATCATTAGGAACTTGAGCGCGTCCTATGTCGTATTTTGAATCGAAGGATTGAATGCTGCGAATGAATTGGGCCAAAGCCGTTTGCATTCTAGCCTCCGTAATCGTCGCATCACCATAAGCGAGTTTAAACAATTCTTTATAGTAGCCGATGCCCCCTAGTTTTGTGATGAGGGAAGTGATGTTGCCGCGTCCTGTTTGGCCACTAAATCCCATCTCTAAATGATCCACAATCGGCATCGTCACCTGAGCCTCTAAACTAGCCGCGCGCTCATTCCAAAAAAACTTCGCCTCATTCGCATAACGCGAATTAATCAAGCGCATCGAATGCCTTTCTGTTCGGCCATTTTCCACCCCTAAACTGCTCACCGCCGTATCTCCAAAAGCAAACTCCTGCTTGTGGCAACTCGCACATGAAATCGTATTATTAACACTCAGATTTTTGTCATAAAATAATACCCGACCTAAAGTGGCAGCCTTATCCGTAATCGGATTTGCGGCAGTATTATCTTTATTCACATAGGCCGGTTTCCCTTGCGCTGCGTAATTATCTAAGGCTACGGGGTTGATGGACAGTGCCTTTATGATTTCAGGATAAGAATCAGAGGTGACGGTTTCTAACGCGTCTTTGCAACTGACAAATAGTACTACTGATAGAACAAGTATATAAATGCGCATAATTAATGAAATTTTTCCTTAAACGTAAATCTAGTTAAATATTGTAGGACTAACCGTAAAATATACGTTTATAGAAAATTTTCCTACGGCTGACTTATATCAAAGTCCAATGGCAGCAAGTCCGCCATCCCTATTTTGCTCATTTCCCCGCGCATTTCGATTGAGTATGGATAATCGCCGTTGCGCGTTATTTGAATAGGACCCTTAGGAATCAGAATAGAATAAGGATAAGGGGCATCCATAAAGACAGGGCGGGAAACCCGCTTTCGATTAAACACAATTTCCATGGGAATATCCCAATTCAAAGTGATCAGTCCTTCGGGGGAAATCGCTCCTATTAAATCGACCGGATTAAAGGAAATATGTCGCTCACTATTTCGGTCAAAAAACAAGCCTCGACGCAAGTTATTCAAGTATTCCGGTTTCAATAAAAAGGCATTGAATCCCTCTTCCTCTAGTCGATTATCCACGAATGATTTCAAAAAATGTTTGATGGATCCTTCATAGGCATCCACTCGGTTACGTTTCCATCTGCGCTCCTGACGAGCATCTTCTGGTACTAATGGCTGAAAACTGGCTAGGCCCTTGAAGGAAGTCAGGCTGTTTGTCTTTTCAAAATCGTACAAAAAATAGGTTACCTTATACCCTAAAGTCTTGTTAATAACTTGCAAAGGTTGTGATGCTGTGGCGGAGAACACCTCCTTGTTTTCGGTAAAATCCACTACTTCCCGATTAGTAATGTAGACCTCTTTTCGATTATAGTTTTCTCCAATAAAGCCCCTTTCAAAAGCCCGAAATTGCTTTTCCCACGTCTTGTCCTGTGAGCCCACCACCCGCACTTCAGCTAAGGTTTTATTGTCTTCCTCGAGAGAGAAATTATAGGTGCTTGTGTTCCCTGGTACCTCGATAAATAGCATTTTAGGTACATAACCCACCATGGAAGCAACTAACCGATGTCGTCCAGCCGGTATGTTTTTCAAACTGAAATGCCCATTCACATCCGTTTGGGCTCCCATCGTTGTGCCTTCCAAGAAGACACTTGCCCCTGGAATAGCCCCATTTCCTTTCTCCCCCACGAATCCGGTCAACACATATTTTTGCTGGGCTAAAACGAAAAAGGGGGCTAGAAAAAGTAGGGTTAGAAGGCGCATTATTTATCTTTGATTAAATTTAAGCAAATAAATTCAAGAATGATTCATCGCCTATTTTCTGAGCCATTATCCCCTGCTAATAGCATAGCGCTAGATCTAAGTGCCGCTAACAAGGAGTTGAATCCAGCAATTTTTGGGAATATTTCGGCTTTTTGCTCCTATATAGATCAACATGTAGGGGCCAAAATCGGCGTAGGCGGCTACCTCGAACACCGCATCATCTACGAGGCACATGAAAATTTCGCTACCACTTCTGAAGACTTTCGGAACATCCATTTAGGTATTGATTTTTGGGCAGCAGCAGGAACACCTGTTTTTTCTGTGGCAGATGGTGTGGTGCACAGTTTTCAAGTCAACCCGGGCTCCGGCAATTATGGGCCTACGATTATTTTATACCATCCTTCACTAGGTATATACAGTTTGTATGGTCACTTGGCTTTTTCAGATTTGGACGGACTCTCAGTAGGCATGCCCGTCACCGAGGGTCAGTTGCTTTGCCACCTGGGAGAGCCTCACGAAAATGGTGGCTGGCCGCCGCATTTACATTTTCAATTGATCCGCGATATGCAAGGATTTACCGGGGATTATCCTGGCGTATGTTCGCAGCGAGAAAAAGCATTTTATGCAGAGAATTGCCCCGACCCGGCTACTTTTTAATCCCCCATTTAATCGCTTCTTCGATTAAACTAACAAAATTTGTATTCGCCCAAACCTCCTTCGAATGCCCCATCGAGGTATAGAAAGTCGTCCCTTTCCCGACCGCTTTATACCAAGCAACCGGGTGATTTTTACCCATCCCAAAATTCTTATCCGACATCCACAACATATTCCCACTAGGCAAGATTTTGTCTCCATCAATAGAGTAAACGATAGTGGCATCCTTAGGTTGATTGAAGAAAACATACCATTCATCCAAGCCCTCAAATGACTTTGATAAGGCTGGCGAAAAGGTGGTGTCTTGCAAGGATACTTGGGCTTTTTGAAACTGAGGATTTAACGGATGATGTGAGAACTTCGCCCCTAAGAGATTCTTTTCATACCAATCCCAGTGATGCGAATCATCTCCTGCACCGTGAATTCCCAGTAAGGTTCCCCCATTTTCTACGTATTTTTCTAAGGCAATTTGCTGTTCATCATCCAAAACTCGTCCCGTCGAATTATCAAAAATCACCACGTCAAATTGCGCTAATTGCTCCGGGTTAAATATCCCTCCTGCTTCGGTTTCATATAAAAACCAGCTCGGGTTCTTATGGCATAATTCTCTCAATGTAAGCTTAGATGCATCAATCGATTCTCCATGTCTAAATCCGGTTGTTTTTGAGAATAAAAGAATCGCTGATTTATCCGCCGGGATAGATAACGCTGGCTTATCGGTTTCAAAAGAAACGGGAAATCCGTTCTTCACTTTGTAGATAAATAAGCTGCCTGCAGCAAAAAGTAGAACGACAAAAGTCAACAGTGTCCAGCCTAGGATTTTGAAGAATTTTTTCAAGGTTTTTCGGTTTTAAATTTCGACACAAGGTAGAGGTTCTAAGGAAAAATAACAAATAGGCTTAAACGGCAATAGCCTAGTGAAAATCACCGGCTATTGCTTACTATTAAATCAATTAAAAAAACCCGATGTAGCTTAGGGCTTCTTGGTCGTAATTTCAACTACTCCATTCGCTCCTTTTTCTGCATATTTTACTTTTGCGCTTTCGCCCTTTAACACATTTATTGACTGAATTTTATCAGGGCTGATTTTGTTCATATCCATATCTGTCATGATAACTCCATCGATTACGATAAGGGGTTTTTCTTTTTGGCCAGGGGAAGACCTCAATACGATACTAGCTTGATCTGTAGGAGAAATATTTTTATTTGACCCTTTGACAGTCACGGTTATTTCTTTCCCGTCGCGCATTCCTTTCATTACAATTGCGCTTGAATCCAAATTCCCCATGAATTTAGCATCAGAAAATGAATGAGTTATCTTAATCGTTTCTGCTGTGACAGGCGGAGCCGGCGGTGCTGGCGGTCCGGCTGGCGCTGGCGGAGGTGGCATGTCTTTCGTTGCAACAGTGAATACCTTTTTACCCGTTTTAGGGTCTGAAAATGTAGTGGAATCTGGTCGCATCGTGACTTTGTATTCCACCCCTTTTTTAGGCTTCTTTTCTTGTGCACTTACTTGGATGGAAAATATGGCCAAAATAAAGGCCAACATAGGCAACACGGCCACTTTTCTCAGGTAGGCGTATTTAGGGGTTTTGGAAGTTGTTAACATGATAATTCTTCGTTTAATGGATGAATAATAAAAAGAGTGACTCGGGTTTAAAAAATGATTACCGTAATAGGTTTGTAAAAGCATTTTGGCAAAAGCATCCACCTCGCCGGCGCCTACCGCATCCCGGTCAGCAATGAATTCGTGAATGTTTTGCAGTTCCTTTTGAATGATCCAATTGAAAGGGTTCATCCAAAAAACAGAACATATAAATTGAGAAAATAGGCGATCCCAAGAGTGTTTCTCACGAATGTGGACAAGCTCATGCTGCAACATTTTGCGGCCATTTTCCTCCTCCATGGAGATCGATTTTTTCCAAAAAAGGTTCGAGAAAAACGAGAACGGAGCGTCCTCTAGGTCTGTCTCAATAAAGGTAAAATCGCCCATCTGCTTTTGGACATTCTTCGCTTTTAATCGGAAAATTCGAATCACAGAATAACCTAAATAACAGACCAACAAGACACTTATGCTGGCAATCACCATCATTTCCCAGGCCACATTTTCTTGCTGTACTGGAGCTGAGGGAAGCTGATTTAAATAAATCAATACCTGCTTTGCTCCTGACGCTTGTTCTTCTGAAATGGTAAACATCGATAACTTAAAGAAAGGAATGACTAAACTAAACGCCATCGCCGCTAATAGATAGAATCGATTGTAGGCGTGGTAAATCGTGTTCTTTAGAAACAACGAATAATAGCCATAGAAAATCCCCGACAAAACCACCGATTTCAATAGGTACATAAGTGTATCATTCATCGCCTTTCGATTTAAGGTTTTGTAATAACAATTCTAGATCTTCAATAGACATCTGCTTTTTGTCGACTAAATAGGAAACGACGTTCGCATAAGATCCATCGAAAAATGATTCGGTTAGTCCGGCCATTCTTTGGCCAGAATAATCCTGCTTCGAGACCTTCGCAGAATACAAATTGTTGCGATTCGGATTTGAGATTTGAACAAAGTCTTTCTCCACTAAAATCTTTAACAAGGTCGCGACCGTATTCGAATGCGGTTTAGGCTCCGGCAATAGCTCGATGATGTCCTTCAAGAATCCGCCTTCCGACAAAGTCCAAATTACCTGCATCACCTGCTCCTCTGCTTGTGTTAGTTTTTTCATCTTTTTGTCTTTCGTTGAGGCAAATGTATAACTAAATTTTTAGTTACAAAATATTTCTAACTATTTTTTTAGTTATTTTTTATTTTACCAAGAAGCTGTTCAGATGGCAGGAATATTATGTGGAGATTTGGAAATACAAAATTTAAGCGTAACTTTAAAGTTACAATTTCAAATGGACACCATCCGTCAGATAATTGCACTACTTAGAAAAAAATGGAAACTAAATCCTGGAAAAAAATAAAAGACTCGGTCTATGGCGAAATAGGAACCGAGCGCAGAGATGGGGTTGAAAGAGACTTCGAGTCTTTCAAAATCGGCCTTCTTTTGCGAAATGCGAGGGAGCAAAAAAACCTAACTCAAGAACAGTTAGGGAAAATTATAAACAAAAAGCGTTCTTATATTTCTCGAGTAGAAAACGATGGGAGCAATGTTACCATGAAGACTTTATATGATATTGTCGAAAAGGGATTGGGTGGAAAAGTCCATATTTCTTTTGAAATATGAAAAAAGGGGGCACTAAAAGCGCTCCCTTTTTCTATACCCTTTTCAACAAAAATTTTACTATTTCTTTGCAGCAGCTGCAGCCATGGCAGCTGCCTCATTTTCATTTGCTTTAGTATCCCAGAAGTGGTATTCTCCTACGATTTTGTCTCCATCCCAACGATCCACAATGTGAATCGGAACGAATACTTCTTTACCAGATGCACGACCTTTTGCTGACCAAACAGCCCAAGTGTCTGTCCATGTTTCACCATTTCCTAAGGTAATCGTCATAACCCGTAAACGAGATACGTTTATGTTCTCATACATCTTATGCTGTCCTAGAAAAGTGGCTACATAGCCTGCTTTGCCTTTTACATCTATCGCTGTATCATTAGGGAAATAAAGCTTCACATCATCTGCAATACTTTTCCCATATTTCGTTGAATCGTTCGCCACATAGGCCATGATTTGTTCCTTAACAGCTAAAGATTTTTCATCCGTAGAAGTCATCATTCCACCTAAAGAGTCTGTAGTCGCTTCCGTACCAGAAGCGGCTGAATCTTGCTTTTGTCCACAAGAGAATAAAGCTGTCGCAACAGCCATAATCATGATAATTTTTTTCATTGTTCTAATTATTTAGTAGATAAAGCAATTTTAGTAATCATAGTGGCAGTCATCGTTCTTTTAACCGTTACCTGTTTCATGAATTCTTCTGGAGAAATGCCTAAAGCTTTTGGAATGGCCTTGTAATAACTGTCTGAGAATTGATCTAGGTTAGATAATTTCTCCACACTTTGAACGGTAGTATAATTTGCTTTGACATCATCCGAAGATGGATAAAGTGTTTTGTAGAAAGACCAGCCAGAAATATTTCCGGCAGCCACTCTTTCTTCGTGTACCTTTAATACTTTTTGCTCAAAAGCTTCGTATGCAGCGGCATCCGACACTTTCATCATATCAAAAATGATATAGTGGTCTTTGTTTGTGCCCGGATTTGTTCCTGTAATTTTCTTTCCTATGGAATGGCGAAGAATGGTTTGGGTACTTACAGTAGCTGCTGCTAGTTTCTTTAAACCTGGATCGGTTTTTAACAAACTGCCAAATAATTCCATCGGATAAAGATGTATTTTATCTAAATCAGAACCCCAATTTACGGTCATGTAATCGAAATCAATTCCCTCAGATTTGATGTTGTTGTAAGGAACATACATGGCCCATCCACCAATAAGTCCAGCCGCTTTGCGCGCTTCGTGAATGGGAAGATATTGCTTTTCGATGGCGATGGCGTCATCCATCGTTTTACCAGGTTGTAATTTGTGGTACGCTACGATGGTGTAACGCGTTTGTGCGAAAGTCGCTGCAGATACTAGCAGGACTAAGGCTAAGGAGGTGAGTAGTTTTTTCATTTTTTGTTTAAGGTTAAATGTTTCCATAAACCTAAAAACAATCCTTCTAAATGAATTTACGTTACTAATATCATTTGTTCCAAAATCGGATTTTGGAACAAATCCACCACCTATTTAAGAGAAGAAATCCAGGCGCGAACTAATTCAACCCCCTCGTGATGAGTTAGTTGACGGCCTAATTCCGGCATCATCACGCCTGGGTCGCGGGAAGCCATTCTGTAATGCAATATACTTTGGTCAGGCTTACCTGGAACTATATCATAACTCAAATTTCCGGAACCGCGACCTGCCGCTACTGGAGGTTTTAGAAAACCATAAGCCGTGCGATCTTTGGAATTCCAATCTAAATAAAGACCCGAAGATCGAGCTGGTCCCGTCGCATTATGGCAATGTGCACAGTTAATATCAAGGTACGCTTTAACGCGATCATCGAGGGAAGCGTTAGCGTCAGCATAATTGACGAGTGCGGGAATGTGGTCTTTTGGCAGGCCCTTTAAAATTCCGGCCGTCTCCCAATGTTGCAATTGCTGGCCATCGTTTAACTGTCTAACTGAAGGACCAATGGGAGTCATTTCGCCGGAACGTTCATGACATCCTTTGCATTGGTTCAAATTAGGCACCTGGTAAACGAAAGATTGCTTTTTCCCAGCTGCATCTGTCCAGGCCACTTGATCACTTCCACCGGCTACTTCTAGCACGGCATCCGTTTGTTCTTTGTTCCAAATATAGGGCAAAGCCACCCAGCCTTTGGCCTCATGCAATAAAACCCGAGTCTCCATTAAACGGCGACCCTTTTTCGGGTTGCGCTCATCTACAGGATAATAAAAGGTCTTTACGATAGCCGTACCTACCGGAAACTGCAAAACTGAATCTGGATTGTAGGAAACGGATTGCCCTGCAGGAAGCTTTATAAAACGAAGTTTCGAGGCATAGTCAGAGAAAAGGGGCGAGTTTAACGTATAAAGAACAACGCCATCTGCCGGAATTTGCTCCTTTAGAGTTCCTTTGAAAAAACCGTAATCAGATAGGTTTTCCTTGTAGTCCGCATCCGCTGAAACCAGGCCAATCAACGCTAACAACAAAAGGACGAGAATGCGCATTAGAACTTGATAGATTTCACGTTTTCAAAATCACAATCGAATAAATCTTTCCCTTGTTTTAGCCCCTTGAAGTCATGCTCTGCATCCAAAAACGCGGTACTTTGGTTCACATTATCCCGCACACAAATGGAATAATCTAACGGATATTTGCCATCTGGTCCTACTTTTTTCGGGTTTAAAATACCGTCATAAACGACCATCGGAACATGGCGACCGAAACGCAAAACAAAGCGATACATCTTGCCAAAACGACTATCCATCGGTACTCTTCTAGGCTCCCGCTCAAAGGTATTGTGGTGGATGGAAACGGCCGTCGGATAGGGGTCATAATCCTTGTCCTTAATAGCATTTTCGGTCATGAAATAGGAGATAATTGCGACTCCAATCGTGGCGTGATTGATGATCTGATTCTCAAAAAATTCGACATTACTCGTGGCTAACACCATCATCCCCGTGCCTTTGGGCACATTCCCCACGATGTTTCCTTTGGGTGCAAAATTGGCTAAATTATTATCCTTCACTAGGTTGTGGTGAACACGAACGTGGCCTCCCTTTTTTTGGACTAAATCCGGTAAATCAAAGACCAAAATTCCTCCCGTATTTCCGATCGCCTTGTTATTGTATACATCCGCGTAAAGTGAATTTTCAATCTCGATTCCGGCCACATTTTGATAGGCTTCAGAGTTGCGAACGATAATATGCTTCGATTGACCCACGTAAATTCCAGCATCAGAGGCCCCTATTGCAATACAAGAATCGATTAACACATTCTCGCACAAAACCGGATATAGCGCATAAGACCCATTACTTGCCTTAGGCTTGCCAGTCCAGGCCGCCTTGATTCGACGAAAGGTGATCCCTTTCACATTCATTGTCTTGATTAAATCCCCCTTAGAATCCTCCGTTGTCATATCTTCGATGACGATATTTTCACAATTGGAAACCTTAATTCCCTCCGCTCCTTGGGTTTGACCTTTGAAACTCAGGATGGTTTGGTCGATTCCTTTGCCGCGCAAAGTGATGTTCTTTTTACCCTCTAAAGACAAACTCTTCGTCAGTTGAAAGCGCCCCGCCTCGATCTCAATCGTAGAACCATTTTCGGCCAGAATAAGGCGTTTCTGCAGGTTTTTCTCGAAGTCTGCTTGGCCTAAGGCAGTGAAGCTCAATAGGCTAAGGATTAGAATGACGTGTTTCATTAAATAGGATTAAATCGTTCGAAATTATCGATTTTTTTATAATATTACCCTAACAACCTACGAAACCTATGAAATTCATTTACGCCAGCCTGCTCTGCGCTTGGACTTTTTGTGCACAAGCACAAATTGATCAATCTGCATTTATTTACGAAACGGCTCCCTATCCATCCTGTCACGCCTCTACAATCGAAGAAACGCCAACGGGATTAGTGGCTGCTTGGTTTGGGGGGAAGCACGAGAAAAATCCGGATGTAGGAATATGGTTTAGTCATTTTGTCAACGGCAAATGGGAAACGCCGGTGGAGATTGCGAATGGCGTGCAGGCAGATGGAAGGAGATATCCGCTTTGGAACCCCGTATTATATCAAGTTCCAGGTAAAGAATTAATCTTATTTTACAAAGATGGACCAGCGCCAGACAAATGGTGGGGCATGTTAAAACGCTCCTTCGATGGAGGGAAAACCTGGTCTGCAGCCGAGAGACTCCCTAAAGACATTTATGGCCCTATTAAAAACAAGGCTATTCTTTTAAAAGATGGAACCCTTTTATGCCCATCGAGCTCCGAGGATCACGACTGGAGATTACACATGGAATTCACGCGCGATTGGGGGAAAACTTGGAGCAGAACTGGGCCATTAAATGATGGTGTCACTACTTCCGCGATTCAACCGAGTATTTTATTTTTACCGGATGGTCGCTTACAACTTGTTTGCCGTTCCGAAAATGGCTTCATCCTTCAGGCCTTTTCTAGTGATTTAGGGCGCACTTGGACAGCTCTAGAGCCATCATCCTTACTGAATCCAAACTCTGGAATCGATGCGGTCACGCTAAAAGATGGCCGACAAGTCATCGTCTACAATCCCGTAAAGAAAGGTCGCTCCCCAATTAGTGTGGCTATTTCGAGCGATGGAAAAACTTGGAAAGATATTGCCACTTTAGAGAACGAACCAGGCCAGGAATTCTCCTATCCGGCAGTAATTCAGACAAAAGATGGCAAAGTCCACATCACCTACACTTGGAAAAGGAAGAAAATTAAACACGTGATTCTTTCTCTGTAATGGCTCTGCTCGACCTGCTACTTATTGTTTTTTACCTGCTCGCCATGATCGGGATAGGGGTTTATTTTTCTAGAAAAAACAAGAATTCACAGCAATTTACTACGGCCTCTGGCACCATTCCAGGTTGGGCTTTAGGCCTCAGTTTTTATGCCACATTTCTAAGTGCTATTACTTTTTTAGGGGATCCGGGGAAGTCTTTTGGGTCGAATTGGAATCCCTTCGTTTTTAGCCTTTCTATTCCCTTTGCAGCTATTGTAGCGATAAAATGGTTTGTGTCCTTTTACCGAGAAAGTGGGGAGATAAGTGCGTATACCCATTTAGAAAAACGGTTTGGTGGATGGGCGAGGACCTACGCGATGGTCTGTTTTATTTTGACGCAGCTCGCTAGAATGGGGACGATTTTTTACGGAATCGCACTGACTTTGAATGCGCTGACGGGTATCGATATGCGATTGATCATTATCGTCGCTGGGCTTTGCATCATTCTGTATACCGTCTTAGGCGGAATGGAAGCGGTGATATGGACCGAGGTGATTCAGGCCATTTTGAAGACACTGGGGGCTGGGATGATTCTCTATTTAATTACCTTGAAAACGCCGATTAGCACGATCATTGAAACAGGGTTGCGGGAGGATAAATTCAGTTTAGGGTCCTTTAATCTGGATTTTCAGACAAGCTCTTTTTGGGTAATTTTACTCTATGGGTTTTTTATTAATCTGACTAATTTCGGTATAGACCAAAACTACATTCAGCGCTACCATACCGCTTCTAACCCGCGTGATGCGGGTATGAGTATTTGGCTTTGCGTGTTGTATTATGTCCCGGTTTCTTTCTTGTTTTTCTTCATTGGAACGGCGCTTTATGCGTTTTATGGGGATAATCCAGCGCTCATTCTCGAATTAAAACAGCAAGTTTCCATCGAAAAAAATATCCCATTAGAGGCTTTAAAAGCGAGCGATTATGGAGATCGCGTGTTGCCCTTTTTCATGAAAACACAAATTCCGACAGGATTTTTAGGCTTGCTTGTCGCGGCACTTATGTCGGCTGGAATGAGTACGATGAGTTCGGGGATGAATAGCTCAGCGACCGTGTTTTTAAAGGATATTTATTTGCGCTATATCGACCCGGTTGCGGGTGAAAAAAAACAGTTTCGAGTCTTGCTTTTTGCTACCGCTTGTATGGGTGGTTTGGGGATTGTTTTTGGCATTAGTATGATAGGCGTAAAAAGTCTTCTGGACGTATGGTGGAAGCTTTCAGGGATCTTTGCGGGAGGAATGCTAGGGATCTTTTTGCTTGGTTTTCTAGCGAAAAAAACAGCTAATTTTGACGCAAAAATAGCGGCTGTCCTCGGGGTCATTTTAATTGCGGGCATGTCCTTTAAAGATAACTTGCCTGCCTATTTACAAATCCCGTTAGATGCTAAAATGACCGTGGTTTTAGGTACACTAAGCATCGTGGGGATCGGGTATTTTTTAGCTAAAATTCGATCGAAATGAAAGCCTTGCCTCGCGGATTTATTCCTGTTATGTTAACGCCGTTTCACGACGATTTATCGGTTGATTATGTGACTTTGCGCCAACTTTGTGACTATTATATCGACAACGGTGCGGTGGGGCTTTTTGCGAATTGCTTGTCAAGTGAGATGTATGAATTGTCTGCGCAGGAACGTTTAGCTGTTATAAAAACAGTAGTAGATCAAACGGCAGAAAGGGTACCTGTGGTGGCGACCGGGACTTTTCAAGGGTCAATAGAGGAGATGGCTGACTTCTCGAATCAGGTCTATGCACTAGGTGTTGATGCGGTCATCGTTTTAAACAATCAATTTGTTTCAGAAGAAGAATCGGATCACGTATTTTTATCACGAATGAAGCGCTGGATGGAGCTGACTCCGGGTGTGCCTTTTGGCATTTATGAGTGCCCTGTTCCCTATAAAAGATTGATTTCTATTCCGGTCTTGCAAGATCTTTTATCATCCGGTCGACTTTGTTATCACAAGGATACTTCCTTAAATATAGATCAAGTAATAGAAAAAATTCAGGCGGGTTCTATCGCACATTTCGGTGTGTATGATGCCTATATGGTTCATGCCAAAGCCTCTCTGGAAGCCGGCTCCATGGGTCTTTCCTGCATTCAAGGCAACTTTTTCCCTGATTTGATTGCATCCTTTTGCGCTAATCCTACGGCTGATTTTCAGGAGTATTTAACTGAAAATATGGAGCTAATGCACTCGGCATATCCAACTAGCGCAAAATATGTTTTGCAAAAGCAGGGCTTCCCAATTTCGTTAACAACACGACGTCATGTGGAGCCACTAACGGAAGAGTTAAAAGTCAAATTAGAGGCTTTGATTACATCAGCTTCTCGGTATCAATCTCCATGAAATCTTCCACCAAGGGTATAAAATAGTCTTGCACGAACGCATCGTGCTGGGGGTGAATCGAATAAGCTTGGTAAATTTCGTTCGAGGCGAATTCCATCGAAAAGCCGTATTTGAACTTATTCTTCGAACTAGTTTGGCGAGAAACATCTAATTTTTCTACCCCATTAATTTCTTCTAACGCTTTTAGCGCAACGAAAAATGCGTGTTTCTGCGACTCCGAAACCGTTGCTTTGAAATTGAAAATACCTGCGTGTCTTATGCTCATGAATTTAGGTTTAGGCTGCTAAACTACAGAATTCAGGGTAATCTTTAGCAAAAAGCGCCTTTATCTTGTAAATTGAGGCAAAGTCTACACCTATGAAAAAAATTCTCCTTCTAATCCTTATGAGCATTTCCATTTCCCAGGCACAAACCGCGCCAGCACTCGAGTATTTCTGTGACTTAAAAGTAAAATTAAATCCAGCCTTAATTGTGGGCGAAACTCCACATGGAACACGCCGTATTATCCCCATTATAGGAGGGACAGTGGAAGGCCCTAAGATCAAAGGCGAAATCCTGAATGGTGGAGCAGACTGGCAAGTGTTACGCGCGGATGGGGTGACTGAATTAGAGGCGCATTACCAGTTTAGAACCGACGATGGCACATTGATTTATGTGAAAAATACGGGAATACGTGCCGCTACACCGGAGATAGCAGCAAGACTCGCTAAAGGTGAAAAAGTAGATGCAAACGAATATTATTTCCGCGCAACACCTAAATTCGAAGCGCCCAAAGGCAAGTATGATTGGGTGAACAATAGTTTATTTGTATGCACGGGTGAGCGACTGCCGGATGCGGTTTTGATTCGTGTTTGGAAGGTAATGTAATCCCGATGAAAGCGATTCAACTTCTCATTATTCTGATCTGTTTCCTCTGCAATATGCTTGATGGAATGGATGTTTTAATTATATCTTATACGGCGCCGGCCATTGCAAAAGCCTGGAGTATTTCACCCGCGAATTTAGGGATTGTGTTTAGCTCGGGCCTGGTCGGAATGACGGTGGGAGCCATCTTTTTAGCGCCATTAGCGGATCGTTTTGGCCGCAAACCTTTGATGGTTTTAGCTGCCCTACTTATGGGTTCTTGTATTTACTTGACCTCCTATACTACAGATATTAATGTGTTGATGATCTACCGTTTTATTAGTGGCTTGGGGATAGGTACCATGATGGCGAGTACCGCGGCAATTACGGCGGAATATGCGCCTGAAAGGACCCGTGATTTTTGGGTGAGTACAGTCGTTGCTGGCTATCCAGTGGGCGCTGTATTAACGGGGATTTCTTCGGCAAAAATCATAGCCGAAAGTGGTTGGGAACATCTGTTTGAACTGGCTGGAATTGCCACTTTTTTAATCGTTCCTGTCTTGCTGTTTTTATTGAAAGAATCGGATGAATTTAAGGCCAAAGCAAAGCCTGAAGACGCTAAGCTTAGGGCCCTATTTACGAGTGAATTTAAGATGAGCACTTGGCAGCTTTGGAGCGCCTTATTTTTGTCTTTCACGACACTTTATTTCCTGATGAATTGGATTCCTAAATTAGCCACCAATGCGGGCCTATCGATGGAATTAGCCATTTATTCAGGCACGATTTTTAACCTAGGCGCCATCGTAGGAATTCCCGTGCAAGGGTATTTTTCGAGTCGATTTGGATTAAAAAAATCGATTGGAACCTTACTTTTGATTACGGCCGTTTTACTCGGAATTTTTGGTCTATTTTCTGGTTCGAATTTGATCTTAGTTGTGTTGTTTTTCCTTGGTTTCGGGGTACAAGGCAGCTTTGTCGGATTGTATGCCGTGGCCGCTCGCATGTATCCTACCGCCTTCCGTTCTACGGGTGTGGGTTGGGCGATTGGGATGGGTCGACTAGGCGGAATTATCGGTCCTGTACTAGGAGGATTATTAGTTGGGCTAGGTTTTGGGATGGGCCAAAGTTTTATTTTCTTCGCACTTCCCTCCTTCATTGCTGGGTTAATTACTTTAAAAATAAACGCTAAATCTATTTCCTAATGCGTAAACATAATTTCTTCCCCGGACCCGCCACCTTACCATTTGAAGTTATTCAAGAAGCAGCTGCGGGTTTAGTTGACTTTAATGGGATGGGCATTTCTATTGCTGAAATCAGCCACCGCTCCCCTATTTTTACAGATCTGTTAGACGAGGCGAACGCAATCGTGAAAAAATTATATGGGCTATCGGATGAATGGGCGGCGCTTTGGCTACCTGGCGGCGCTTCGAGTCAGCTGACGGTTGCACCCATGAACTTGACGGAACCTACAGATAAGATTGCTTTTGTGGACACCGGTTTTTGGGCAGATCGAGCCATTGAAGCCGCGGCAAACGAAGCGAATGCTTTCTTTCTGGCCTCCTCTAAAGACACAAAACACGACCGTATCCCTAAAGTCAATGATGCCAAAGGGGCACGTTATCTACATGTCGTTTCGAACGAAACCATAGACGGAACACAGTACCATCAATTCCCAGATGTAGAGGTGCCACTTATCGCAGACATGACCTCTGATTTTCTATCGAGGCCGTTACCTATGGAAAAGTTTGGGGTGATTTTCGCCTCTGCTCAAAAGAATTTTGGCATCGCTGGAATTACCTGCGTGTTAGTGAATAAAAACGTTTTACCCGCGAAAAACAGTCGCAAGATTCCTAAGATATTTGATTATCATACCCACATCAATGAGAACTCATTATACCACACGATTCCAACCTACCCGGTGTATGTGGCGCTATTGATGTTGCGCTATATTGACAAGCAGGGTGGACTTGCGGAAATGCAACGATTAAGCCAAGTGAAATCCTCGATGATTTATAACGAGATTGATCGCAATCCACTACTGAAAGGAATGGTGACGAAAGAAGATCGTTCAGTGATGAATGCTTGCTTTACGAGCCAATCCCCCGAAATGGATCAACAAATTCTGAGCTTTTTAGAACAAAATGATGTAGTAGGAATAAAGGGATTCCCTGTTAAAGGGGGATTTAGAGCCTCCATCTACAATGGACAATCGCAGGAAAGCGTAACTCATTTAGTAGAATTATTACAAAACTTGCCGCTATGAAAATAATTATCGCCGGAGGAGGAATTGGGGGTTTAGTGACGGCGATGCGCCTGCATCAAGCTGGCTTTCAGGTGAAGGTTTTTGAATCCGTCGAGGCTGTAAAACCACTCGGCGTTGGGATAAATATCCTGCCACATGCGGTGCGTGTTTTAACGAATATTGGTTTATTAGACAAGGTCGCAGCGATTGCAGTAGAGACGAAAGAGCTAGTGTATGCGAATCGTTTTGGGCAGTTTTTCTGGTCAGAACCACGAGGTAAATTTGCCGGTTATCGCTGGCCACAATTCTCGATTCACAGAGGGAAATTTCAGGTAATGCTTTGGGAAGAAACCCTAAAAACTATTGGTGCAGAAAATCTGAAAACGAATTGCCACTTGCAATCTTTTGAAGAAAAGAATGAAAAAATAACGGCCACTTTTATTAACAAAGAGACGGGGGAAATCATCGCAAAAGAAGAGGGCGATATCTTGATCGGTGCGGATGGAATCAATTCTGTTTTGCGTCAAACTTTGTATCCGAACGAAGGCGGCGTCGTCTTTTCTGGCAACATATTATACCGCGGAACGGCGCGGATGAAACCTTATAAAACGGGTTCTTCCATGGCCATGATCGGCTCCATGAAACAAAAAATGGTAGTTTATCCCATAGGCGAACCCGATGCGGATGGGAACCAAATCATCAACTGGGTGGCGAATGTGCGGGAGCCAGAGGGGGCGAACATAACGGTACGAGATTGGAATCGAAAAGTGGAAAAAGGTCCTCTGTTAGCGCTTTATAAAGACTGGAAATTTGACTGGATTAATGTGCCGGAAATGATCGAAAAAACAGACGGAGGAATCTTCGAATTTCCCATGTCAGATCGCAATCCGCTAGACAAATGGTCCTTCTCTCGCGTCACTCTTTTAGGCGATGCAGCACATCCGATGTACCCCATCGGATCGAATGGAGCATCGCAAGCGATATTAGATGCAGATGCTTTGGCATTAGCTTTACTGGCAGAAAAAGATGTCGTTAAAGCCTTACAAAATTACGATGCGGAGCGTGTGCCCGCGACAGCAAAAGTGGTGTTACAAAACCGCCAAAAAGGTCCCGATTTCATTATGGACTTAATAGAAGAACGCTTCCCTGATGGGTTTAGCGAGGAAGAAATTCCACAGGACGAACTTGAACAAATTATGAATCAATATAAACAAGTGGCAGGGTTTGATATCCAAAGCCTCAACGCAAAATCTTAAACTATGAAAAGACGTCATTTTATTGCCTCAGCTGGCTTATTAGCAAGCACCAGAACGGTTAGTGTAGCCGCTAAAAAACCTTTATTGCATCACGTATTTTTCTGGCTAAATAACCCTTCTTCAGTAGAGGATAAACAGCAATTAATCAAGGGGCTGAAAGCCTTAAAAGGGATTCCAACAATCAAAGAAATCCACATCGGAACCTTAGCTTCTACTGAAAAACGGGATGTGGTAGACACGAGTTGGGATGTTTCAGAGTTGATGTTTTTCGATGATGAGGCCGGCCAAAAAGTATACCAAGATCACCCTATCCACGTCGACTTTGTAAAGAATTATGCACACTTGTGGAAGAAGGTAATCGTGTATGATGCAATTGATGCCTAAGTGAAAATACACATTCTTAATGGGGACTGCTTGCAACATGATTTGCAAGCAGAAAATGCGATCGTCATTCGAGAAATGCTGGTGGAAGGGCCATTGAAGGCTGATTCTGAGGAGAGCTTTTTTCAAATGCGTGTCGACTATTTAGAAAAAATATACGGCATTCCTACATCAGAATACCAGGAAAAATCCGTGTCAGAATTCAAAAAAATACGCCACATTCCGACGCATTCTGAGGTGTACCTTTGGTTCGATTTTGATCTTTATTGCTTCGTCCATTTATTGTTCGTCATTGAATTATTACAAGCAGATAAAACACTCCGTTTGTATTTAGTTCGTCCGCTCAGAAAAAGAAAATTCCGGATATGGCGCGGATTTGATCTGCATACGAAAAAAGATTTGATGCAGGCATTTTCAAAAAAAACAAAGCTTTCTAAAAAGGACATTCAAGCTTTTAGACACGCTTGGAAGCGACTAGGTAAAAACGGTTCTGGACTACATCATCACTTAGTCCCCTTCCTTCATAAACACCTACAGGATTATCCTCGACTTGAAAAAGCGACGAAAATTGAAGCTCGCTGGGGCTTAACAGAAGGGCAAATCAGCCGCATTCTTTCTTGAAATTTGTTCCCAAATCCGTAAAGGGAACATATGTCTATTTCGATTTCCTTCCTATGGGAAATATTTACACTTTCTTTGGATTAATTATTAACCTTAAACAACCAAAGAAATGAAAAAAATCATTCTATTATTCGCGCTTGCGGGCAGCATTTTCGCTTGCACTAAAAAAGAGGACGGCGCTACCGCATCTGCGGACGCAAATGGCCAAAGCGGTGTCACGTTTGACAGCACTGCTAACACGGATCTTTATAAGCAATCTCTCAAGTCACTTGAGTCAGGAGACACGGCTACTTACCGATCAACCTATGCTCCGGATGTTGTTTTCCACGACAACTTAGATTCGATGAGTCTTGACGCAAACATGGCGATGTTCAAATCATTTACGGACAAAGGCATTAAAGTAAAGATAGAATTTGGTCCGATTTGGGAGACTCAAAATAACAAAGCGAACGAAAAAGGAATCACAAACTACGTGAGTGGTTATATGACTCTTATCCTTACAAGAGGTGATAAGACGGCTAAAACATTCATTCACACAATAGATGCTGTTAAAGATGGCAAACTAGTGGAAGAGTGGTCTTTATATGATAGAGCAGCAATGGCTGAAATCATGAAATAATTGATTTAGTGCAGCGCCCTACGGGCGCTGCACTTTTTTTCTGTCCAAATCTCCACCTTGTACACCCACTTCGTTTTCTTTTTGTACTTTAGTTGTAAACCTATGGTAACATGAAAAAACGAATCCTCGCAGGACTATTAATTGCGTTTTCATTCATTGCGCAAGCACAAGTAAAAATCAACAACTTACAGGTAGAATACCAGACTGCTCCTCTTGGTTTAGATGAGGCTCATCCGCGCTTTTCGTGGCAAATGGAATCCCCTGTTCGCGGCGAAAAACAAAATGCCTATCGCATTGTAGTGCAAGACGAAACTGGACGCACCGTTTGGGATTCGAAAAAACAAAATACCTCCACTTCAGTAGGGATCACTTATTCAGGCGAAGTACTGAAAGCGAAGACGGCTTATCGCTGGTTTTTAGAAGTTTGGAATGGAAAAAATACACTATCGAAAGCTAATGCCCTTTTCGAAACAGGTCTAATGAATCCGGGAATCGATGCCTGGAAAGGGGCAGAATGGATCGGTTCAAATGACCTCAATTTTTACAGTCATTACTTGTCGGTTTATAAGTTTCAATACGGTGTTCAAATCGATAAAGGCACGAAAGCTAGCTTTATTTTTGGGGCAAATGATCCCCGTTTACAAAACCGAAATCTGAATATTCAAGATGTAGCAAGTAGTCAGAATCAATCCTATATCAAACTAGAATTAGATATTTCTGAACTAAGTAAATCAGATTCGGGACAAGCCAAACTACACATTTACCGCGTAGGTTACGATAAAAAAGACCGTGCAGATCAGGCATTTAAAAGCTTTAAAATTCCTTTGTCAATCATCAATGCTGCGAATAAATTCCAGAAACATACGGTGTATGCAGAGTGTAATTTCGGCGTGTTTGATTTCTATATCGACGCCGTGGACAAGGAACACAAGATTAATCCTACTGATAAAAACGCGAATATTTTTGCTCCTTCTGGAGTAAACCTAAACCCGATCGGGCTAGGTAATAATTTCATTAGTTTTCCGATGCTTTCGGACATTGGATTTGCAACGAACGAAGGCGAATCGGCACGTTTTTCAGAGGTAATTATCCGAAACTTTAGACTTCCGAGTAATCCCTTATTTCAGGCCAATGAGAATCCTGTATTATGGACGGAATTGCCTTTCGATGGTAAGAATTTCACCGTTTCTGGAAAGTTTACCGTGGCTAATCCAAGTCGACACGCCTCACCGATGTTGCGTACAGAATTCGCATCAGCGAAAGGAAAAACGATTAAAAGTGCCCGTATTTATGCGACGGCAAGAGGAATTTATGAGTTGTATTTGAATGGAAAACGCGTGAGTGATGAGTACTTTAATCCGGGTTTAACGCAATACAATAAAACACATACCTACCAAGTTTTTGACGTGACTTCGCTGATGAATAAGGGCATGAATGCCTGGGGCGCCTGGTTAAGCGAAGGCTGGTGGAGTGGAAATATTACGTATAGCGGGGATAGCTGGAACTATTTTGGCGATCGTCAATCGCTGCTAGCCTCTTTAGAAATTCGCTATACAGATGGTACGGAACAAGTAATTCAGACGAATCCTGGTAACTGGAAAACCTTCTCAGATGGCCCTATTCGGGTGGGAAGTTTCTTTCAAGGAGAGGTTTTCGACTCACGGAAAAAAGCGGCAATCGAAGGCTGGTCTGCCACAAATTTCAATGATAAAAACTGGAATCCTGCAGCAAAAATCGACTTAGCTGGAACGAGTTTTGCCTTGGATTATAAGGGTATGAAACTCGTTAATCACCTGGATGATCGCGTTACTGTTCAGCAAGTTTTACAAGCCAAATCAATAGCGGAACCTAGAAAAGGGGTCTATGTATATGATATGGGCCAAAACATGGTCGGATTTCCTAAGATTTTCATTAAAAACGGTAAGCCGGGGCAAGTCATCACCCTTCGTTTTGCGGAAGTATTATACCCAGATTTAGCCGAATATGCTGGGCAAAAAGGAATGATCATGCTCGAAAATATTCGAGCAGCCTTAGCGCAAGACATCCACATCCTACAAGGAGGCGACGAATACATTCAGCCTCGCTTTACTTTTCACGGTTATCGCTACCTCGAAATTACGGGAGTAGACCAAGCACCAGCATTAGCTCAAGTAGCCGGAATCGTACTTTCATCCGTAAAAAATATCAGCTCCTCTTATGAGACTTCGGACCCGATGGTGAACAAACTATGGTCAAACATCACCTGGTCGATGCGCTCGAATTTCTTATCGATTCCGACCGATACCCCCGCTAGAAATGAGCGTATGGGCTGGAGCGGTGACATCAATGTTTTTTCTAAAACCGCAACCATGATGGCACCCGTTAACAACTTTATGCGCCGCCACTTGTTAGGCATGCGCGATGTGCAACGCGCGGATGGTCGTTTCACGGACGTAGCTCCGATGGGCGGTGGTTTTGGGGGAACTTTGTGGGGAAGCGCAGGGATCGTAATACCTTGGGAAACCTATTTGCAATACGGCGACAAGGCGATGCTGGCGGAGCATTATGAAGCTATGAAACGCTACATGACATTCTTGGATTCGAAAGTAAAAGATGGCATTCTGAATGAAGGCCCGCTAGGCGACTGGCTAAGTCCGGAGGGAAATAAAAATGACAACACCTTGTTTTGGATGGCCTACCAAGCAGCTGATTTAGCCATTGTTTCTAAGGTAGCACGCGTGCTAGGTTTTACGAAAGAAGCGGAGCAATATTTAGCTCAAAGCGAAGCTAAAAAAGTAGCCTTCAACGATATTTATGTCGACAAGACGACGCATAAAACCATAAAATCTGGCGTTAAGACAGGATTCATGGGAGCGCCAAACGACCGTGTCAGCACCGAGTCTACCGACAAAGGACAGCTGATGGATACACAAGCGTCTTATGCGATTCCTTTAGCCTTAGGAACATTCAACGCAAATAATGCCCCTCATGCTTTAACCCATCTAGTCTCTACGGTCACCCGATCGAATACAGACGATCAAGGGGTTGCTCGACCACCCTATTCCTTGATGACCGGATTCATAGGTACTGCATCGATCTCTGAGGCGCTTTCAGCGAATGGAAAGCACGACATTGCCTATGGATTATTGACGAATAAAAACTATCCTTCTTGGTTGTATTCGGTAGCGAATGGAGCGACCAGTATTTGGGAAAGATTAAACTCCTATACGATCGAAAATGGGTTCGGTGGCAATAACAGTATGAACTCATTTAACCATTATTCTTTTGGAGCTGTGGCGGCCTGGATGTACACACATTCACTAGGTATACAACGCGATGAAGCATCACCGGGCTATCAGCATTTCATCTTACAACCTACGCCGGATCCGACGGGCAAAATTACCTTTGCAAAAGGTCATGTTGAAACGATGTACGGCAACATCAAAAGTGAGTGGAAAAAGAACGGAAATCAGACAACCTATAGATTCTTGATTCCTGCAAATACCTCGGCACAGGTAAAACTTTTAGGTCAAAAAATAGTGAAAGGCTTGACGGGTGTTAAAACAAAAACCAGCGCGAATCGAATCGAAATCGAACTCAGCGCTGGTCTGTATGAAGTAGTCGTGGAGTAGATTAGCCTAACGCTTTTCTACCCACAGCATCTGGATTATTCACTAGTTGACACGTGTCGTCAAGGATCATCGTCTCGCCATTTTCCTTCGTGTATGGCTTCCAAGCAGGCAATCCTCCACCGTTCGGGTTACCTGTTTTAATGAAACTCAAGAAGGATTTCGCCATCTTCGAAGACAAGGCTCTCGGTCTTTTTCCGCCGCCTGTATGTGTTAACATCAGGTCCGTATTATAGAACCAAAAACAGATATCATCACAGTGGAACGCCCGCATACGTCCATCAAAAAGCGGTGGTTGCCAGCCGAACCAAGATACATAAACGGGCGCCTTGCGTTGCGACACTTTCGCATCTGCAGCTGCGATGGCTCCCTTTCTATTCGAAAGAATCATGGCCCAAACTTCGACCGGTTTTGCCTTAGGGAAGTTTTGGCTATAGGCTTCTACAATTTTTATCGAATCCGAACCAAAACGAGGCTTGATTTTCTCTACCACCTCTGCCAAACTAATTTCTTCTAATTTCGCATCCGTTCTACTCGGATTAGATTCGTGGAAGGTGGTATTAATGATCAACGGAATATCCGCAGAGAAATGATTGGGGTCAGAGAAAAACGGCTGATCATTCATCGTCACCCCATCCGCTACTGGCGAAAATCCGCCTCGTGAAATATTCATTTTCTTCGCTTCTTCTGCGAATTTTTCCACGGCACGCGTCGTAATATCAATGTATTGTCTCCAGGGAATTTGTTGTAATTTCTCGATTTCCCCTGGCTTCAATCCAGCCTCCTCCATGACCTTAAGTCCTAGCTTCTCTGCATATTCCTTATTCACGCCCGTTAAAGAGGTGCCACTCAAGGCCACCGCCTTGTGGAAAAGACCTTTCGCCGCAGGCATATTCATTAATGAAGTCACTTTCGCGCCACCACCAGATTGACCTATGATAGTCACGTTATTCGGATCTCCACCAAAATTCGCAATGTTATTCTTCACCCATTCTAGCGCTGCTACCATATCTAAATTACCGACATTACCCGAATGTGGATGACCACCCGCCGCTTTCAGATGTGAATAACCAAATGGCCCAAGTCGGTGATTAATCGAACAAAAAACGATGTCCCCAAGACGACTCAAATTTTCGCCGTGGTATCCATCCTGTTCGATCGCATTTCCATTCGTGAAGCCGCCACCATGTAACCAAACCACTACCGGTCTTTTACCTGAATCAATCTTAGGAGTCCACACATTCAACTTTAAACAATCCTCCGAAACATCATCATAATTCCAGTGATCCACGAAAGAAGCATACGCATTTGAATACCGCTTTTCCATGATTTGGGGAGCCGTATTTCCCCACCAAACTGTAGGTTTTATATCTGTCCATGGTTCCGGTTTTACGGGTGGCATAAAGCGATTTTTGCCAGACGTATCTGCGCCATAAGGAATGCCTAAAAATTGATTAATTCCGCGCAATACAAAGCCTCTGACTTTGCCATATTCTGTGTTTGCCACCGCGATATTATCGCCCACATATAATAACTGATCATCCGAATCAACTCGCGCTGATTGTCCCGCACTTAACGGATTAGACCCTACACTGAGAGTCGCTGCTCCTAATCCTAAGGATTGGATAAAATTTCTACGATTTGATTTCATATGTTTAAAATAGGTTTATACTCTGATTAACGTAAGCCAAATATCTTCATCGATCGCATGGACCAAGGCGTTAGGTCGTCAGCTGCGGCGCTAACTCCCTCGGCTAATTTCAAGCGCAGGAATTTCGTTCTGGTCGGTGGAAGCGCCACGATATTATCGCCTTGTGAACCTTTCACATTTGCCTGAACCACCTTCCAATCGGTTCCGTTTGTGGATGCTTCCACCAAAAGGTTTCGTGGGTAGGTGTGCGTGTATTGCGGGGACACTCCGGGAGCGGGTCTCTGGCCTTTTTTAAATCCGGAAGTAGACGTAAAATGGAACTCCGAAAGGGTGTATTCAGTTGGGAATTCTACTTGGAAAATCATGTCTTTCTCTTGGGTTTTTCCAGTCGACCAACCCTCATAATTGAAGGCGCTTTTAGGGGAAGCATTCCCACCCACGCGAGTGGAAGCGGTGTGGGATGCGTAGAATTTCCAGCTTTGGTCTGGAACAAATTCCACCGGAACTTGCATTAATAAAGACTCGAATTTATACATCCCAGTTTGCTTATTTGTATTCGCCCGAATGGCTGCTACCTGCTGTGGAGTGACGAATGACGCATCGTTCGATAGGCCGTTTCGGATATAGGAAACGACGTCCGCAATCCATTGATCAGACTGCTCTTTCATCGGTTGCATTAAACCGCCCGCATAGGTTTTGCCCTCGATCGCTCCTTCTAAACCGTGCAAAATAACGCGCACCGCATATTCTGGATGTTGCTGAATGCGGAAGGATCCCGCTAAAGCTGGTGCTAATAACTTCCCATCTCCCATCTGCTTTCCCATCCCATCATTACCATGGCATTGAGAGCATAATTCCGCAAACACTAATTCCCCTCTTTCTAAAATTCCTTTCTGCTCTTTACTCAATTCTGGTCCGTTAAATGGTCCGTTGTTTCGCGGTTTAGGAGGCGCGATAATTTGTTCACCAATCAACTTTACACCGGCCGATTTGTTCGAAGCTAAGGTCGTTTTGATAGCAGTTTCATGTTCAGAAACCTTCAAGAATTTCTGCGTAAAAATCGCCTGCATCACCACCTCATTATCCGTGTCTTTTAGTGCTTTATTGTACACATCCGCTAACCCTTTTTCGCCTGCTTTGTATAGCGTCTCGGATGCCTTTAAGGCTTGAATTCGAATACGCGGATTTGCATCAGTGGCCAGCTTAGAAACGGTCGCCACCTTCAGCGCACCTAAGCCTTCCAAGGTCCAAATCGCGTGAATTCGGCCATTCACATTTGTGCCTTTCAAAGCCAACGCATTCAAGGCCGGCACGACCGATTTATCATTACGTTGTACTAACACTTGTTGCGCCATATCACGCCACCAGCCATTAGGGTGGTTTAAATACGTCACTAAAGTCGCGGACTTATCATCATACATACGTGGTTGTTTGGTATCACGCTTAAAGCCCTCATGACTCAATCGCCAAATACGTCCCAACCCCACTACCTTGTCTAATTTATATTGCTCGATTTTTGTGCGCAAATACGAGCCTTTAGGCGTCCATTGTCCCTCTTGAATAATTCCATGGTACATATCCACAATGTACATCGTACCGTCAGGAGCCGTGGCCATATCAATAGGTCGGAAAAGTGGGTCGGTAGAACGAATGAACTCGGATTTTTGATCTTGATAAACGTTGTGTAAAGTAGTTAAACCTTCCGTCTTCACCGGGTTGATTTGGCGGACAATTCTAGCCACAGGTTCTCCGTAAAAGAGCTGACCACGCAAAGATGCTGGCAAACGATCGCCTCGAAAAATATCATTTCCGGCAGATCC
>JBIIGE010000062.1:0-8009 GCA_044236555.1 Aquirufa sp.
ATTCGTATGAGATTAGAGGGAAGAAAATAGGTTTAGTGGGTTATGGAAGCATCGGTACACAGATTTCCGTGATCGCAGAGGCGCTGGGTATGGAGGTGTATTTCTATGATATCGTAGATAAATTAGCCTTAGGTAATGCGAAGAAATGCAAAAGCTTACAGGAATTATTGTCCCAAGTAGATTTTGTGAGTTTACACGTAGACGGCCGCAAGTCGAATACGAATATCATCGGGAAGCAGCAATTCTCTTGGATGAAGGATAATGCCATCTTCTTGAACTTGTCGCGTGGTCACGTGGTCGAAATTCCGGCTTTAGTGGAGGCGATTAAGACGGGTAAAGTGTGGGGAGCGGCGATCGATGTGTTTCCATATGAGCCGAAGACGAATGACGAAGAGTTTTTAAACGAATTGCGCGGATTACCTAACGTGATTTTGACGCCGCACATCGGTGGTAGCACGGAGGAGGCGCAGCAAAATATAGGGGAGTTTGTTCCAGCGAAGTTGTTGCAATTCATCAATAATGGTAGCACCTATGGTTCTGTGAACTTCCCAGAATTACAATTGCCGCCGTTAGAGGATGCGCACCGTTTGTTGCATATTCACCACAATGTGCCGGGGATTTTGGCCCAAATCAACCAAATCTTCGCGAAGTACCACGTGAATATCATCGGACAATACTTGAAGACAACAGAAAATACGGGTTATGTGATTACGGATGTGGCCAAAGAATACTCGGACGAGATCGTCAACGAATTAAAGTTGATCGATAACACCATTAAGTTTAGAATGTTATATTAATATGAGCACCTTTTTCACCCCGGGCCCTGCAGCCTTATTTCCTACGGTACAGTCCCATTACATGGAGGCTTTTCGTTTGAACCTCGGTTCGATTTCCCATCGTTCCGCGGCTTTCCGTAAGATCTACCAGCACGCAGACGAGCAATTGCGCGAATTATTCGCCTTGCCTAAGAGCCATGCGGTCCTATTTACAGGATCTGCGACGGAGGTGTGGGAGCGCATCATTATGAATACGGTGGAACACGAGAGTTTTCACTTAGTGAATGGCTCGTTTTCAAAAAAGTTTTTCGATTTTTCAAAGGACCTGCATAAGTATGCGAATTCGATGCACAAGCCTTTTGGCGAGGGTTTTGATGCAGCAGAAGTCGAGGTGCCGGAATACGCGGAGTTGATTTGCTGCACCGCGAACGAAACAAGCTCGGGTGTGCAGATGAAGGCTACCGAGATTCACAAGATCAAGAAGGCGAACAAGGACAAGTTTGTGGCGGTGGACATGGTTTCCTCAGCGCCTTACCCTAATCTAGATTTTAGCTTAGTAGACTCCGCCTTTTTCAGTGTCCAAAAATCATTCGGAATGCCTGCCGGACTAGGTGTTTGGTTCGCAAACGAGGCGATGCTTGAAAAATCGGAACGGATGAAGAAACACGAAGGTATCGTGGGGACGTATCACTCGTTGCCGAGCCTTTGGGAAAATTATAAGAATTTCGAAACGCCAGAAACACCTAATGTGCTGGCGATTTATGTACTAGGTAAAGTAGCCGAGGATTTTAATCGAATCGGCGTGGAGAATATCCGCAAGGAGACCGATAAAAAAGCGAAGGCTTTGTATGATTTTGCGAAGAAATCGGATAAATTCGAAATATTCGTGGAGAATGAAAATCACCGTTCGGCAACCGTTGTGGTGTTAAATTGCAAGGAGGGGTCGTCTAAAGTGATCTCAACGATTAAAGAGAGAAGCGATATGATTATTGGGGCAGGGTATGGTAAATTGAAAGAAACCCAAATCCGCATCGCAAATTTTCCTGCAGTAAATTTAGACCAGGTTCAGTCTTTAATAGCTGAATTAGGTTCGCTTTAATAAATAACCTAAAACTATGAAAAACACAGGACCCATTCGTTGGGGTATATTAGCATGCGGCGGAATTGCCCGCAAATTTGCAGACGATTTAGCCTTCGTAAAAGATGGTTATTTAGCCGCAGTTTCCTCCAGAGAACTTTCCCGAGCGCAAGAATTTGCGTCTCATTATGGGTCGGATGTGAAGTGCTACGGCAGCTATGAAGCGATGCTTTCAAGTGGCGAAATCGATGTCGTTTATATCGCCTCTCCGCATGGTTTACACCACGAGCATACGTTATTGTGCCTGAATGCAGGCATTCCTGTGTTATGCGAGAAAGCTTTTGCCATTAATTCAAAGCAAGTGGCGGAGATGATAGGGACCGCTCGCGATAAGAAGATTTTTTTAATGGAGGCCTTATGGACGCGTTTTCATCCGTCCATCGTGAAGCTGCAAGAGATTTTAGCTTCGGGCGTCATCGGTGATATTATTCACCTGGCTGCAGACTTCGGCTTTCAGGCGCCCTATGATGCGGAGGCCCGTTGGTTTAACCCAGCTTTGACAGGTGGATCCTTATTAGATATCGGAATTTACCCTTTATTTATCTCCAAATTCGTATTAGGGAATCCTCTCGAGATGAAAGCGACTGGCGTAATGGCGCCTACGGGTGTCGATATGAATACATCTATCGCGTTAAAATATAGTTCAGGAGCAACGGCTACCTTGTTCTCAACTTTTGCAACCAAGACCGACACCACGTGTGAAATTCACGGGACGAAAGGAAAAATTCATATGCATTCTCGCTTCCACGAGACGAAAGGCATCACCGTAACTATTCACGAAACCGAACAAGAAACGTTCTACGAAACGGAACGTTTAGGCTGGGGTTATAGTTACGAAGCGGAGGCGGTTCAGGCAGATTTACGCGCTGGTCGCACAGAAAACGCCTTGATGACACACGCTTTTAGTACAGAATTAATGGCTTTATTAGATGAAATTCGTTCCCAAATCGATTTAAAATATCCTAATGAATAAGATCCTACTTTTCCTGTTATTGTCTTTCGGCGTTTTCGCCCAGAAACCGCTGGACCGTTTCGAGAAAGAAATTCTAGCTTTCGAAAAGCAAGATTCCGTCGCTATGCCAGCAAAAGGGATGAAGTTGTTCATCGGCTCTTCGAGCTTCCGTTTGTGGAAAAACTTCGATGCAGACATGAAGGGGATGAATGCCATGAACCGTGGTTTTGGTGGGAGCACCTTGAAAGAAGCCTTGTATTATTTCGACCGGATGGTCGTGAAATACCAGCCGTCATGGGTGTTTATGTACGAGGGAGATAATGATTTAGCGGGTGGCCAAAGTCCGGAAGAGATTGCTAAACAGTTCGAGGAGTTCTCTGCTCGTTTAGCGAAGCAAGTACCTAAGGCTAAGTTAGTGTTCGTCTCTGCGCGTCCTAGTTTAGCACGCGAGGCGATGAAGGCGAAACAACAGGATTTAAATCAGCGAATTGTTGACATCGCTGCAAAGAAAAAGGGGCATTATGTCATCGATATGCATTCTCCTTTTTACAATGCTGATGGGACTTTAATGCAAGATATTTTCGTAGCGGATCGGTTGCACCTGAATGAAAAGGGCTACGTGATTTTCGCGAAACAGATACAAAACTTCATTCAAAAGTATGCCAAATAGGGATGTTTTAAAGGGAGATTGGTTGCCGAATATTTCGGTGGACTGCGTCATTTTTGGATTTCAAGAGAAGCAATTAAAGGTACTATTGTTGAAGTTTAAAAATAACGAAGTCTGGACTCTGCCGGGTGGATTTATTGGTAAAGAGGAGGATGCGGATGAGGCTGCAAAGCGCGTCTTGTGGCAAAGAACCGGCTTAGAAGATATCTACTTGCAACAGTTTCATGCCTTTGGAGACCTAAAGAGAAATATTGGTGCGATTGAAAAGCACGAGGAGATAAACCTCGCTATGGGTCGCTCTATAGAAGATTTAACTTGGTTATCTAGTCGTTACATCACGATCGGTTATTATGCCTTAGTGGAGTATTCGAAAGTGCAGGTGACTTTAAATGATGTATCGGATGATTCGGCTTGGATGGATGTAGATCAGATTCCGTCCTTGTTTTTAGATCACAATGCCATTATTACCAAAGGTTTAGCCCACTTACGCGCATCAATTGATACAAAATTAGCTGCCTTTAATTTGTTGCCGGAGACCTTTACGATGTCTGAATTGCAGCAAGTCTATGAGACCATTTTAGGCAAGCCATTAGTCAGGACTAATTTCCAGCGCAAGATGTTGAGCTTGGATATTTTAGAGCGTATCGAAAAGAAATATACGGGAGGAGCGCACAAGGCCCCTTATTTATACCGTTTGGACAAGAAAAAAGCGGAGGCTTTTATGTCCTCCGCTTCTTAAATTTTATCCCATATTGTGGTAGACGTTCTGCACATCGTCGTCTTCTTCTAGACGCTCGATGAGTTTTTCGACGTCTGCGATATGTTCGTCGGAGATTTCTTTGGTCTCGTTCGGGATGCGTTCGAAGTCTGCTCCCATTAATTCAAAGCCTTTTTCTTCCAGGAATTTTTGAATAGCCCCAAAAGCCGTGAACTCCCCATAAATATTGATCTGGTTCGTTTCCTCGTCTAAGAATACTTCATCTCCACCTAAGTCAATTAAGTCGAATTCTAATTCTTCTAAATCGATCTCTGGTTTCGCAGCGATTTTAAACACAGATTTGCGAGTGAAGATGAAATCAAGCATCCCGGTCGTTCCTAAGCTACCCCCGCATTTCGTGAAGGAGGAGCGGATATTAGCTACGGTACGGTTAATGTTATCTGTTGTTGTTTCTACTAGAATCGCAATACCATGTTGTGCGTATCCTTCGTAAACAATCTCTTTGTAATCTTCTTGGTCTTTTGAAGTAGCGCGTTTAATCGCACGCTCTACGTTTTCCTTCGGCATGTTCACTGCCTTCGCGTTTTGGATGATGGCACGCAAACGGGAGTTTGATGTAGGATCACCACCTCCAGCTTTTACAGCAATCACAATATCCTTACCGATTTTGGTAAAGGTTTTGGCCATTTGACCCCAACGTTTGAATTTTCTCGCTTTTCTAAATTCGAAGGCTCTTCCCATAGTTCATTAATTTACAGTGCAAAAATAAAACAAGCTGATGGAATTCCGCTATCTGAGCTAAAAAAAATCCCCCCCCACAGCACCGGGTTTAATAGCTGAGAAATTTGGCTAAATTGCAGGAATGAAAAAATTCCTTGTTCTCTTTTTGTTGATTTGCAGCTCGTCTCTTTATGCCCAAAAGAAGAACGAAAACTTTCAAATGCTGATCAAAAAAAGTACGGGTGCTATCAAGATCGATGGAATACTAGACGAAAATGCGTGGTTTCAGTCCGCAGCGGTGAGTGATTTCATGATGTGTAACCCCTATGATTCCCTCTGTGCCCAAGTGCGTACGGATGTGAAGATGACCTACGATGATAAATACATTTATATCTCGGCGGAGTGTTTTTTGAAAGAACCGGGCGCATTTGTCGTGGAATCGATGAAGCGGGATTTCGGTTTTGGGGTGAATGATAACTTTTTAGTGTTCATTGATACCTTTGAAGATAAGACGACTGGATTTGCCTTTGGGGCGAATGCGGCAGGGGCGCAATGGGATGGACAGATGTCTGAGGGCTCTAAAGTGAATTTAAATTGGGATAATAAGTGGGAATCAGCCACGACCTATAAACGGGATTCTTGGATTTTCGAAGCGGCGATTCCGTTCAAGTCGATCCGTTATAAGGGCAATCTTCAACGCTGGGGGATTAATTTTTCCCGCTATGATTTGAAGGCCAAAGAAAAATCTGCCTGGGCTCCTGTCCCTCGGCAATTCCCTACAGCCTCCTTAGCCTTTGCCGGTGTACTTCTTTGGGATACTCCTCCACCTACTCCGAAGAAGAATATCTCTTTCATTCCGTATGTTTTATCGGGTGTCACGGCAAATTATGAGACGAAAGACCCGTCAAAAATGCGCAATCAAATAGGAGGTGATATTAAGGTGTCGATTAATTCAGGGTTGAATTTAGATATGACTTTGAATCCGGATTTTTCCCAAGTGGATGTGGATCGACAGCAGACGAATCTAGACCGTTTTGAACTATTTTATCCGGAGAAACGGCAATTTTTTATTGAGAACTCTGATTTGTTTGATGGTTTTGGGACTGAGAGCATTCGGCCTTTCTTTACGAGGCGAATCGGTATTGCCTTGAATCCTAAAACGGGAATTTATGAGCAGACACCTATTACCTATGGGGCCCGTTTAAGTGGTAAACTGAATCAGGATTGGCGAATTGGGGCCCTGAATGTGCAGTCTGAGCGGAATGAAGCGAAGGGGGTGCCTACTCAAAACTTTTCTATGGTCGCTCTGCAACGAAAGGTATTTGCGCGCTCGAATATAGGGGCCTACATGGTGAACAAACAATCCTTTCTAGACTCTGATTTGCAGCGTTCAAATGGTTTTCAGGCCTTTAATCGGGATGTGGGTTTTGAGTACAATTTAGCGTCCGCTAATAATTTTTGGACGGGAACGCTCTTTTATGCGAACACGATTAGTCCTTTGCAAAAGGATAAGAGTTTTGCGCAAGCCGCTGCTTTGGCCTACAAAGACAATAACTGGACATTTGGCATTAAAGAATCTTGGGTAGGGGAGAACTACAATCCTGAAGCGGGATATGTGCCTCGGATTAATTTTTTCCAGGTACAGACAGATGCCGCGAAAAATTTCTACCCGAAAGACAAAACTACGAATGTCTTTTACACGACATTCTCAGCCATGTCGGTGAGCTATTGGAACAACCAAGGCACCTATACCGATAATACCACCTATATCGCCTACGATGGAACGATGAAGGATCGATCGACTTTTGGGGTGTATCTATCCTATGATTATGTGAAATTATTGTATGATTTCGATGCAACTCGGATGGGGAATACTCCTTTGAAAAGGGGAACTGAGCATGATTGGTATGCATTGAATGCCCGCTATGGTTCTTCGCCCATTAAGTTGTTTACCTACTCTCTCACTTCCCGGATAGGCGGATATTACGGAAACGGCTGGCGTACGGGTGCTACGGCAGATATCGGTTACCGTTTTCAGCCTTATGGAAGTTTTTCAGTGGCCGTGGATTATAATGATATCGTAGACGTCTATGTGCCTGGAAAGGATATAGCGGCTTCTCGGTTAATTTCCTCTAACTTTTGGATTATTCGACCTAAAATCGATATTACTTTCACGAACAAATTATTCTTTGCGACCTTCTTTCAAATCAACCAGCAAACGAAAAACGTTAATGTAAATGCGAGGCTGCAGTGGCGTTACAAGCCGGCATCTGACTTTTTTCTGGTTTACACGGATAATTATTTTCCAGAAATCATGAAAATTCGTAACCGGGCAGTAGTGTTGAAATTGAATTATTGGCTTAATTTGTAATCTAAATAAATCACATATCTATGAAAAAGTACTTATTGTTATTATCCTGTTTAGTTTCTTTCTCTGTTTTAGCACAGAAAGCGGTACCATCACCTCCTGCCGTAGTTACACAAAAAGTGGGTAACACAGAAGTGATGATTAAATATGCACAACCATCGGTGAAGGGTCGTTTGGTGTTCGGTTCTAAAGAGGCCAAGGCACTTGTGCCTTATGGGGAAGTTTGGAGAACAGGCGCGAACGAAGCGACTACCTTCGAGATTTCAAATGATATCACCGTTCAAGGTAAAACCTTAGCAAAAGGTGTTTATTCTTTATTATCTATCCCAGGTGAGACAGAATGGACGATTATCTTTAACAAGGAAGCTAAAATGTGGGGTGCTTACACCTACAAAGCGGCGAATGATGTGTTACGTGTAAAGGCCCGCGTTAGCGAGCATGCGCACACGGAGCAATTCACAATCGGTGTTACTGCTGCGGGTCAAGTGACCTTGGATTGGGACAAAGCATCGGTATCTTTCTACTTGAAATAAACCAGTCTTTTGGATTTAAAAGCGACTCAGTTTTGGGTCGCTTTTTTTATTGCCAAAATTCGTTTGAAATCCACATTCCTTTGGCTATTTTTACTCGCAATTGACGATAAATAACGAATATATGAAAAAGGTATTGA
>JBIIGE010000063.1:0-7956 GCA_044236555.1 Aquirufa sp.
GTCTCCCCATTTAGCACCATAAGAACTTAAAGTGCCCAATGCTATATTATATCTTCCGGTATCATTAAGGTATAAGCTTTGAACACCTAATGCTACATTACCAAAACCAACGGTATTTTTGCTTAATGACAATGCACCAATTGCTATATTATAATCTCCGCTAATATTTTTTTCCAAACTACCTATTCCAGCTGCAAAGTTTCCAGTACCGAATGTATTACTTAACAATGCAGAAGTTCCTAATGCAATATTTGCATCAGCTGAAATATTATTTTTTAATGCCGATTCTCCAATTGCGAGGTTGTTAAGTCCATATGTATTTTTGTTTAAACTATATTCTCCGATGGCTATATTTCTCACACCAGTTGTAATAGCCCCCAGTGCATAATTGCCTATTTTTAGATTTGAATTATTTAATCCAGGTCCTCTACCTATTTCAATATTGTTCACAGAAATATCATTTGAACTCGTTAAAGAACCAACACTAGAATTACCTGAAATTATTGTATTTGAAAAATTACCTGTTGTTGCTGTCATATTCCCATTTATTATCCCATTTCCAGAAATGTTAAAATCTGCATTCTGTATTGAGGACGAACTATTTGAAATATAAGACGTTGTTAAAAATGGTAAGTCAGCTGCTAAAATACTTCTGAATACAGGTGAGCCATTTGTACCATCTGGGGCAGCAAAAAAAGTATTTGATGTAGCTGTTGCAGTCCCAGTTCCTCCATTTACAGTGGGTAAAACAGCTGAAACCTTAGAAGTTAAGTCAACAGCAGAATTTGCAATTTTTGCAGTTGTAATTGCACCATTTGCAATATTTGATGTTGATAACTGTCCTGTTACCTTGGAGGTTAAGTCAACAGCAGAATTTGCAATTTTAGCAGTTGTAATTGCGCCGTCAGCAATATTTAATGTTGGCAACACTCCTGTTACTTTTGTAGTTAAGTCAACGGCAGAATTTGCAAGTTTAACAGTTGAAATTGCACCGTCAGCAATATTTGATGTTGGTAATAATCCAGTTACTTTAGAAGTTAAGTCAACAGCAGAATTTGCAATTTTAGCAGTTGAAATTGCACCATCTGCAATATTTGAAGTTGGTAACAATCCTGTTACTTTTGTAGTTAAGTCAACAGCAGAATTTGCAATTTTAGCCGTTGTCATCGCACCGTCAGCAATATTTGATGTTGGTAACAATCCTGAAACTTTTGAAGTTAGGTCAACAGCAGAATTTGCGATTTTAGAGGTAATAATAGCTCCATCATTAATATTAGCAGATGGTAACATACCGGTTATATGAGTAGTTAAATCAACCGCACCGATCCCAATTTTTGTTGAAGTGACTGATCCATCTGCAAGTTTAGCTGTCAAAACTGCCCCTTCTGAAATTTTAGAACTATTAACAGCCCCATCAGAGATAGTCAAAGTACTTGAACCACTTACATCACCTGTATGAGTAGCATTAGATACAAGTCCGCCATATAAATTATTTGCGACACCAACAGTTAAATATGGATCATCAAAATATGGTTTGAGGTTAGTCTTTATGTTGTGATCCCAAGTAGAAGAGACATTAGAAATCCCTAAATTGTAAGTAGATTCACCCCCAAATACCCAATCTTGATTGGATCCTGAAATAATTAATCTAGCTGTATAAGAATTTCCAGAGAGAATTTCAACGTTCCAAGGCGATAAATCAAAAGCCTTCCAAGATCTTCCCGCTCCAGAAATTCCAACATTTGTACTAAATCCTAATCTTGTCCCTGAAATGCCTACTCCATTATAAATTTCAACATATGCCTCAGGTGCAGGGCCATTTATTGTACTCGGATTTATTGTTTCAAATTCAATTTGCCACAGTTTTCCAGATACTCCTGCTGTAAAGGATTGCCAAAGTGAAGTACCTCCAGATTTCAGTTGTCCATGAGGAACTTCTTGATCTGGTGTAATTGCGTTTGATTGAATAACATTTCCAGCACCATCAGAAAATTTTTTGTATCCGGATATTGAACTACTTATTTTGGCACCAGTGACTATTCCATCTGCTAAGTGGCGGGTTAGAATACTACCATCAGAAATCCCTCCAGACGTGTTATTTGCTGCAATATATGCTTTAACTGCTTTTTGAGATGGATATAACTCATCACTTGGATTTGCTCCACCTAAATCAGTAGCCGTAGATTTATTACTTAAAACTTCTTTTGTTGATAAAGAATTTGAAAAAGTTGAAGTTGATACCTTCGTATCCAAAGCCTCCTGTGTCGCCGTACTAATGGGTTTTGCTAAATCGGAAGTATTATCTACAGAGCCTAATCCTACCATGGCTTTTGTAATTCCAGCAACAGTTCCGGTGAATGTAGGAGAATCAATAGGTGCTTTTAATGTAAGGTCAGATGTATTTGCTTTAGTGGCTACTGTAGTGGAAAATGTGGCGCTGGATACCTTTGTATCCAGCGCCTCTTGAGTAGCCGTACTAATTGGTTTTGCTAAATCGGTTGTATTATCCACAGAGCCTAATCCCACCATGGCTTTTGTAATTCCAGCAACAGTTCCTGTGAATGTCGGAGAATTAATAGGGGCTTTAAAGTCTAGATCAGATGTATTTGCTTTAGTGGCTACTGTAGTGGAAAATGTGGCGCTGGATACCTTTGTATCCAGCGCCTCTTGAGTAGCCGTACTAATTGGTTTTGCTAAATCGGAAGTATTATCCACAGAGCCTAATCCTACCATGGCTTTTGTAATTCCAGCAACAGTTCCTGTGAATGTCGGAGAATTAATAGGGGCTTTTAAGTCTAGATCAGATGTATTTGCTTTAGAAGCTACTGTGGCAGAAAAAGTTGAAGTTGATACCTTTGTATCCAACGCCTCTTGAGTAGCTGTACTAATTGGTTTTGCTAAATCGGTTGTATTATCCACATTATCAAGGCCTACTTTTGCTTTGTCTATCCCTGTAGCCACTTTTGCGTTTGTAACAGCCAAATCTGCAATATGTCGAGTTAATATTCCTCCATCTTGTACCCCTCCAGAATTTAAGAGGCCATCCACATAAGTCTTCACTGCTTTCTGTGTAGGAAAAAGAATATCACTAGTCGAACCAGCACCTAAATCTGTTGCAGTTGATTTGTTTGCAGCATTTTCTTTTGTGGCAATAGTTAATGAAAATGTTTCAGTATCTACTTTTGTTGCTAAACTAGTTGAAAATGTGGAAGCAGAAACCTTCGTATCCAAAGCCTCCTGTGTCGCCGTACTAATCGGTTTAGCTAAATCGGATGTATTATTTACGGAGCCTAATCCCACCATAGCTTTCGTTATTCCAGCGACGGTTCCTGTGAATGTCGGAGAATCAATAGGTGCTTTTAAGGCTAGATCAGATGTATTTGCTTTAGTAGCAACAGTAGTCGAAAAAACCGATGTAGAAACCTTTGTATCTAAAGCCTCTTTGGTTAAAGTACTAATGGGTTTTGCTATATCGGACGTATTGTCCACAGAGCCTAATCCCACCATAGCTTTCGTTATTCCAGCGACGGTTCCTGTGAATGTCGGAGAATCAATAGGAGCTTTTAATGCAAGGTCAGATGTATTTGCTTTAGTGGCTAGCGTAGTAGAAAAAGTGGAGGTAGATACCTTCGTATCTAACGCAGCCTGCGTTGCTGTACTAATCGGCTTGGCTAAATCGGATGTATTGTTTATTTGATCAATAGCTAAAGCCGTTTTTAGGGCAGCTATGGAGGCCACGCCCGTTCCCCCTTTAGAAGCGGATAGAACGCCGTCCACGTTGTCTGCATTTACGCCATTTGCGTAGTAGGCAAAAGGAACGGCTTGTAATCGTGTGGTTCCCATGGCTACGAAACTAGATCCTCCAGCGGGATCCATTTCGACCTTCAGGAACTTTGGATTGATTTTCCAGTTGATATCGCTGAAGTTCCCTGTTTTTGAGATTTGGGTTCCATCGCCTATGACCACGGAGAAAATGCCTTGGGCGTTCGTAGTGACTTCTTTTGATTCTATGTATTCAACGGTTCCGGTTTCGGAGCTCTGAATGACTGAGAAACGGAGGCTGATTTTAGTAGAGGCCAAAACCGCTCCTGACGAGTTTCTGCCCACACCTTGGAAGTTAATTCCATTGTTTTGGGAAAAAGCTAGAACAGAAACGAACAAGAATAGGACAGTTAATAATTTTTTCATTAGTTGATTCTACTGAATTTGAAAGATGTCGATTGGTTAATTCCGTCTGAAGACGAATAAATAAGTCGAATGAAATAGGTGCCTTCTGTTAGTGAAGCAATATTTATTTCCTTTTCGAGGTAATTGATATAGTACGTTGATGGGATGGTTTGTAAAATATGACCTTGTAAATCAATGAGGTGAAATTCAAAAAATCCAGGTCTAGAAAGGGCGCCTTTTAGTCGAACATACTCTCGAGCAGGGTTAGGTGAAAGGGTCAATCCCTCGCCTTCTTCGAAGATTTGATTGATGATGCCGGTGACTAAGGGAGTAAAGGTTTGATGAAAACCTGTACTTAAACTAAGTTGAGAACTGTTTTGAAAAAAAGCAATGGATGCCGACTCCCCTATGCTGTAATCTAAGGAAAAACTAGCTTTTGTTTGTGCTCCACCGCTATTGACTGAAACTGGTCTGATGCTTTGAGCTGAAACACGTAAACAACCTAATAAAAGGAAAACAAATAGAAGTCGAAACATGTGTACCGTAGGACAAAGATTAAAGCTACGATATCAGGTGAGACTTGTCTGTTAAAGTCTAGTTTAAGGACTCCCATCTTCGGAAGATGAGACAAATAAACAGCTTAATTAGCTTTATTTAAGGTTTCTAGGTACTCCGAGGGAGTGCAATCATAAAAGCGATTGAAGGCGCGGTAAAAGGAACTTTTGGAAGAAAAACCTGATTCAAAAGCGATGGCCTCGATAGTTAAGGCATCTAAAATGGTGGCATCAATTTTAGTGATAAAATGCCGCAGTCGCATCTCATTTAAATAGTCGTTGAAGCGTTTTTCGTAGTAATTATTAATGATATACGATAGGTCTCTTATGGGAATTTGTGTATCCACTGAGACTTGACTGATCGAAATATTGGGTTGAAGGAAACTTTTATTTGTAGCAAAGTATTTTTCTAAGCTTTTAATCTCCTTCGTGTAATTTTCATAAATGAAGGGAACTTTAATCACTTCGTTTTCAACTAAGCTTGATTGAGTTTCCTTATATCTAACAAAGGGTAGGCCGGTTAAGACTTGTGGATTTATCAATAAATAAGAAAAAACTATAAAGTGAGAAATGGCTAGGATGGTATTGGGTATAAGCGTCATTTGGTCCTTCGTAAAAAGATTCTCTTGGGTCAAATAAAGCATGATGGTTATGAATAAAGCCACTAAAAATCCAGTGGAGGCCCAAGTAAAGACACTTAACCATTTTAGGACGCGTTTGATTTGGTCGGTAACCAGCTGATTTGAGTTTTTTCGATTGAAGGTATAAATTAGCCTAAATTGAAAAATTATATAGATAATGGCCTGTACTGGTCTAAACAGATAGAAAACGCTTTCAGGTAAGAATCCGAGTTGTTTAACTATCCCATAGTTTATATCCGCTATTGTTTTACTAACAATTTCTATCTTGTAATCCAGTGGACTAATGAAAAAGGGTAAGTAATTAATGAAAAAGAATAGAAAAGGTAACAGGTGCAAGAAATCTACGCCCTGCCACTTTTGTTCATTGTAAAGGACACTCCTTACATACAGATATCCTAAGGGAGGTACTAAAAAGGTGAGCGGTGCAGCTGTTCGATACAAATAAGGAAATTGCAGTATGGATCCAGTGATGACAAACAAGAAAAGTGCTAATGTCCAGATTTGGCATAAAATAGAAATAGAAATTAGATAATCAGAATAAGAACGTAAGGCATTCTTCTTGAATAGCAAGATATACACGGTAAGCGCACCGCATAATAAACTCGCATTCATGAAATCTGTAAAATCTAACATCTTTCAAATGTAGGAATTTCTTTTTCCTTTTTTCGCGAAAAATACCCATTTTTGCATCATGATTAGAGTATTATTCCTTTTAGTAGCCTTCGTGTTCGTCTTAAATTCGTGTAAAAAGTCTTCTACTGAAGTAGCTTCAGAGGTGCGCGAAATGTGGTTGCAAAATCTTCAAAAAGAGCAAGTTACAGGCGTCAGTGTTCTCGATGTTTCCCTGATTCAAAAGAGCGATTCTCTCTACACCGGGGTGCTTAAAACGAAAGAACCTGAAGGAACTTTTATCTACAATTTAGAGGTTAATGTCGCGGGAGATAAGCTCTCTTACGAGGTAATCGGTGATGGTATTCCGACCGACGGCCGAAATACCCACGAACCAGACGATCAGCCGGCTGAGTTAGATTCCTTACACCAATAGTATTTTTCCTGTTCTGCCTTCTTTCTGATAGGCGATTAAAGCCTCTTTAAACTGAGCTAATGGATAAGTAGCTTGAATGTCTACTTTCACGTCTTGTTTCAATAGATGGGTGAAGACTTCTTTGATGGCCTTTTGAATTCCCTCATTGCCTAGTTTTTCCCACCAAGAGCTTAACCACCAGCCTTCGACGCTTAGGTTTTTAAAGATTAATAATCCAGAATTTAATGGAATCGGTTCGAGGCTTAGTAGGCCAAAAACAAGCATCTTTCCACCTGGTTTAAGGCAAGTTAAGGCTTTGGCCCCCTGATCCCCTCCTACAGCATCGAATACATAGTCCACTCCTTCTGGGAATACTTCTTTTACCTTTTTTGTTAAACTTTCCGTCGCTACATCAATGACAGCTGTCGCACCTAAATCCAATAAAGTCTGCTTCTGATCTTGTCGTCTCACCGTAGCAATGACATGAATGCCCCGCATCGCTGCTAACTGTATGACTACTTTACCCCAAGCCGAGGCCCCAGCTGTGATTAACAAAGATCCTCCTTTGCCTAATCCGGATGTCTCTAACATACCATAAGCAGTTACCGGGTTCACAAAAGCTTGACAAGCCACTTCATCCGACATACCCTCTGGAATGGGAATCAAGCCTGCATCCGGAACGCAGGTATACTCTTTCCAGGTACCAATAGAAGTAAAAAGGACGCGCGTGCCTGCAGGGAACTTAGTCGATTCCTCCACTACTCCCGCTGCCTCAAAACCAGCGCTACTAGGTAATTTAGGGGTGATGCCATATAATCCTTGCACAAACATAACATCCGATGGATTGATATTGCGAGCAGTGATGCGAATGAGCGCCTCTGCTTTCGCCGGAGTTGGCTTTTCGATTTCTTCTAGTTGTAATACATTTTCGGGTAATCCGGTTTCGTAGAATACGACTTGTTTCATGATGTCTTTTTTCGGGTGTTGATAGCGTAAATTACCATAATATTTCTTTAAATTGTTTAAAAATAGATTAGAATATGCAGGCATTTTCATTGAAGAATCAAGTAGCCCTTATTACGGGCGCTAGTAAAGGAATTGGTTTCAGTATCGCGGAGTTTTTTGCAGAGGCTGGAGCAAAGGTGGTCATTAGTAGTCGCGATCAGGCGACTTTAGATTTATTAGCCCAGGAGTTGCGCGCTAAAGGATATGAAGCGACGGGTATTGCCTGTCACGTGGGAAAGATGGATCAGCTGGCTCACTTAGTTTCAGCTACGATTGCCACCTATGGTCAAATCGACATTTTAGTGAATAACGCGGCGACGAATCCGACTTTCGGGCCCATTCACGATACGTCCTTAGATGCCTTCGATAAGATTATGAACGTGAACCTGAAGGCTCCTTTCGAGTTAATGCGTTTGTGTCTACCTCATTTGCAGAAATCTTCGAATGCCTCGGTAATTAATATTAGTTCTGTGGGTGGTATTTCGCCGGAGCCAGGACTAGGTATCTATAGTGTGAGTAAGGCGGCGCTGATTTCGATGACGAAGGCTTTTGCCAAAGAATGGGG
>JBIIGE010000021.1:0-28379 GCA_044236555.1 Aquirufa sp.
CTGTGATGAATCGTTTAAAAATTGATAATGCACAGGTATATGTGAGTGGTGAAAACTTCTTAATGTTATCCCGTCGTAGTGGGATGAACGTGCAACAGAACTTTGGTGGAACAACAAGTAATGTGTATAGTCCAGCGAAGTCATTAGTATTAGGTCTATCATTCTCGTTATAATATAGAATCATGAAAAAGAAATATTTAGTTTACTTTTCGCTAGTCTTCGCCATTTTATTTACTTCTTGCGAGGAAGCGTATTTAGATACAAAGCCGACGGCGAGTATCGATGCAGGGTCTGCATATGCTACTACTAAGAACGCATCTGCAGCAATTAACGGTATTTACCGTTCTTTTGTCGTACGTTATTTAAGTTCACAAGGTCACTCAGGTCATCCTGCGATGATGATCATCCTAGATAAATTAGGAGAAGATTTAATCATCGGTACAACAGCCGGAACAAATGGTTGGCATGCGAATGAAACAAGATGGGTCGCACACCGTACGGACGTGGGTGTTATGTCTCAGTTTCCTTGGGAGATGTACTACCGTATCATTGGTAATGCTAATATCGGTATTGCTAACATCGATAAAGCGGTAGGTCCTGCGGCAGATCGTAATGCATTAAAAGGTGAAGCCTTAGCTTTACGTGCTTTCGGTTACTTTAATTTAGTGCAGTTGTATGGTAAGCGCTATGATGCAGCAGCTAAGCCTAATGCACAATTAGGAGTTCCATTAGTTCTAGAACCGACTACAGCAGGTAAGCCTCGTAATACGGTGGAGGAAGTTTACACGCAAATCAATAAGGATTTAGCAGAGGCTGCGACATTACTTACTACCGCGCGCTTAAATAAGTCACACATAAATCTAAGTGTGGTAAAAGGATTACAAGCTCGCGTGGCTTTAGTACAACAAGATTGGGCTAATGCGTCTAAGTTTGCAGCTGAGGCACGTGCAGGGTATGTTCCTATGACGGCAACACAATACCAAGATGGATTCCAAGATATTTCGAATTCAGAATGGATGTGGGGTTTTGATCACTTAGAAGATCAGTCAGAGTTTTTTGGTGGATACCACTCGTACAATTCTTGCAACTATAACTCGACTGTTATCAGAACGTATCCTAACGTAATTAACAACTTGTTATATGCTCAAATTCCAGCAACGGACATTAGATCTAAAATGTGGGTAGAAACTCCTACGGCGACGAACTCAGTAATTCCTCCAGGGGGTGTTCGCCCTAAGTGGTTGAATCAGAAATTCAGATTGCCTGGTACACCTTCTACGTCAGCTATGGGCGATGTTCCTTACATGCGTGCGGCAGAGATGTATTTGATCGAAGCGGAAGCTAAAGCCCGTTTAAATGATGCGGCGGGAGCTTCTAAAGTATTATTCGATTTAGTGAAAGTAAGAGACCCGAACTATGTTCAGTCTACTAAATCAGGTGTTGCATTGATCAACGATATTTTAATTCAACGTCGTATTGAACTTTGGGGTGAGGGACATCGTTTCTTTGACCTAAAGCGTACAAATGCACCTTTAAATAGAAATGGAACGAATGCTATTGCTTCGGTTGCCTTACTATTTGATGTGGCTCCTGGGGATGTGCGTTGGGAGTTCGTGATCCCACGTCGTGAGATTAATGCGAATACAACGATTGTACAAAATCCATTATAATTTATTTTGTAATTTAAGGGTGGCTAATTTATTAGCCACCCTTTTTTGTTTATATCTATTCTATACTATGAAAAAATCAACCATTTTAGTCGCGCTGAGCGTGTTACTATTCTCGCACTCTGCCCTGAAAGCTCAGGATGCTGATGCCTATCAATTGCCACCTAAAGCGATTACAGATTTAGTTTTAGCGAAACCAACACCCCTTTTACGAATTGATTCGAAGGCGGAATACCTGCTATTATTAGGTCGTAACTCGTATCCTACCGTAGAGGAATTAGGTCAGCCAGAAATGAAAATTGCGGGTCTTCGCTTGAATCCCTTAAACTTTTCTCCATCTCGCCAAAGTCCTATCAGCAGCATAACCCTACAAACTATTCGTAACGGTGCAAAAATTGAAATCTCTGGATTGCCTAAAAACCTGGCAGTGGGATCCATCTCCTGGAATCCATCTGAGACCAAGATTGCGTTCGCCCAAATAGAAGTAAACGGTGTCGATTTATATGTGATCGATATAGCTTCGAAAAAAGCCACTCGTATAAACAACGCTCCACTAAATCAAGTCTTAGGAAATGCGTTTACCTGGGTAGATGATCAATCGATTCTATACAAAGTAACCACGCATGATGCAGCAGGTGCTCCTAAGCGTCCAATTACGCCTAAAGGACCTACGATTCAGCAGAATGTAGGTAAGGCGGCGCCAAGACCGACCTTCCAAGATTTAATTAAATCTCCCTATGACGAGAGTTTGTTTGCTTATTATGCGGAGGCCCAATTAGTCGTTTATAAGAATGGGGTGAATAAGAAAATAGGGGAGCCATCCCTTTTCAATTCCTTCCAATTATCTCCGGACCGTCGTTATATTTTGACTCGTTCCGTAGCAAAGCCTTTCTCCTATGCAGTACCTGCCTATGGATTTCCTACGACGGTGAAGGTGCTTGATTTGGACGGAAAAATGATCAAAGAAATCGCTAAATTACCTTCTGCTGAAAGTGCTCCATCCGGAAATGATAACGTACAAAATGTGCCAAGAGGATTTGATTGGAGAGATGATGAGCCGGCATCCTTAGTATATGCGATGCCCTTAGATAGTGGTTTTATCAAGAAGCAAGTAGAGTTTCATGATGCGGTTTATTCGTTGTCAGCTCCCTTCACTCAAGAGGCAAAAGAATTATTTAAAACAAAGACTCGTTTTTCTGGCGTGATTTGGGGAAATAGTAAAGTGGCTTTAGTGACGGAGGTCTTACGTGGTAAGCAAACGTCTAAAGTAAGTCGTTATTCTCCGACTGATGGAACATTGGAGGTCTTGTATGAGCGAAACATTACCGATGCTTACCGCAATCCGGGGAGTCCTGTGTTGACAAAAAATGCGTTAGGTCGCGATGTGATTCAATTTACGGATAACGGAACTAAAATTTTGATGAACAACCCAGTAGGATCATCCGATCAAGGAGATCTGCCGTTTATCGCAAAATTTGATTTAGCGACGAAGAAGAACGAGATTGTTTGGCGTGCTAAACCGGGTTATTTTGAGCAAGTGGAAGAGGTTATTGATGCAGATAAATTGATTGTTTTAAGCAGAAAAGAATCCCAAACGGAGGTGCCTAACTATTTCATCAAGAATTTATTGAATCCAGCTCAAGATAAAGCGCTGACTCAATTCGAAAATCCTTATCCGAATTTAGTGGGTATCACCAAAGAGAAAATCAAGTATAAGCGCGCGGATGGCGTAGACTTAACGGGAGATTTATATCTACCTAAAGGCTATAACAAAGAGAAAGATGGTCCCTTACCGGTATTGATTTGGGCTTATCCACGTGAATTTAATTCGGCAGCAGATGCGGCACAAATACGGGGTAGCAAAGACCGTTTCACGACCTTAAGCTGGGCGTCGCCTATTTATTATGCGACTCAGGGATACGCGATTTTGGATAATGCCGAGATGCCAATTGTGTCGACAGATGCGTCTAAAAAACCTAATGATAACTTCGTAGATCAGTTACGTTTAAATGCTTCAGCGGCGATTGACCATTTAGTTCAATTAGGCGTGGGCGATCGCAAGCGTATGGCTGTGGGTGGCCACAGTTATGGTGCCTTTATGACAGCAAACTTATTAGCCCACACGGATTTATTTAAAGCGGGTATCGCACGCAGTGGTGCTTACAATCGTACGTTGACACCTTTTGGTTTCCAAAACGAAGATCGTACCTACTGGCAAGCACCGCAATTGTACTATGAGATGAGTCCTTTCAGCTATGCGGATAAAATCAAGGAACCGATTTTATTAGTGCACGGCGAGCAAGACGATAACACGGGTACATTCCCTATCAACTCAGAGCGTCTATATGCTGCCCTGAAAGGTAACGGTGGAACAACTCGCTTTGTCTATCTTCCTTACGAGGCGCATAGCTACCGTGGAAAAGAGAACGTATTACACCTGCTATGGGAGCAATTCCAATGGTTAGAAAAATACGTGAAGTAGAGAGAAAATTAAGAAAAAAAAGGCGACCCGCAGGGTCGCCTTTTTTTATATACGCTGCATTTTTATGCTTTGTGCTTTATTCTTTATGCTTTAAAAAGAAAGGCGACCCGTAGGGCCGCCCTCTCTACTCTTTACTCTATTATCTCTACTCTAGAGAATTACCAAATCTTAATCCGATCTTCCGGCTTTTTATACAACTTATCTCCCGGTTTCACACCGAATGCCGTGTACCAAGCATCCATATTTACAGGGGCACCGATTGTACGGTATTGGTTAGGTGAGTGAGGATCCGTTTGTACTTGTTGTACCTCTGATTCTGGTAGAGATGAACCTCTCCAAACCTGAGCCCAAGCTAAGAAGAAACGTTGATCAGGTGATAATCCGTCGATTTTCTTCGTAGCCTTACCTTGCTTAGTCATTTTGAATGCTTCATAAGCCATATTCAATCCACCTAAATCACCGATGTTTTCTCCCATCGTTAACTTACCATTTACATGGATAGTATCTTGCACTGTATACGCATCAAACTGCTTGCCTAAAAGTTCAGTTCTAGCCTTAAATTTCGCTAAATCATCTTTCGTCCACCAGTTACGCAGTGTTCCATCTTTGTCGTATTGGCTACCTGAATCATCAAATCCGTGTGACATTTCGTGTCCGATTACCGCACCGATACCACCGTAGTTGATCGCATCGTCCGCATCAGCCGCGAAGAAAGGGAATTGCAAGATACCTGCTGGGAATACGATTTCATTCATCACAGGGCTATAATAAGCATTTACAGTCGGTGGCGTCATACCCCAACGGCTTCTGTCAACTGGCTTGCCTAATTGTGCTAGATTTTCTTGGAAGCCCCAAGCACCAGCACGGCGAACATTACCATAAAACTCCGTTCCACTGATTTCTAAACCATCGTAGTTCTTCCATTTGTCAGGATATCCGATTTTAGGAGTGAAGGCATTTAATTTTGCCAAAGCTTTTTCTTTTGTCTCCGCGCTCATCCAATCCAATTTATTGATACGAACAGCAAATGCTTTACGTAGGTTAGCTACTAATTCCACCATTCTTGCTTTCGCCTCTGGCTTGAAGTATTTTGCAACATAAATTTGACCTAATAACTCACCAATGGTGCCATCTGTCATTGAAGACATACGTTGCCATCTTGGTGTCTGAACTTTTTGGCCTGATAATACTTGTGAATAAGCAAAGCTAGCTTTCACAAAAGGAGAGCTTAAATACCCAGCGCTACCACGCAATAAATTCCATGTTAAATACGTCTTCCATGTTTCAACCGGTGTTTCGATTAATAATTTATTCGCTGCCTCAAAGAATTTAGGCGCACCTACTAAGATAGAATCAGGAGCAGTTGTGCCAAAGTCTTGGAAAGTCAATGCCCAGTTAAATGCAGGGGTCTTTTGGCTGAAATCTGCGAAGGCAAATTTGTTGTATGTTTTGTATGGATCACGCATCTCTACGCGGGCCATTTGAGCCTCTGCTAATTTCTTCTCTAATTGGAAAACAGTCTCTGCATTTGCTTTCGCTTGTGCTTCTGGTGTTCCAGTTAAGGTAAACAAAGTCGTTACATATTTTTTGAAGGCCTCCTGAATCTTTAAGCTTCTAGGATCGTTCTTCAGGTAATTATCACGATCAGGAAGGGAAGTACCACCTTGACCTAATTGCGGAACCATTTTCTCTACATTTTTGCGGTCTTGACCAATGTAAAAGCTAAACAGAGGAGAACCTGCGCCTGTTGAACGCATTCTTGCAATCTCTGTAACGATTTGAGATTTAAACTTTAAACCTGCGATGTGTTGTAAATCGGCTTGAATCGGAGTGTAACCTAATTTTTCGATGGTCACACTGTCCATAGCTGCCGAATAGAAATCAGCGACTCTTCTCTCAATAGATCCTGGAGCAGCATTTGTTCCTCTTAAATCCTCTAAAATTGTTTTAACCGCATTGATATTGAAATCGCGTAATTGGTTAAAACTTCCCCAACGTGTTTCTTTAGCTGGGATTGGATTTTTTCTGATCCATGGGCCATTCGCGTATTCCATGAAGTCATCTCCAGGTTTTACACTGAAATTCATATTATCTCGGTCAATGAATTTGCCCGGTTTTTCTTGTGCATAGAGACTACCACTTAGTAACATGGAGCCCACTAATACGAGTTGTAAGTAATTATTTTTCATTTGAAAAAGGTTGTTGTGGCATTAAATTAATTAATTTAAAGAATCTAAACTACCTATATGAAAAAAATGTTATTGATTCTGTCCTGCTTTTTGGCATTTAGCCTCTCTCTGAATGGCCAAAAGCCCATGACCCACGAGATCATGATCAAGCTCAAAAAAGTGGGTTCCCCTAAAATTTCACCTGATGGTCGCCACCTGATCTACTCCCGTGTAGAAACATCCTATAATCTAGACGAGCAAACCTCTGACCTGTGGATTGCCGCAGCAGATGGGTCTTCAGCGCCTAGAAAATTGACGAATTCCAAAGGCGGGGAAGACAATTACCAGTGGTCATCCAATTCGGATAAAATTTATTTCACCGCAAAGCGTGATGGAGATGAGGCCCCTCAATTATATGTTTTACCCTTAGCTGGCGGAGAAGCCCAACGTTTAACCACCCTTTCAACTGGTGTGAGTGATGTTAAGTTTTCTTCCGATGGATCTCATATCCTTTTCTCGAGCCGTGTTTTTCCTACCGCGTTTACGGATTCTGCAAGCAAAAAATTAGCGGATGAAAAGAAGAAAATTAAGACCAAAGCTCGTGTTTACCAATCCTTCCCTGTGCGTTATTGGGATGCTTGGTTAGACGAAAAGCAAAGTCATATTTTTGTAATGGATTTAAAGGCCGGAGCTCAACCCGTGAATTTAATGAAAGATATTACCCTAGTTCAATCCCCTGGCTTTCGTTTAGGATCCTATCATTTCAGCCTAGATGGAAAATCAGTTGTGTTCACTGCCACCACTGAATACAATACTACGGCCTATCAATCTTCGAAATCGAATATTTATTCAGTTAGTATCTCTGGCGGAAAGGAAACCACCCTCGTGAATGATGAGACGGATTATTCATCTGTAGAATACACAGAAGATGGGAAATATTTGATTGCGACCGGTTCGGCGAACGGAAATAAATTGTATTACTTGAGCCGCATATACCGTTTTGATGCCGCTACTAATTCTGCTAAAAAAGAGCTAGCCACCACCCTCGATCGTCCCATCAACGACATGGAAATGGCCGGTTCATCTATCTTCGCCAGTATTGAAGATCAGGGTGTGGATCGCATAGTCGAAATTTCAATTACTGATGGATCAGTCAAGTCAATTTTAGGGGCTGAAACGGGATCTTTTTCAGGACTAAGCTTATCCGCAAACCCGCGTGTTTTTGCCTACCAATACCAAAATATGATGACTCCTCCAGAGGCTTGGGTATCTATGAACGGTTCATTAAAGGCAATCTCAAAGGCAAATGATGCGGTTTTATCTTCATTGGATTTAAATAAGCTGGAGGTAATTTGGACTAAATCATCTCGTGGAAAAAACATCCGTTCGGTTGTTTTGAAACCGACTGGATTTGATCCTTCCAAGAAATATCCTCTATTCGTATTAATGCACGGAGGACCAGCGAGTTCGTTTAAGGACGTATTTGGCTACCGTTGGAATCCCTATATTTTAGGCTCTGCCGGTTACGTAATTGTCATGACAGACTACACGGGATCTGTGGGTTATGGCGAGAAATTCGCTCAAGATATTCAGTTTGATCCTTTCAAAGGACCCGGTCAAGAAATCCAAGAAGCCGCCGCCGATGCCATCAAACGCTTTTCCTATATTGATGCTAGCAAACAAGCTGCAGGTGGTGCGTCTTATGGAGGACACCTAGCGAACTGGATGCAAGCGACTACATCGCATTATAAATGTTTAATATCCCATGCCGGTTTAGTGAATTCGGAGGCTCAATGGGGAACATCGGATGTGATTTGGGGCAGAGAATTGATGAATGGGGGTGCACCATGGGTACCTACCAAAACATGGAAAGAGCAAAATCCGATGCGCTTTGCTGCCAACTTCAAAACACCAATGCTCTTAACCGTAGGTGAGAATGATTACCGGGTACCAATTAATAATACCTTGGAGAACTGGAGCATTCACCAGCGTCTACAGATTCCAAGTAAATTAATCGTCTTCCCAGGTGAGAACCACTGGATCTTGAATCCAGATAATTCGAAGTTCCATTATGCGGAGATACAAGGTTGGTTAGCCAAGTATTTAAACTAAAAAAAAGGTCTCGATTCGAGACCTTTTTTTTAGTTTAAATAGCCCGCAGACAGTCGTCAGTGGGCAGTTGTCGGTGGACAGAAACTAGTAATCAATAGCTAGCTAGTAGTCAGTATTCGGTTGATAGCTTACTGTCCACTGTCCACTGCCGACTGCCCACTACAGTCTAACCATCTCTCCCGTCCTAACTGACTCATCGCAAGCAAAAGCGATGCGAAGGCTGTTAACTGCGTCCTCCACATGATCCGTTAGGTCAATATTCTCATTTATAGCTTGTAAGAAATAGGCTTGCTCGCGATCGCAAAGACCTTGGTGATCGGGTTCATCGGTTAAATTAACCCAATCGTCTTCACGGGTGAATTCATTATTTGCATCAATATCTGCGTGGTGAACACGTAAAGATTCGGTTTTAGTGTGGGATTCGACGTCGTCTGATTTACCCTCGCCGCCGGCATTTTTCGCTACAATGGAAACGGAACCTTTAGGCCCGAAAACGTCTTTCACAAAATACGCATTCTGTGAGATCATGGGACCCCAGCCAGCCTCGTACCAGCCCACGGATCCGTCTTCAAAGTAAATCTGAAGTTGACCATAATTATAATTGCCCGCAGGAATGTCCTCCGTCATTCGCGCGCCTATGGCTGAAACGCGAAGGGGTTTGGAGCGTGTCATTTGGCACATCACATCAATATAATGCACCCCACAATCGACAATAGGGCTTAAAGATTTCATCAAATTTCGATGCACATCCCACATGTATCCGTGGGATTGTTGGTTAAGGTTCATACGCATCACGAGTGGTTTCCCCATGCTCTTCGCGATTTCAATGAATTTAATCCAAGATGGGTGGTGGCGTAAGATATAGCCTACCACGAGTTTCTTTCCACTTTTCTGTACGGCTTCCGCTACCCGAATCGCACCTGCCAAGGAATCGGCGATTGGTTTTTCTAAAAAAACATGGCATCCCGCTTCTAAGGCGGCTATGGAATAAGCTTCATGCGTATCTGGGTAAGTAGAGATACAAACGGCATCTGGTTTTGAATCGGCTAGTGCGGTGTAAAAGTCGCTGTACAGCTTTTGGCCCCCACCTAATGCTTCATTCAAAACGTCCTTACTTTTTCCTGGGGAAACGAGTCCACAAATTTCGAAACCTGCTACGTTCTGGTAGGCTTTCGCATGAGAGGCTCCCATGTTTCCGCAACCCACCACGAGCACGCGTATATTTTTCATAGTTCTTGATTTAGACCCTTAAATTAGGAAGAATGATTAGAATAATCGAAACTTAGCCTTTACAAATTATGTGCAAACTCCTTATTTTATTGATGCTTAGTTCTTTGAGCCTTGTAGCTCAAAACGAATCGGGCATCACGGGTAAATCTGACACCTCCTTTACTAATTATTCAGCCTGGCAGAATCTATTGAAAGAGGATCCTACGGTGCGTCTAGCCGAATTTCAAAGTTCAAAGAGCAAAGAGCAAAGTTCAAAGAGCAAAGTTCAAAGTTCTGTGTACAAAGTGATAGGAAAGAGAAAACTAGCAATAGATGAGTATGCCCTTTCATCTTCTGTTAAACTCCCCACTCTGGTCTTTTTTCATGGAGGAGGTTGGCGAACTGGACATCGTTCACAACATATTCCACTAGCAAAGGCCTTAGCGAATCGTGGCTATCGGGTCTTTTTAGTCGAATACCGTTTGTCCACTGAAGCCTTGTACCCTGCAGCGATGCTGGATGCACAAGCAGCCTTGCAGTGGGTTTCGAAGCGTAAAAATGTAGGAGAAATCTATGTAGGTGGTTATTCAGCGGGGGGGCAAATGGCTGCCCTTTTAGGATCTGTCCAAGATGAAAATACCTATGGAAAAGGGGTGAAAGTAGATGGAGTAATTGATATCGATGGAATTCTAGCTTTCATTCATCCGGAATCGGGAGAGGGGGATGATAGCAAACGCACCTCTGCAGCAACCTATTATTTCGGATACAATAAAAAAGAAGGCGAGGCGATTTGGAAAGAGGCGTCAGCCTTAAGTCATGTTACTAAAGGTGATCCTCCTGTCTTGTTTTTGAATTCTGGTGTCGAGCGCATGCATGCAGGACGAACAGATTTCATACAAAAGATGACGGCGCTTGGGATTCATACGGAATACTTTACCTTCGAAAAATCGCCACATACGTTTGTGTTAATGAATCACTGGTTCGATCAGGTGGTTGAACGGATGGATCGATTTATGCGCAAACGACTCGTCGTGGGCGTTGACTTTAAGACAATACAGGAGGCAGTGGATGCCGCGCGTCCAGGACAAGAGATATTTATCAAAAATGGGCACTATAGAGAAAAGGTTTTCATTGATTCGTCAAAGCACCACTTGAGTTTTGTAGGGGAAAGCCGGGATGGTGTGGTTTTGCAAGAGACGATTGCGCGGGATATTTGGCGTTGTTCTAATCCAGATGATTATGGCGCGGGTGTTTTGAATATCAAAGGGCACGATTTATCGTTTCAGCAGCTGACTATTGTGAATGACTATGGATTTACGGTGACCAAAGATGTGACGATTCCTTGCTTGAATGAAGCAGGTAAAGAAAGCGCAACGACGGTCCAAAAATATGCCTTACCAAGAGAAAAAGGGGAGAAAGAGGGAGAGAAAATCGTGCGCGTGGATGGTCATCAGTTTGCGGTGAGGACGATGCCGGGTGCCACACGTTTGTCTTTCGAACATTGCACGATCAGGTCTGGTGGGGGTGATACAGTAAGTCCGTGGGATGTGAATGCGGGGATGTATTATTTAAATGATTGTTTGATTGAAGGAGGAGTGGATTTGTATTGTCCACGTGGGTATGCATTGGCTGAGAATTGCACCTTTGTGTGTCATAATACGAGTGCAGCGATTTGGCATGATGGATCTGGGGAGCAAGGGGCAAAGACAGTTTTGAAGAACTGTCGGTTCATCGGGGATCCGGGTTATAAGTTAGGGCGCTACCACCGGGAGGCACAATTTTATTTAGTGAACTGTTCTTTTGATAAAAATATGGCCGATGCGCCCATCTACCAATCGGGTGATCGAGTGCTAAATTGGGGCCACCGGGTGTATTATGTGGATTGCCATAAGGATGGAGGCGACTTTGCTTGGCATAAAAATAACACATCCATTCAGGCCAGCGAGTTGACTTTTAGGACGGTTTTTGGAGAAAAATGGAAAAAATAATTTATTGTATCAATAAAATACATTAAATTTGATCTGTTACCTCTAAACCTATCAATTATGAACTCGAGAAGACGATTTCTTCAGCAATCTAGCTCCTTTCTTGCTGCTAGCCTTTTAGCTCCTCATTTCTTGTCAGCTCAATCGTATACTAGCCGTCCGGTGGGTATCCAATTGTTTACCTTTTTTGGAAAATTCGACCAAGACGTGAAGGGAAATCTTCAGAAAATAGCAGATTTAGGTTATACTGAAATTGAATCTGCGTTCTCGATGTTACCGGGCTTTTATGGGATGAAAGGTAAGGAGTTCATGGCCTTAAATAAAGATTTGGGTCTTAATTGGGTTTCACATCATGTGGTAGGTGCCCCGCTAAAACCACGTCCAGGTATGGATATGTCGCGTTTCCCGAAGATGATGAATCTACGTGATGATGCACAGCAATCGGTGGATAACGCAGCGGAGGCAGGTGTAAAATACTTAGTTTGTGCGAATATTCCGATTGAGACGAAAGACGAGGTTTCACAAGCAGTGGTCACGCTAACTAAAGTAGGTGAATTAGCGAAAAAAGCGGGTTTAAACTTCTGCTACCATAACCATGATGCAGAATTTAAAGTGGTGGATGGCCAAAAAGCCTTCGACGTATTTTCCTCTCAAATTCCTGCAGATTTATTGAAATTTGAACTTGATTTAGGTTGGGCTGCAAAGGCGGGTGTGGATCCGGTGGAATTGTTTAAACAACATCCAGGACGTTTCCCATTGTGTCATATAAAAGATTTCGACTCAGAATTTAAAAATATTCTCCCGGTGGGAGAGGGTGTTGTGAACTACAAGCGCATTTTTGCCGCTGCGAAATCAGGAGGCCTAGAGCACTTCTTTGTAGAACACGATTTCCCGAAAGACGCATTCGAAAGCCTTCGCACAAGCAAGAAGGCTTTGGACGCAATTTTATAATCCGCCTACAGGTTTTTAGTGTTTAATGATTGAATTTTGATTCTTAAAAAGCATCCCCTTCTGGGGGATGTTTTTTATTTTAAGACATAAAACTGGTAAGGATTAAATGCCAAATGGTCGTGATCCATTCCGATTTGGATAGTTTTTCCAGACCACAAGTCTTTCATAACTGTTGCGCGTTCTCCGAAAGCCCCTAACATATAATAGGTCACTTCTTGTGGCTGTGCGCTAAAGTTGAATAAGAAATAGATTTTCTCTCCCTTGAGGTAACGCTCAAAACCGATGATAGAATTATTGTGCACCTCTAACCAATGAATATTTTTCAAGTCTGCCACTACCTTTAGCGATTTACGCAGCTTGATTAGTTTCTGTAGATTAGTGAATACTCTGTTTTCTACCGTATTTGGTTCGTCCACAGCTGCATTTTTTTTCCAATCAATCAGCGGGCGGTGCATCCAACGGTTGTCATACGATTTTCCGGAATCCTGTAAATACGAATAGTCATTTGTGTAAGCTGCCTCATCCCCGTAAAATAACATAGGAACGCCCCCTACAAACATACTTTGCGCCTGCATTAGCGTTATTTTATTGATAGATGTCTGGATAGCTGCTGCATCTTTTGAGCTGATAGCTTTCTCTAAACCACATAAGGAAGCTAAAGACCCGGAAAGGCGTGCATCCTGAGTTTTCGGATTCACTGCAAAAAGGGCTCCAACTGCAGGGGACTCAATGCCGCCGCTATAGTAGTTTTTAATATAGGTGCGATGATCGTATGGATTAAACCCAGATTGCTCGATCATCCAATCATCATAACCTAAGCCAATGTCATCGTGGCATCGCGTATAGGTTAACCAAGTGGCACCTTTTGGTTTACGGACTAATTCATGTTGTGCGTGATGCATCACGCGGATATCTCCGGTCGCTAATGCATCCCATTGAACAGCCATTTGAGTGGCGTTATAGGCAAAATCGCATTCATGTGTAGCAAAACGACCTGTCCCAAAATATTCCATAATTTGGGCAGGAGCCACAATGGCCTCACCTAAAATGGCCATTCCAGGTGTTGCAACCTCCACACACATTTTAATTAATTGCAATAATTGGTGGGCTTCGGGTAGGTTTTGGCAGGATGTTCCCATTTGTTTCCAAATGAAGGCTGGAGCATCGATGCGCACCACATCTACTCCTAAGTTCGCGTAGTAAAAGACGTTCGCGAGCATTTCTATGAAGACTTTAGGATTAGTATAATTCAAGTCCCATTGGTAATGATGAAAAACGGTCATCACCCATTTGTCTAACTTTTCGTCATACGTAAAACTACCGGGAGAGCTTTCAGGGAAGATTTCAGGCATGGTTTCCTCCATCGCATCAGGAATGCGGCGGTCGTCGTACATGTAAAAATAATCTTGGTATTCTTTGATGCCAGCTTTCGCTAGCTTGGCCCATTCGTGGTGATGCGACGTGTGGTTTAATACAATGTCGATCATCAGGTACATGTCTTTTTGTTGAAGCGCCTTTTGGAACGCACGTAAATCTTCGATCGTTCCTAATTTTTCCTCCACTACCCTAAAATCTTCCACCGCATATCCTCCATCACTTTCTCCTTCAGGACTTTTAAACAAAGGCATGAGGTGAAGAAAATTTACACCTAGTTTCTCCAAATAGGGAATTTTGGCGGGTAGATCCGTGATTTTGCCAGCAAAGCGATCCACATACAAACTCATCCCGACTAGATCTTGACTTAAAAACCAATTCTCCTCTTTCTTTGCTTTTGATTCATCCCGCTTTTTAAGTTCAGGACTGCGTTCGGTGTAAGCGTTAAAAATGGTTTGGATTAAATCGGTAAACAAAGGGCTATCCCCATAGAGCGCTTTAAAGTGGTTATGGATATCATCAAGATTCGCGGTCAATCGTTCTTGAAAGCCATTGTCTTTTATTTTATATGAATTTACAAGCGCATTTGCTTGTTTTTGGAGATCGGAATTGTACACGTTAGACTAATTAAAAATACTATTATTCAAATTTTTGAAGGCCTCCATCGCCCCTAGGTATTCGCAGGTTCTGGCACCTGCCTTATTTGCATTTTCCACGATCTTTTTCCAAGCAGCAAAATCAAGGTCTTGGAATTTTAATCCATCTAATTGATAAAGCACTGCGCCTACAAAGGCATCGCCTGCACCCGTTGTATCCACAGGTTTTACCGGGATACTCGGAATTACATAGGTTTTACCTTCTAAACCTAGTAAGGTGCCTTCTTTACCCAAGGTAATCGCAAAAACACCGGGACAGAGGGTCAATAATACCTCGGTCGCCTCTTCTAAAGTCGCCGTTTCTGTGATTAACATCGCTTCTTCATCCGAAAGCTTTGTAAAATCGGCTTCTTTCAAGAAAATCATACTTTGCTTGATAAAGGATAGTATTTTATCCCCAAACAGTAAATGGCGGTAATTCGGATCGAAAGAAATGATTTTGCCGTCTTTTTTTGCGCGCTCTTTCAAGGAGTAATAAGCGGCATTTAAAGGGCCGTCTAAAAATGCAGTCGCTGATCCAAAATGAACAATGTTCACGCCTGTTAAATCAATAGAAGATACTTCAGATTCCGTTAGTTCAGCGTCTGCGCCGCGGTTAAAAACGAAATCGCGTTCTCCATCTAACATCAAGGAAACGAAGGCAAAAGTGGTGAATGATGTCGAGTCTAAGTGAACGTGTTTAGTATCCACGTTAAATTCTTGCATCACTGAGATCATTTGTCGCCCAAATGGATCATTCCCAACTTTCGCACTTAAGCTAACTTCGCCACCCAAGGCGCCGATAGCTGCCGCCACATTCGTAGGAGCTCCTCCGGGTTTCTTTAAGAAATTTTGACCGTCTGAAAGGCTAGAACCCTTGTCAGTACAAATCATATCAATCAAGGCTTCGCCTATACAAATGACACTCATGCGGATTGTTTAGTTGGGGATGGTTTAATTAAGGCTGTTGCTAGGGCAGCAATGGCTAATAAAACACCTGCAAAGGTAATCGCATTTCTGGGATCGTTGTCTAAAAAATGCTTTAAAATATAGCCAAATGATAGATTTTGAAGAATCATCGGGATCACAATCATCATATTGATAATTCCCATATAGACCCCATACCGTTCTTTCGGGATATCACCTACGACCAATAAATAGGGTATTCCCATCATACTCGCCCAACCTATTCCGAAGCCAGAAATCGCAAAAAATAATAAGTTTTTATCTTCAATATGAGGGAAGGCTAGGAAACCAGCAGCTGCTAGAATAAGGCAAATCATGTGTACCGATTTAGCGCCGTATTTCTTGGCAAAACCGGCTAATGCGAGTGCTGATAAGAACGTTACGATGTTGTACCAACCGTTCACTAAACCGGTCCAGGAAACGGCTTTTTCATACAAATCAGGGTTATCTTTTGGCGTTGCATTCCAAACGGATAAGGCGATACTCTTCGAGGAATTTTGCCAATAACAGAAAAGCGCATACCACTGGAATAAGTACACTAACGCTAATTGCCACATCACTTTAGGCATTTCGCCTATTGCGTGAAAAATTTCGAGAATTGATTGAAGTACACTTGTTTTTCTTGCCCGGATTTCAGCAATTTCCTCCGGGGTGGGTTCAATTTCTGAGGTGGTATGCATACTCCACCAGATGGATCCTATGGAACAAACGGCCCCTAAAAAGAAAGAGGCATACACCCAGGTAGGAAGTGAACCCGTCTTTCCGATGAAGATCATCGGAAAAATGAAGAGGGATAGGTTGGCTAGGGTTTGGCCAAAACCAGTGAAAAAACTCTGCATCTGAAACCCAGTGGGCTGTTGCTCTTCATTCAATTTATCAGCTACAAAGGCACGGTAAGGTTCCATGGCCGTATTATTTCCTGCATCTAAGATCCACAATAAGCTGGCCGCCATCCACAAAGAAGACGAGAAAGGATACAATAAAAGGCAAATGCTGCACAATAAGGCACCAATGAAAAAATAGGGTTTGCGACGACCCCACTTAGGATGCCAGGTTCCATCACTTAAGGCGCCTATGAAAGGCTGGATTAATAAACCGGTCACAGGACCTGCCAGATTTAATAAAGGAATTTCGTCTGGACTAGCCCCTAAGAAATCATAGATGGGGTTGACTGCACTCTGCTGCAATCCGAAACTGTATTGAATACCAAAAAATCCAACATTCATGTTGACGATTTGGCTAAAACTTAGGGAGGGTTTCCACTGGGACATGTTTGATAGGTTTATTAGTAGATTAAATTTAAAAATTCTAATCTAGTCCTGCAAACTGTCCTACACTGTTGACTTAATATTCTTGATTTAAGGGGTGAATCATCAATTCATCGATTACCACATGTGCTGGCTGATTCATCACATAATAAATGCTATTCGCCATATCCTCTGGGCTTAACCAACCTGCGTGAGATGGGTCTCCAGCTGGGTCCGCGTGAAAATGGGAATCGACTAAACCAGAATAGATCGAGCTCACTTTAATACCCTCTTTCCGTACCTCTTTTCTTAGCGCCTCTGTGAACGCGTGTTGTGCATATTTAGAGGCACAATACAACGAACCTCCGTCAAAAACACGTTTCGCTACATCGGATGCAATCGTAATGAAGTGGCCTTTTTTAGCGGCTTTTAGGTGCGGAAGCGCTTTTTGGCAAAACAAAAAAGTTCCTTTTACATTCGTATCGAAAACCTGATCCCATTGAGTAGCAGAATAGGACTCAGTAGGTCCAAAAGCTCCAACGCCAGCATTATTTATCACAAAATCAATATGGCCAAATGTATGCACCGTTTTCTCCACTGCATTTGATACAAAAGCCTCATCCGAAACATCCCCATCGAAATACAAAGGACGATGTCCGATCTCCGTTATTTCTGCCGCTAGATCTTTCAATTCTCCTTTATTTCGCGCGACTAAACTTAATTGAAAATTATTTTGAGCCAGCAATAAAGCTAAGGCACGACCGATTCCGCGGGAGGCTCCGGTGATGAGGGCAGTGGGTAGGGAATTTGACATATTGATTTATTTTATGTTAAATTTAAACAATTCTATGCTGATGAGTCAAAAAATAGCTTTTCTAATTAATCCCTTAAAAAAGACCGTTGCGATTGCAAATTATTTTTCTTGGGTAATGCAGACCGTAAAGGTAGAGAAAACGGATTGGGAAATTCAGCTTTTTATAAATGAGTGGCCCTCAGAGTTAGGGGATTTTGATCAAGTTTGGGTCATGGGCGGCGATGGAACGTTCAATTATTTTGTGAACAAATACCCTTCGCTCGACAAGCCGATTGCCTTATTCAAAGGCGGAACAGGGAATGATTTTTATTGGAAGTTGTTTGGGGAGCGATCGAGGCGAGAACACCTAGACGCCATACTAGCTGGGCATTCAGAATCTTTCGATGCCGGTTCCTGTAATGGCCAACTTTTTTTAAATGGTGTGGGGATCGGAATTGAAGGGGACGTTTTGAAATCTATGGATTCTATTCGCTATTTTAAGGGAGGTTTGGGATATTATTTGGCAGCTATTCCAAACTTATTGAAGTTTAAAACCTATCAAATTCAAGGAAATCGAGAGGTTTTCCTATGCATGGTGTTCAATTCCTCTAGGGCGGGTGGAGGCTTTCATTTCTTTCCCAAAGCCTCCGTGCAAGATGGCCTGCTCGATGTCCTATTTTGTGACCCTATTCCTGTTTGGAAACGCCTCTACTACATGCCCATCATCCAATCGGGAAAACACGTAAACCTTCCCATAGTGGAATTTTCACAAACGAAAAATATGAGCATAAAAACAAGTCGTATCCTTAGTGCTCAGGTAGACGGAGAAGTCCAAACGTCAAATCAATTTGATTTCCAAGTTCTTCCTGCTAAATTTAAGTTTATCATCCCTCAATTATGAAAAAAATACTCCTACTCGTTTTTGTTAGTCTACACGTATTTGCGCAAGATGCTGACAAAAAGAAAGTCTTAGCTAGAATTCAACAGCAAGAATCGCATTACAGTGCGATAGCACAAAAAATCTGGAACTTCGCCGAAGTTGGATATAAAGAAAAACAATCCTCAGCGCTCTTACAGGAAACTTTAAAGCAGGCTGGATTTACCATTGAATCAGGTGTTGCAGGCATCCCTACCGCTTTCGTTGCTACTTATGGACAAGGAAAACCGGTCATCGGAATTATGGCCGAATACGACGCCTTGCCAGGTTTATCACAAGATTCTATTCCGACTAAACGCTCGTTAGGTGGTGCTTCTGGACACGCTTGTGGCCACCATTTATTTGGAACAGGTTCCTCCGCTGCGGCGATTGCCATCAAAGAATGGTTAAAGGAAACAGGAGGAAAAGGAACGATAAAATTATACGGATGTCCAGCCGAAGAGGGTGGATCCGGCAAAGTTTATATGGTACGCGAAGGATTATTTAATGAGGCAGATGTGATGTTGCATTGGCACCCGAGCGATGCGAATTCGGTTTCAACGGGTTCCTCATTAGCGAATAAAACAGGTAAATTTCGCTTTTATGGACTTTCGTCGCACGCAGCTGCTTCTCCAGAAAGAGGGCGCTCTGCTTTAGACGCGGTGGAGGCCATGGATTTTATGGCGAATATGATGCGCGAACACGTGCCGTCTTCTACCCGAATTCACTATGTAATTACGAATGGCGGCAAGGCCCCTAATATTGTTCCAGATTACGCTGAGGTCTACTATTACGTGCGATCTCCGCAACGCGATATCGTAACAGATGTGTGGAATCGCTTGGAAAAAGCAGCTGAGGGTGCCGCTTTAGGAACAGGCACACGTTATGAGCTAGAGGTCATCGGTGGAGTATATGAAATTTTGCCAAACGATAAGTTAGCATCTGTCATGAGTTCAAACTTACAAACCGTCGGTGGATATACCTTGAACCCGACAGAATTAGCTTTTGCGAAACAAATGCAGCAAACCACGGGTATGTTGCAAACTGATTTAGCATCGACTGCCTCTGTGGTTCCAGGTCGTCCGGATCCAAGTGGGGGAGGTTCTACTGATGTGGGTGATGTGAGCTGGGTAGTTCCTACAATCGGTTTAGGAACAGCGACTTGGGTTCCAGGTACGTCGGCTCATAGCTGGCAGGCAGTGGCTGCTGGTGGAATGAGCATAGGGAAGAAAGGTATGATAGTAGCTGCCAAAACCTTAGCAGGAACCGCCATGGATTTATTCAAGAATCCTGCCTTGATTGATGCGGCTAAAGCAGAATGGACGAAGAGAAAAGGGGCTGAATTTAAATACAAGGCACTTTTAGGGGATCGTAAACCCGCCTTGAATTATAGAGATTAAAATAAATAAGGCTTCGGCCTTTTTTATTTCTTTTATTCATCGTAATATTGCAATGTAATAATCAAACAAATGGGAATCACTAAAACAGACCTCTTTACAGAAGAACAAAATGCGATCGCTCAGATGGCCAAGGTACTCGGACATCCAGCACGCGTGGCGATTTTACAGTTTTTAGTAAAATCAAATACCTGTATAAATGGAGATTTAGTTCAAGAATTAGGTTTAGCACAAGCGACTGTTTCTCAGCATTTAAGAGAGTTGAAAGAAGTCGGCTTCATCCAAGGAACAATCGAAGGAGTCTCCGTTTGTTATTGCATTAATCCAGAAAAGTGGGCGGAATTTAGCCAGCTTTTTGGGGAGTTTTTCGAAAATTATTTTGTTGCACAAAAATCTAACTGTTGTTAATATGTCAACTTTTCCACGAATGCACGTCTCCCTGTATGTCAGCAATTTAGCGGCATCGGTGAATTTTTACTCAACATTTTTCGGTCAGCCAGCTACGAAAGTGAAGCCTGGTTATGCGAAATATGTGTTAGACAGTCCCTCTCTGATTATTTCGTTTATTGAGAATCCTGAACGCGTTCAGGCAAACTTTGGTCATTTGGGTTTCCAAGTGGAGACGGCGGATGAAATGCAAACACGCTTAGAAATAGCCAGAACACAAGGTATTGTTTCTAAAGAAGAAATAGGCACTTCCTGCTGCTTTGCCGTTCAAGACAAATTCTGGGCGACGGATCCTGATGGTGTTCAATGGGAAGTCTATTATTTCCATGAAGATGCAGAATTCAATGACCCTCACTATGCTGCTCAAGATGCCTCTGCTTGCTGCATGCCACCCACAGCAGTTGCAGTAGAAAAACCAAAACTTAAAATCGCCGAAGTGCAAGCCGCAAATGCTTGTACTCCAGGCTCTGGATGTTGCTAAAATGAAGGATACGTTAAACCAAAATTTGGACCAAATTCTCTCCCTCGACATCCCAGCCGAGCGCCGAGAAATTCTACAAGTCTTAATCGATTACATCAAAGACAAACGCAAAAAAGAGCAGCCTATCCGCCTCAATTTCATCTGCACCCATAACTCGCGCCGCTCCCAATTCTCGCAAGTCTGGGCCCAAACCGCTGCCGACTATTTCCAAATCCCCGCCCAATGTTATTCAGGTGGGGTAGAAGTAACGGCTTGCAATGAACGCACAGTGGCGTCCTTAGAACGCATGGGATTCATCGTGTCTAAGCACGGGCATTCCAACCCCATTTATTTCGCTTTGCACACGCAGGATTCCCGGCCTATTATCCTTTTTTCGAAACTCTATGATGATGTCATTAACCCGCATAGCATTTTTGCGACCATCATGACCTGTTCGCATGCTGACGAAAATTGCCCCTTCATTCCGGGCGCTGAAGCCCGCATTCCAATACGTTATGAGGATCCTAAAGCATTTGATGATACAGCTGAAGAGGCTACGCAATATGATGCAAGATCGAGACAGATTGCGGGGGAGATGTTTTATGTTTTTTCACGCGTAAGCGTGTAAAAAAGAGTAGAGATAGGAGAGTATAGAGTAGAGATAATGTAAAACCCATCTATACTCTCTACTCTATAATCTGTAATCTCCTAAGAGGTGTGATCTCTCACTACCAGCCATTTCCCCTTCACCTTCTTCATCAACAAGGTAAAATATCCTCCAGCGTCACCCACGGTTGGTCTAGTTAAATGCCATTTACCTAATACCCAAGCGGTTTTCCCATCTGTCACATCGATTTCTAGAATGTCAAAATCTAGCGTTCCCATCGTCTCACGATTTGGGTAGGATTTTAAATAACGTTCCAATGTGGCTTCCCAGCCAGAGACTACTCCCCCTTTTCCGATGAATTTCAGGTTAGGAGATTTTTCGTAATATTCCATAAAGCCTTTCACATCGCCAGCGTTCCAAAGTGTAATCTGAGTATTCAGGACAGATTTGATGTCGGATTCGTCTTTATTTGTTTGAGCGAATAGTAGAGTGGGGAGGAGGAGAAGGAAAGTGAGGAATGATTTCATAATAGATAAGAGAGTATAGAGTATAGAGCAAAGATAAATAGTCCGGAGGAAATGAGTCCGAAGTCTGAAAATAAATTTCTACTCTCTACTCTACAATCTATACTCTCTACTCTATTATCTCGCTTCAGCGGGATTTCGTCTCAATTTTATCGCAACAATTTTTAAAATCCGATTATTGTATCATTTTTGTAGAATAATAAATTAGACCTATGATTAAGAAAATTACCCTCGCCCTATTAGTGGCTTTTCCTGTGCTGCAGTCGTTTGCTCAGGCCCCCGATGAAAATCGTTTTGTCAAGTCAGTTTTGGTAGACAAATTAGATGAACCGATGGAGTTTACCTTTTTGCCGGATGGACGTATTCTTTTCGTAGAGCGAAAAGGGGATGTGAAGTCTTATGATACGAAGACCAAAGAGACGAAAACGATTGCTCACTTAAATGTCAACACGAAATACAAGAACCGTTTGGGTCAAGAGCGTGTGGCAGAGGAGGGATTGATGGGTATTGTTTTGGACCCTAACTTCAGCAAAAATCACTGGTTATATCTGTATTATGCGCATCCGACAGAGACTAAGCACATTTTAGCTCGTATGGAATTGCGTGGGGATGAATTGTTAGTGGAGCAACAAAAAGTGCTTTTGGAGGTTCCTACGCAGCGTGAAGAGTGTTGCCATACGGGTGGTGGAATGGTTTTTGACAAATCAGGAAACTTATTCTTAACCGTGGGTAATAATACAAGTAATAGTAATTCAGATGGTTATGCGCCTATTGATGAGCGTCCGGGTCAAGCGTATTGGGATGATCAGCGTGGTGCGTCGAATACGAATGATTTGCGTGGAAAGATTTTACGAATTCATCCAGAAGCGGATGGAACGTATACTATCCCTAAAGGGAATCTATTTGCACCTGGTACGCCTAAGACGAAGCCAGAAATTTATACGATGGGTCACCGCAATCCTTGGAGACCGAGTATTGACTCTAAAACAGGCTATTTATATTGGGGTGAGGTAGGTCCAGATGCGTCTGTTGATTCAGAGAAGGGTCCTCGCGGATATGATGAATTTAATCAAGCCAAAGGCCCAGGTTACTACGGCTGGCCATATTTCATCGGAAATAACCAAGCCTACAATGATATAAATTTTGAGACAATGGCTATTGGACCTAAGTTCAATCCTGCGGCTCCTATAAATGATTCCCCTAATAATACAGGTTTACGTGAGTTGCCACCGGCGACAAAGGCGATGATTTGGTATCCGTATGGAACATCAGAGGAGTTTCCTTTAGTAGGTTCATCTGGTCGTTCTGCGACGGGTGGTCCTGTCTTCAGAAAGGCAGATTTTGCAGGAGCGAAGCGTGCTTTTCCATCGTATTATGAAGGAAAATGGTTAATCGTTGAATTCATGCGTGGCTGGATTATGGCCGTGACTATGGACGAAAAAGGTGATTATAAATCAATGGAGCGCTTTATGCCTTCGACGACTTTTGGTTCTGCGATCGATATGGACTTCAGTCCTGAGGGAGATTTATATGTATTAGAGTATGGATCTGCTTGGTTTCGTGGTAATGAAAATGCGCGTTTAGTGAAGATAGAATACCAAGGTGGAAACCGTAAGCCGTATGTGGAGGCTTCTGCAGCAAAAAAGGCAGGTGCAGCTCCGTTTACCACATCTTTATCTGCTGAAGGGACGAAAGATTTCGATGGAGATAAATTGACTTATACGTGGACAGTGAAGAAGGCAGGTAAATTCGTGAAGAATTTATCGGGGGCATCTGCCACTTTGAGCTTAAAAGATGCAGGAAAATACCAAGTTACCTTGAAAGCTGCGGATCCGAAGGGATTATCGAACACGGCTTCTTTGGAAATATTAGTTGGAAACGAGGCTCCAGTAGTCGATATCGCAGTGGAAGGCAATAAATCTTTCTATTTTGAAGGCCAGCCAGTTAAATATGCTGTGAAAGTGGAAGATAAGGAAGACGGTACGCTAGGAAAAGGAATCGCACCAGAGGCGGTTGCTGCAACGGTTGATTATGTGGCGTCTGGTTACGATCCGATCGAAATGGCACAGTCGCACCGCAAAGCTGACAGCGATTTGTTTGCTTCAGCCGGTCTTCGTTTAATTAACGCAAGCGATTGTAAGTCATGTCACCAAATGTCAGTGCGTTCTGTAGGGCCGTCTTACAAAGAGGTAGCCGAAAAGTACAAAGGACAAGATATGGTAGAGAAACTATCTGAAAAGGTTATTGTAGGTGGTATGGGTGTTTGGGGCGAGCATGCGATGTCAGCCCACCCGAATATCTCGAAAGCAGATGCGAAAGCTATGGTCAATTATATCCTAAGTTTAGGAGATGCTAAAGCAAGCAATGCGATAGGTATCGCCGGGGAATTAGGCTTAAAAAAACCAGCAGATCAATCCTCTTCGAAAGGGGTTTTTGTTGTTCGTGCAACCTATTTAGATAAAGGGAATAAGAAAATGGCACCGGTGCAATCCGAAAAGTGGTTGTTCTTGCGTCACCCAGCCTTGAATGTAGAAAAAGCGGATATGACTAAAGGTATTTTGCAATTAATCACGCCAGGTCGTTCGACGAATATGGTAGGTCAAAATCCATACCTAGGTTACAAGGATCTGGATTTAACTGGAATCAATACGATTGAAATTGCTGCCTCTGCTCAAGCTAGATCAAATGCAGCAGGTGGTGTGATCGAAATTCGACTTGATTCGCCTACAGGAACCGTTATTGGTAAAACATCAGCTATTGAAGTTTCTCAAGGTGGTTTTGGTGGACCTCCTCCAGCTGCGGCAACGCCAGGAAAAGGGGCTCCACTAGGAACAGGGGTAGCGGCTCCAGCAGCAGCTGCACCAGCAGCTTCAGCAACTCCAGCAGCACCTGCAGCAGGTCAAAGAAGAATGTCTGGTCCAACTGCCCAAAAAGTAGCCATCCAAGCGACTTCTGGTTCACATGATCTGTATTTCGTCGCTGTTAACCCGAAGGCAACCGAGCAACAAATTGTCGTTCAGATTTCGGGTATTGAAATGAAAAAATAATCTCTCGATTATAGTAATTAAAAGGTTCTCTCTGCTTTAAATAGAGAGAACCTTTTTTTATGCGTTACACTCTACTTTTTCTGTTCATTTCTGGGTCCCTTTTTGCCCAAAAAAACATTACCACCGCCTCTGATGCTACAGCACCCTTGCATGCCTTGCAGCCAGATTATCCGACGCCTTATGGTGCTCCAGCGGTAGCAGATGTTCAGAAAACCATAGATCGTGTTTTTAACTATTTAGAGGCAGCTACCCCAAATCGTTTTGTCGATAAAACGAGTGGCGCTGAAGTGAAAACTTATACTGCTAACTCCATTTTCAATAAAGGTGATTTTCGCCCGATCTCCTATGAGTGGGGGGTGACCTATTCTGGGATGCTTGCCTTGACCGAAGTGACAGGCGATGTGAAATACAAAAACTATGTGTTTAACCGCTTAAATCTGATTAATTCAGGTGTTCCTGAGGCCATCAAGATTCTTGCAGAGCAATCGCATGTATTAAGAGGATTAGTTCATCCTCGGGCGCTTGATGACATCGGAGCCATGGGAATGGCGGTGATTAAAGCAAAGAAAGCGGGTTTCACTACAGACATGTCCTACATTACGAAGCGCGCGTCTGACTTTATCTTAAAAGAAGAACATCGCTTACAAGATCGCACCTTGGTGCGGATTCGTCCCTTACACCATACGATGTGGCTTGACGACGTCTATATGGCTATTCCGGCCTTGTTGCAATTAGGCGAATACGAGGAGGCTGTTTTTCAATTTAAATCGTATCAAAAGCGAATGTTCAATACCACTCAGAATATTTATATGCATGGCTATTTAGTGGATGCGACCGAGCACCCTGAATTCCATTGGGGACGTGCGAACGGATGGGCCTTGTTAACGAATGCGGAATTATTGGAATACCTACCTGCAAATCATCCGGCGCGACCGGAGATTTTAGCTCAATTGAAAAATCACCTAAAAGGGCTGATGGCCTTGCAAGATGGAACTGGTTTTTGGCATCAACTTTTAGATAAAAATGATTCCTATTTAGAGACCTCGTGTACGGCGATTTATACCTATGTGATGGCCAAAGGAATCAATAAAGGCTGGTTAGATCCAAAAATCTACGGCCCTGCAGCGATCTTAGGCTGGAATGCGGTGAATACGAAAGTGAATGAAAAAGGCCAGGTAGAAGGTACCTGCGTGGGTACCGGTTTAGCCTGGGATCCCGCTTTCTATTACCACCGACCTATTTCTCCCTTTGCAGCGCACGGTTATGGCCCCGTTCTTTTAGCAGGAGCGGCGATGATGGATTTACTGAAACACCACAACTACCAAATCAACGATTCCGCCGTACATTTGAAATAAATATGAAAAACGCATTTGATTTAACTGGAAAAATAGCGCTCGTAACGGGATGCAAAAGAGGCATAGGGATGGCGATGGCTTTAGGCTTAGCGGAGGCTGGTGCTGATATCATCGGAGTTTCTGCTAATCTTGAATTAGCAGGATCCCAGGTTTCAAAAGCCGTGGAGGCACTAGGCCGCACCTTCAAAGCCTACCAAGCCGACTTCTCAAACCGCGATTCGCTCTATGCGTTCATTAAGCAGCTAAAAGCTGATTATCCCCGCATAGATATCTTAGTCAATAATGCAGGTACTATTTTGCGTAATCCAGCAGCGGAACATTCAGATGAGTTTTGGGATGAGGTATTGGAGGTCAATCTTTCGTCTCAATTTATCTTAAGTAGAGAGATCGGATCTGCCATGTTAGCGCAGGGTTCAGGTAAAATTATTTTTACCGCATCTCTTTTGAGTTTCCAAGGTGGTATTAACGTGCCAGGTTATGCAGCTAGTAAGGGCGGAATTGCCCGTTTAACGATGGCATTAGCGAACGAGTGGGCAGGAAAAGGGGTGAATGTGAATGCAATTGCTCCTGGCTATATTTCAACGGATAATACCACGGCTTTGCGCGAAGATAAAGACCGCAGCGCCTCTATTTTAGGACGTATTCCGGCAGGACGTTGGGGAGAACCAGAGGACTTTAAGGGTCCAGTGGTTTTCTTAGCGTCAGATGCCTCTAATTATGTACATGGAACCATACTGACCGTTGATGGCGGCTGGATGGGCCGGTAATGAAAGCATAGAGCACAAAGAATAAATAATAAAGATTGAATCCGCTACGCGGATGAATTCGAGAAAAATCTTTCATAAATTGATCTCCGAAGGAGATTCCACCTTTATTCTTTATGCTTTATTCTTTGTGCTTTAAATAAAAAACTAAACCTATGAAAAAAATCTTATCCCTCATTTTAATCTCCTCCTCGCTTTTCGCACAGAAAATAGATGTGGATAAACAAATCGCATTAGCTGACCAACAATATCAATTGATGCTAGCTGCTCGACCAGATACTAGCATAACGATTCACTCCGCTAAACAAAATGGTTCGTATAGCAATAAGCCGTCTAGCTGGTGGTGTTCAGGTTTCTTTCCGGGTGGACTTTGGTTCTTATATGAAAAAACAAAAGACCCAAAATGGGAGTCAGCTGCTCGTTTATGGACGGCTGCGGTGAAGAAGGAGCAATATAACACCGGGACGCACGATTTAGGGTTTATGATGTATGACTCGTTTGGGAATGGCTTACGTTTAACGAAAGATCCGGAGTACAAGAAGGTCTTAATTCAATCGGCGAAGTCTTTAGCATCGCGTTTTGATCCGAAAATTGGTTTAATTAAGTCGTGGAATGGCTTTAAAGGGGGGTATAAATACCCTGTGATCATCGACAACATGATGAATTTGGAGCTTTTGTTTTGGGCTTCAAGGGAGACAGGGGATCCGCGTTTTAAAGAGATTGCGATTATCCATGCGGATAATACGATGAAAAATCATTTCAGACCTGATTTTTCGAGCTACCATGTGATTTGCTATGATGTGGATGGAAAGGTTTTGGCCAAAAAACAACACCAAGGCTACCAAGACGAATCTACCTGGACGCGTGGGCATGCTTGGGCAATGTATGGCTACGTGGAAATGTACCGCAATACGAAGGATAAAAAATACTTAGACTTCGCCCAAAAAATCTCCGATTTCTACTTGAATCACCCCAATATGCCATCTGACAAGATTCCGTATTGGGATTTCTATGCGCCTAACATCCCGACAGAGGAACGTGATGCTTCAGCGGGGGCGATTGCAGCGTCTGCTTTGCTAGAATTGAGTACCTATTCTGGGGAGAAAGGCAAGCGGTATTATGCAGATGCAGTGAAGATGTTAGAGTCACTTTCATCGTCGGCATACCGTGCGGCTTTGGGAGAAAATAATCACTTCTTAATTAAGCACTGTGTGGGAGCAAAATCATTGAATTCGGAGATCGATGTGCCGTTAATCTATGCAAGTGACTCTAA
>JBIIGE010000022.1:0-28090 GCA_044236555.1 Aquirufa sp.
ATTCGGATATTCGTTCAAAACGGCATCTGACCACATCGTTGCAAATTCCTTCGTAGAATAAGGATACGTATCGATGCGAAGACCTCCTAAATGCGCGTATTCAATCCACCAAATCGTGTTTTGGATGATGTATTGCTGCATAAACGGATTCTTTTGATTCAAATCAGGCATAGCTGGAACAAACCAACCTTCCGTTTGTAATTTCGCATCGTATTTTGATACATGCGGATCTTGAACTGTCTCCCGGCGATGGGTCGTCGATGTAAATTTTCCACCAAAATTAATCCAGTCTTTAAAAGGCTTATCTTCCATCCACCAATGGCCATTTCCACAGTGATTCAGAATGATATCTTTAATTAAATACATTCCATTCGCTTGGGTCTTCATCCCTAATTCACGGTATTCCTCATTCGTTCCAAAACGGCGATCAATCTTATAATGATCCGTAATCCCGTAACCGTGGTAACTTTCTAAAGTTTGGTCATTTTCCACCTCCGGCATATTCCAGATAGCCGTGAATCCCATATTTTTTATATAGTCTAAATGATCTAAAATTCCTTTTAAATCTCCACCATGGCGATCGTACAGTGCGCCTCTATTCAAGGACATATCGCGCATTCCAGCTACTTTATCATTCGCTGGATTCCCATTTGCAAATCGATCTGGAGTAATTAAATAGATCACATCCTTGGTAGAGTAGGACGAACGATTAGCTGAATTTTTTACACGGGCTTCTAAAGCGTAATTCACGGTATGAATCACCGCACCATTCTTCTTGATCACTAGTGGATAAGTTCCAACCTGTGCTCCCGCCTCCACAACTAAGTCTACAAATAAGTAATTAGGACTATCGCCATAAGTCACTTTTTTAACAGTCAAACCCTTCTTAGCAGACGTAACCACGCCGCCACTCAGGTCTTTTCCTTTAATCAATAATTGTAAATTTGGATTCTTCATCCCCACCCACCAATTCAGGGGTTCGACACGTAAATCTTGAGAAATAAGAGAAAATGAGGCACAAAATAGTAAGCCTAAAAAAAGGACTTTTTTCATAAATGTAACTAATAGTGAATGATTGAATAGAGCTAATTTAGCATGAACGAAAATAGTCAAAAAACAGGACAACCAAGAAGTATCCCGGAAGAATCCTATAAAATCGATTAACCGATAAGTAAAATATGTCCGATTCATTTGGTATTATTCAAGCAATTGAAGATATTTGCTAGGAAAATACATCTAAATAGCTCTAAGGACAAATTATTTAAATAATACAAATATAAATTTTAACTTTTATGTGTGGAATCGTAGCGTACATCGGAAAACAGCCAGCATTTCCCGTTATTTTAAAGGGTTTAAAGCGCTTAGAATACCGTGGATATGACAGTTCAGGTATTGCATTATTCGGTGATATGGTGAACACATTTAAGAAAAAAGGCCGCGTTGCGGAGCTGGAGGCTTGGGATGAAGAAATCATTTCTGAAGCAACAGTCGGCATCGGTCACACTCGTTGGGCAACCCATGGCGAACCGTCCGATGCGAATGCGCATCCCCATAGCTCGAACAGTGGTCGATTGACTTTGGTCCATAATGGAATCATCGAAAATTACGGTTCATTAAAACAGGAATTAGTCCAAAAAGGCTATATATTTAAAAGTGAGACAGACACCGAAGTTTTAGTAAACTTCATCGAAGACATCCAAATCAACAACAATTCTTCCTTAGAAGAAGCGATGCGCATCGCCTTAAAACGCGTAGTGGGCGCTTACGTCATCATCGTGATGGAAGAGGGATTCCCTAACCGTTTAATTGCGGCGCGCAAAGGATCACCTCTAGTAATCGGCGTAGGCGATGGCGAGCATTTCTTAGCGTCTGATGCCTCTCCTATCATCGAATACACAAAGAAAGTGATCTATGTAAATGACTACGAATTAGCCATAATTACCCCGGATGAAATTATCTTAAAGAACTTAGGTAACGAAACCATTACACCCTATATACAACAATTAGACATGGAATTAGCCCAAATCGAAAAGGGCGGTTTCGACCATTTCATGTTGAAAGAAATTTTTGACCAACCGGGCAGTTTAACGGATTGTTTACGCGGTCGTTTGGACATGGAAAATTTGACATTAACGCTTGCGGGAGTCGAAGAACACATGTCTGTTTTCTCTCAAGCAAAGCGCATCATCATCGTGGCTTGCGGAACGAGCTGGCACGCCGGTTTAGTTGCAGAATACATGATTGAAACCCTTTGCCGTATTCCGGTGGAGGTAGAATACGCGTCGGAATTCCGTTACAGAAATCCAGTCGTGGGCGAAGGTGATGTGTTGATTGCTATTTCCCAAAGTGGTGAAACAGCTGACACCCTGGTTGCCATCGAAAAAGCGAAAGAAGCGGGTGCCTTTATTTTTGGGGTTGTAAACGCGGTAGGGTCATCCATCGCCCGTTTATCCCACTCAGGCGCTTATACTCACGCAGGGCCCGAAATCGGAGTAGCGAGCACAAAAGCATTCACCGCACAATTAACGGTTTTAGCCATGATGGCTATCAAAATTGGTCGGGAGAAAAAAACTGTTACCGAAGCAGAATACAACCGTTATTTAGCTGAGCTAGCATTAATCCCGGAAAAGGTGAAAGCCGTTTTAGAAACACACGAGTCCATCAAAGAAGTAGCAAAACATTATGCTGACGCACGCGACTTCTTGTACTTAGGTCGCGGCTATAATTTCCCTGTGGCCCTAGAAGGCGCTTTGAAATTAAAAGAGATTTCCTACATCCATGCAGAGGGTTATCCAGCGGCAGAAATGAAGCACGGCCCTATCGCCTTAGTAGACGAAAACTTACCCGTCTTATTCATCGCCACGAAAGACGCATACTATGAGAAAATCGTTTCGAACATCCAAGAAATCAAAGCCCGCAAAGGCATGGTGATCGCGGTCATTTCTGAAGGCGATACGCAGATCCGCGACATGGCAGATCACGTGATGGTGGTTCCAGCTGTAGACGAATTATTAGCACCACTAGTTTCAGTGATACCGACACAGATTCTTTCCTATTATATAGGTGTATTGAGAGGATTGGATGTGGATAAGCCTAGGAATTTGGCTAAGAGTGTGACCGTGGAATAAAAATCGCAAAGATTTGGAGAATTAACATTTTACAGGGCTCATTTTAATTTTGTTTAATAATGAAAGACTAGCCGATCCCACTAATCATTCCAAGATATTTGGTCAATCAGCTATTTACTTGAACAATAGTTGGTAATCCTACTCAATGACCTATAAAAAAATTAAACTTTGTTAAAATATTTAAGAAAATCTATTTTCTTTGCACTAAAATAAAATAAAACAGCACAGTGTTACGGCTCAAAGATTTTTATAATCCACGAGTTACTTCATCAAAACGAGTAATTTGAATTGTTTCATCTATGAGTTATAGTTCTCTATAATTTCTGTATTCATCTGAGCTAATAACAAAAATCAATTAATATGAGGAAAATTTTACTACTAGGACTCATGCTCTTTTTGATAAATGCTATGGCATTTGCTCAAGGACGCGTGATCACAGGTACAGTTACTTCCATGGAAGATGGAACTGGCGTACCAAATGCAACAGTTCTGGTGAAGGGATCGACCGTAGGAACTGCCACTAATGTCAATGGTAAGTACTCGATCACTGTTCCTGCCGGAAAAAATGTATTAGTCTTCCGATTTGTGGGACTAGTTTCTCAAGAAGTGAATGTAGGTAACCGTTCGGTTATCAACGTAGCTTTAGAGACAGACAACACTGATTTAAGTGAAGTGATTGTAACTGGATATGGCTCTCAGCCTAAGAAAGAAGTAACCGGTGCGGTTTCGTCCGTTAAGGGTTCTTCTATCCAAAACTTACCTGTTCAATCTTTAGACCGTGCCCTTCAAGGACGTGCGGCTGGGGTTCAAGTTAGATCTTCAAACGGTCTTCCTGGAGGTTCAGTTAACATCCGTATTCGTGGGGTTGGATCTGTTACGGCAGGTAACGAGCCATTATTTATCGTGGATGGTGTTCAATTAAACAACCAATCCAATGCTTCCTTTACGCAATCTAACCCATTAGCCTTCTTAAACCCGAATGATATCGAGTCTATGGAGATCTTAAAAGATGCGGCATCTGCTGCGATCTACGGTTCACAAGCGGCGAACGGAGTTGTTATCATTACAACGAAAAAAGGAAAGCAAGGTAAAGCTAAATTTGAATTAAACGTATTCTCAGGACAAACTCAACCAATGAAATATTTAGACGTATTGAGTGGTGGAGAGTGGTATGACATGAGAAAGAAAGCTTTCATCAATTCTGGAGTTGCATCTCCTCAAGCGAATGCATTAAATACGATGGGTAGACTTCCAGCGAACTGGTCGACTCTTTCTGCTGATCAATTGGATGTAATCGGATTAACATTGCCAAACTATGACTGGCAACGTGAAGTAATGGGAACAGGACGTCTTCAAAACTATGAAATGTCAGTTTCTGGTGGAGACGAGAAGACTACCTTCTTACTTTCTGGTTCATACAACTACCAAGAATCATCTTTCAAGCCTGTTGACTTTGAAAGAGGTACGGTAAGAGTTGCCTTAACTCACCAAGCAACAAAGCGCTTGAGTGTTGAGACAAACATTAACTTATCTACTTTCTCTCAAAATGTTCCTTTCGCAGTAGAAGGTTCGTTCTTGGGTAACCCAGCGTTCTCTGCTTCTGCTGTATTGCCTCACAATGCAATCTATAACGCAGATGGAACCTTTAACACAGCTATCGCTGGTGTATTAGGACAGAACGTGGTATTAGTAAACGCTTACAACACAGGTTTACAACGTACAAATACGGTAGTAGGTAACTTGATTACTAACTACAAGATTATGAATAATCTAACCTTCCGTTCTTTATTCGGTTTAGATTATCGTTTACTTCAAGGTGATAGCTACCGTGACCCACGTACTCCAGATGGAGCTGGTGTAATCGGTAGAAGTTCTGTTCAGTCTGACTGGAGAACACGTTTCATTACGACTCAAACGTTGAATTGGAACAAATCATTTAACGCTGTTCACAATGTATCCGCTCTATTAGGGGTAGAATATGTGTCTGAAACGAGAGAAGGTATTTCCGGTGCAGGTATTGGTTTCCCTACTTTCCAGTTTAGAACCATTCAATCTGCTGCTACGCCAGAATCAATCACTGGTTTCTGGACAGGATATAGAAGAGCATCTGCTTTTGCGTCTGCAAACTATGATTACAAGAAAAAGTACTTAGCTACTGTGACTGCTCGTTATGACGGATCATCTCGTTTCGGTACGAACAGCCGTTACGGTTTATTCCCATCTATCCGTTTAGGATGGAGCTTAGCGGAAGAAGATTTCTTAAAGGAATCGAACACTGTATCTGAAATGAAGTTGAGAGCTTCTTATGGTTTGACTGGTAACGATCAAATTGGAAACTTTGCTTCAAGAGGTCTATATGGCGGTGGAGGTAACTATTCTGGAAGCGCAGGTATCCTACCTTCTTCATTAGCTAACTTAGATCTAGGTTGGGAAACCAATAACACGACTAACTTTGGTTTAGACTTCGGATTCTTCAAGAATAGAATTACAGGTTCATTAGACTTGTTTGATAGAAGAACGAAAGAATTATTATTAGATCAACCAATCGTATGGATTAACGGATTTAGTAGTATTTCTAATAACGTAGGTGAGCTTCAAAACAAAGGTATTGAGTTCGAAATCACTACTGTTAACGTTGATAATGGAGGATTCCGTTGGAGCACTAGTTTCAACTTCTCTAAAATCAAGAACCAAATAGTCAAATTATATGACAACTTACAGTTCCTTCCTGCTAACCCAGGTATAGCCGTAGGACAACCAGTGGGACGAGACGGTGGTGGAGCTAACTTTGTGGCGGAATACGCGGGTGTGAACCCAGCAACAGGTCGTCCAATGTGGTACGATATCAATCGCAACATCACTTATTTACCTCTAGCAGCAGACAGAATTTACTATGGTTCTAACCTAGCTACTACTTTTGGTGGTATGAACAATACCTTGAATTACAAAGGTTTTGAATTAACTACCTTCTTCGTGTATGAATATGGTGGAATCATCTCTGATGGACAATATGGTTTCTTAAGAGAAAATGGAACTCGTCTAGCCTTGAATGCGCTTCGTTCAGTTAATGAAAGAGCTTGGACAACTCCAGGTCAAATGACAGATATTCCTAGAAATCTTACAACCAATGCAGGTAACGAAACTAGAGGAGCTAGTAGAAACTCTGGAAGTGCAGCCTTGTTAAAGTCAGATTTCATCCGTCTTTCTCAATTGACATTAGCTTATACGTTTAAGCCGAACTTGATTAACAAAATCGGTTTATCTCGTGCACGTGTCTATCTACAAGGAGTTAACCTATGGACTTACGCTGATTACCCAGGATATGATCCAGAATTTACAGGAGCAGGTACAGGTTCTATTCCTTTGACTAAGAGCTATACACTTGGACTTCAAATCGGATTCTAATCACCTAAAGGAAAAAAAATATGAAATTATATACTAAATTTTTCTTATCACTTGCCTTATCAGGATCATTCCTGTTAAGTTCTTGCGATAGCCTGCTTGATGTAGAGCCTAGGCAGTCCATTGATGCTAATGGAGCCTTAAATACACCAGATGCAATGAACGCAGCCCTTAATTCAGTTTATGCTAAATTAAGATCAGTGCGTAACTACGGAAGAGATTTACTAGCCTTATCTGATGCCTTAGCGGATGTTGGACTAACAACAAGTAACTCTGGTCGTTTAATTGGCGAAAATAATAACCAACCGAATGCCCATTTTCAAGCGGGTTTTTGGCAAAATAGTTATGGTGCCATTAATGAAGCAAACTTAATTATTGATGGCCTAAAAGGAGTACAAGGTGCAACAGCAGCTCAACTTGCCCGTTGGGAAGGAGAAGCTAAATTCTTAAGAGCTTTGTACTACTTCGACTTAGTAAAAGTGTATTCTTACATACCTACGGCGATTCATCAACCTGGTGTTATTGGAGAAGGTGGTATCCCATTAGTTCTTGATGGCGTTATCACTTCAGGCACTGCCTTAACTCGTAAAGCACCAAGAGCTACCATCGCTGAGGTATATGCTCAGATCTACAAGGATTTAGAGGATGCCAAAAGATTACTAGGTGCAGGTAGAGGAGTTCAATATGGATCTGCAGGAGCTGCGTCTGGTTTGTTATCTCGTGTGGCCTTGTACAATGGCGACTGGGCTAAAGTAGTAAGCGAATCAGCTTTAGGCTTAGCTAGTAGCGCGGGTACAGTAACATCTGGAACTGCCTATGTAAATGGTTGGAGATCTGCTGTAAACCCTGAGTCAATGTTTGAGGTGCGCTTTGCCCTAGCAGAAGAGTCTATTGGGGTTAATGAATCTCTTCAAACTTCCTACACAGCTTTGTTAAACTTCACTAACAAAAACTCACAAGGTGGATGGGGTGATTTCATTCCTAATGCGACTGTTCGTGGTTTCTTTGGCTTAGCTCCTTTACAAATAGGAAATCCAGCAACGGATAATAACAACTGGGATGTAACTAGAAACACAGATGTAAGAGCGCAATTGTATACAACAGGTAACACTGTTAGAGGTGCTGGTCGTCAAATCGAATGTACTAAATTCATGTCTAAGTCTGGTTTCGCCTATGCGGATAATGTTCCCGTTATCCGTAAGTCTGAATTGCACTTAAACAGAGCAGAAGCTAACTATCGTTTAAACAATCAAACTGCTGCGTTAACAGAACTAAATGCGTTCAAAGCATTAAGAGGTTTACCTGAGGTTACTTTATCTGGAAATGCCCTATTAGAAGAAATTCTATTGGAGAGATTCAAAGAATTTGCATTCGAAGGTCACCGCTTCTTTGACTTGAAGCGTAATGGAAGAGCCATAGTGAAGACTACTCCAGCAGTAAATCTTCAATTTGACGACTTCAAGATATTGCCTCCACTACCGCAGCGTGAGGTAGATGGTAATCCAAATATTAAACAAAACAGAGGCTATTAAAATTAGAAATCATGAAAAAATTATTTTCACTATATAGTCTGGCCTTAGTCCTTATACTATCTTCTTGCATCGAGCAAAACTACCCAACTTTTGATCGTCACATTGTTGAGTTTCAAGATGCCGTGGTACGTACGCCTGTGTCAGGTCAAGTTTATCCAAGAATTACAGTGCCGAATACAGTAGGTACTGTTTCTCTACAAGTAAACCTTGTAGGTGCTCACAAACCAGCTGATGAGGTTATTCAATATACCGTAGCAGCAAGTGGAACTACTGCCTTAGCAGGTGTAGACTATACGACAGCAAGCACCTTGGTTATTCCAAAAGGATCAAGCTTTGGTACTTTAACAGTCAATGTAATCAATACAGGAAAATTAGGCGGTTCAGTAGACCTACTTCTTCAGATTATTGGTAACGATAAGACTGGTGTAAGTCCAAGTTATGACAGAGTTCAATTACGAATTACTCGATAATCCTTTCCGGGATATTAAGTATTTCTACCATAAAAAGACCGGATTCGTCCGGTCTTTTTTAGCTAAATAAAAGCATGAAAAAAATCGTCTTCTTAATTCTATTGGGGTTATCTCCCCTATTGTCTTCAGGACAACTGGCTGTTCTTCGTGATAATGGTACAGGGATTCCTATCACGGCTAATGAATACATTGGCGTTAAAGGGTCCCCCTATTTGGAAGAATTCCACAAGGGTACTATGTATCTAAAGACCGGACTTAAAGTTGATGGACTATTTATTGCTTTAAATTCCTACCAAAATAAATTAGAATACAAATTAGATGGTGCTCTTTACTCGTACGGTATAGACAAATTAACGGGGTTTTCTTATCCATCCACTTCAGGTGAGGTTATTGAATTTTCCTCCGATTATGAAATACCTACACTGAAAAAGAAACGTTTTTTACAGGTTTTGGAAAAAGGAAAATATACTTTACTTTTTCATCCCTACAAAATCTTGACCGATGACCCATCTGCCACCTATGGTGCGCAAGCTGCAAAGGTATTTCAAGACGAACAAGATCTATTCGTAGCGATTGATGGAAAGGTTTTTCTATTGAAAAACAAAGAGAAAATCTTAAAAGAAGCTTTTGGGGCAGAAACAGAAAAAGTAATGGCTCTAATAAAATCCTTAAAGGTCAATTTCAATAAAATAGAAACAGTTAGGGTTCTTATTCAAGAGTTAAATAAAAACTAAGTTAGCTGGCGCCTGCTAGGGTGCAATGGAATACTTCTCCATTTGTTTGTGCATCACCTTAAACCAAACAGGGGGAAACAAGGCAAGTAAAATCATTCCTGGGTATCCTGTAGGCATCTGAGGTGCTTCGGGCATATGGCGCAGGATTTGGTATTTACGAGAGGCCAAATAGTGGTGATCACTATGCCTACTCAATTCAAAAAGAGTTAATCGTCCCATGATGTGGTTGCTATTCCAGCTGTGTGCCGGTTGAACACGTTCATAGGTGGTCTTAGCAAAATTTCGCTTCAATCCATAATGTTCTATGTAATTCACCGTTTCTAACAAGGCTGCTCCTATAAAAGCTGACGCTAAAAAACACATCAGAACGAATCCTCCAAAAAAATAATATACCACTCCTACTAAGGTGAACTGTATCAATTGAAACAAGGCCATTTCATTGAAAATTGTATGACCAGCTTCCTTTCTCGCAATCTGCCACGCTTTCTTTTGCGTGCCTACAAAGGTCTGAATCCAGAATGCATACAAGTTCTGATTGTAAAAGGCAGTACTAGGGTCCTCCGACGTAGCTACATGCTTGTGGTGTCCTTTATTGTGCTCGATAAAGAAATGCATGTAGAGGCTAGTTAATAAGAGGGTTTTAGCAAAAAACTGCTCTAATTTTGAAATTCGATGGCCTAATTCGTGTGCGGCATTTATTCCAAAAGTTCCACACAATAAACCCATGGCAATTACCCGTCCCAGGGTATCCAATAAAGGACGTGACTGATCTAAAGTTGTCAAAAACAAATAGAGCGCGGCGATTTGCAAGGGCACCGTTAGCCACAAGACTAGATCAAAGAATAAAGTTGATTTTGCTTTGTGCTCCTCCTCTTCTGTCAGATTACTTTCATCAGGAGCAATCAATAATTCAACAATAGGTATAAAGAAAAAGAGGTAAATCAAAGGAAGCCAACAATAAACTCCTGCCTTGGTAAAGGCTAGATAGGCCAATACATACAAGAAATAAGGTGTGACATAACGCAATGAACGAAGCATGTTGAACGGATTTTCAATTCAAAAAAAATCAGGATCTTTCAACCCTGATTTTAAATTTAATATAAATTTTTTACTTGCTGAACGGTGTTCCTAATTTCAGCTCTTTCGGATTCATTAAACTTTCGACTAAAATTAAGTGCCAAATTCAAGGTGGCCTGAACAGTAACGTAATTTCGAGCACCCAAGTCTGAAATTAATTTGGCATTCACATTTAACATGACATTACCAATGCGCGGGCGAATTCCAAGCGTAAAAGTATAATAATCACTTTGAGAATTTATCGGCTGATTAGATTTCACATTAATGATATCACCTACAATTTTTCCAAAATTCAAGTTAAACATTCTCAATGTGTAAAAAGAAAGTTGAGGCTCATATACGTTCGACCTAAAAAATAACCCTGCATTCGTTTGCGATGCCCCCGGAACAGAGGACACAAATACTTGGTAAGGAAACCAAACAGCTAATCTAAGTCCTACAGCGTTCGAGGTGTAAGTAGGCTTACCTTCTAAACCGTCCTCCTTTCTAATTCCCGTTTTTCGATAGAGCCCAATTTCACCTACACTCGATGCCGTGGCAATCTTATAATTATTTAGGTCTGAAGCAGGTAAACTATAAAAATTAGAAATCAATCCACCTCCCACTTGTAATTGCCATGTCATGGGGCGCTGTGCTTTAATTTCACTCACCTTAATATCCGTTAAAGCATCTACGACTACCTGTTCTTTCATATTTACCTCACTCATATTGCGCAGTGGGTATTCCTTTTTAATAGTTAAGATCAATTGATAGGCGTCCACAAAACTCTTGTTAGCTATCTTATAATCAATTTCAACAACTCGATCCTTGAAAATGTTATCATCGATGCGACGTTCAATGAAGTCAAATCGATTGCTATCGAAATACCTGAAATCGCGAATTTTATTAATTAGAAATTTCGCTTCATTGTAATCTTTACTCATGACACTTGCTTGAGCTTTAGATAAATAGGTCTCAAACGCATTTTTAATTAACACATTCTTCGTTTCAAAAAACTTCTCAACGAAGCTCTTGTCTAATGCCTCCAAAGTCTTAATGGATTCCAGCGCATATAAGTAGTCGTTAGAAGCTACTTTATCTTTGTAATCATCCGCAATAGTACTTAATGCAGCCTCTCTTTCTGCTAATAAAGTGGTATTCCCCGGATACTTGATAGCTAACATGTCAAAATCGGCTAACGCACCACGAAAGTTTTTACTATATAGCTTTTCTTTTGCTGCTAAAAGTGACTTCTCAAATTGACCGGACTCTAACAAAGTGAGCATTTCGGTCAATTTAATTTCCAATGTCGAAATTTTAGTGGTCAAATCAATATTATCACTAATTCTGTCGGGCTCTAATATATTTTGAACCTCTATTAAAGAATAAACGTTGTTCTTGCTTTTCAAGAACTCATTGTACTTAAGCTGCAATGTTCTTCCCTCTCTCAAGGCAATTGAGCTCACATCACTCACTAATTTATTGATTTCATACTTGATTTTGCCAAAATTTTGCTCTAAAAACTTAGCCTTATCTACATAAATCAAACCGAATAAAACATTATTTCTATTATCTACTTGATAGATAATTTCTGCTTCACTAAATGTCAAATCTGATTCGATATTGCTATTAAATTCAAAATTAATTACTGCTTTGGAACTATTATTATTTGCATCATTAGCATCCTTTATATTCAACTGGACAGATTTTGAACTATTGGCAACCGTTACTTTAGAGATAATTTTTTTAGCCAACGAGGATTTAAGTTCTATTTCTAGTTTCTTCTTAACTTCTTCCATGGACGACTTACCATCGCTGAATGGAAGCATTTTCAACGAGTAATGATTATCTACTCCAATTATTTGATCTACTTCACTCTGATCTCGTAAATCAACCTTTTGACTGAGGCTAATAAAGCTAATCGAAAACACTAATATAAATGTGAAAAATACTTTCATTCTAGCGGTCAATTTTATTCATTTCGCTTTCGAAAATTTCTCTAAATCTAATCTTATCAACTTCTAATTGAAGTTTTTTATCAGTTGACATGGATTTAGTTGCTCCTTCCAATAAACTCTTTTTAGAGATTTCAATGACAACCCAAGTGGAATAGATGTTATTAGGCTTCAATAAAATCTTTTTATCTAAAACTTTAGTCATAGATAAGGATTCGTTAGTAATAATTCGACCTTGAGTTTCAAATGATTTTACAAACTCCGAGGAATTATTGTCTGAAGTATTTTTAGCATAATTTTCAGATACATTTTTCACTAATTTATTTATTGATTGAGCGAGTTTAATTGAGGCATTTTGGATGGCTATATTCTCAGATAATTCTAAATCGGCGCTTTCTCCACTAGCAATTACTCTAATGAAATCGTTAGAAATATAATTTTTTTCTTCAAAAGGCAATTTAACTTCTTTCGATTCTTGTACTTTCGAAAGAGGAACGGCACTCGAACAAGAGGATAAAATAAACCCGGAACCCACGAATAAGAGGGCGAGAATAGACAAATTAACTTTTTTCATATGCAATCAGATTAAATGGAATTTTGAGGAAGTTACTAAATTTACGTTTCTCCCAAAAAATATATTTATTTAACGGTGTAATCAAAAAAGTCAGGACCTTTCAGCCCTGACTTTTTCAAAATTACCCTAGCTATTAATACCCAGGGTTTTGCTTCAAGGTAGGAGCACCTCCTTTTTGAGTGTTTAAAATCTCATCAATCGGAAGAGGGAAGTAATTATTCTTAGCCGGATCAAATGATTTACCAGCCATATAACTTCTTTTATTGTAAGTTCTTCCAGTTAAATCAGTGCCTGATACAGCTTCTTTAGGAATATACATCTTGTTCAAGAAATCAGCTGCAATTCCCCAACGAACTAAGTCGAAGAAACGGTGGCCTTCCATGGCAAATTCCAATCGGTTTTCCATGTAAATTGCATTTAATGCAAAGTCTTTTCCGTTAGCTGCAAATGTTCCATCAGGATATGGATTTACCACATAGTTTACAGAAGCATCCTGTACTCTACTAGCTTTTGCGCGATTACGAATCATATTTACATATTCCTCAGCTTTCGCTAAAGAACCTGTCTCTGCTTCAATCTCAGCTAACCATAAAATTACCATTGATACTTTAAGTAGACGGTAATTGTTATTTACTGAGCGACGGTTAGTAGAGTGTGTCGAACTTCCTTCTTCCGCTAAATAATACATCCATTTTTTACCTGTGTACGGACCAGAGTAGTTTTGGTCACGAATCCAAGAAGCTCCTGGCATTTTACCCCAATCTAAGAAGTTTACACCACGGCGACCTACAGTCCAATCTAAACGTGGATCAACCGGTTGAGAAACATCTAATGTGAAAGCTGCAGCAGTACCTACACCTTGATCGTTCGGTAAATCCACATTATTGTACGTATCCTCTAAACCGGCTTTATTTTTACCAATCATCGGAAGTCCTGTGGCTGTAGTTTTAAATGCATTCACTAGATTTTGTGAAGGTAGGTAAAATCCACAACATCCACGACCTGGTGAATTACTAGTGTATGGCCAGTTTAAGTTATCACCTTGATTACCATTGTTTCCTGTTGAACCATCATTCACAGAGAATTGTACTTCAAAAATTGACTCAACATTATTGTTAGTCGAAGTTCTGTAGTTATCATGGTAATCAGCAACTAATCTTCTCCCAGAATTCTGTAAGACATCAAGCAATAAAGGTTTAGCTTGGCTATATTTCTTTTGAAACATATATACTTTCGCTAAATAAGCCATCGCAGCCCATTTCGTAGCTCTTCCTTTTTGAGATTGTGTTGCAGGAAGATTATCAGCCGCAAATTTGAAATCTGCCTCGATATTAGGCCAGATATCTTTGTCATTAGCCAATTTCGTCGAATTCGGATCATCGCGCTTGTAGATTGTTTCATCTACATATGGAATCATGTTCCACATTTTCTTTCCTTCGAAATGGTAGTGACCACGTAAGAAACGCGCCTCAGCAATTACTTGCGTTTTCTCCGCATCGGTCATATCCTTAACGTCCGGGCTTTTAGCAAGTAAAATTGCCTCGTTTGCACGTGCAATGCCATCATAAGTATGTTGCCATTTACCTAAGAAATAGGTATTCTCTGCAAACCAAGTGAATTGCTCAATAAAACTTTGCTCTGGCTGATCACCAGCATCTGTTCCTTTTACAGCATCACCAGATGTAATTCCACCAAAAACATAGTTTGATATGGTAGACGTACGTCCCGTATTTCCTGCTCCTACTCCATCTAATAAAGAATATGCACCTACTAATAAGGCATTTACTCCGTTTTTGTTAGATAGAGATGTTAGAGACGCTGCTCCTTGAGGTTGTACCTCGAGAAACGACTCTGAACAGGAAAAGTTTATTCCAACTGTCGCAAACAATGCGAATATGATTAACTTTTTCATTTTTTATCTGATTTATTTCTAACTATAATTAATTAAAATCCTACTCTTAATCCTACGTTGTAAGATTTAGCCACTGGGAATGCACCCTCATCAATACCCATGTGGATATCTTGATTGTCTGCTCCTGAGTTTCTAATGTTGATATCAGGATCTAAACCTTTATATTTTGTTAAAGTCAACAAGTTTTGTCCTTGAACATACACTTGCATCGAACTAAGTTTAATTTTCTTTAACACATTAGTAGGTACACTGTAGGTTAATTGGATGTTCTTGATACGCATGTATGAGCCATCCTCAACGAAATACGTTGAAATTTGCTGACTAAAGGTATCACTCGCATTTAGGCGAGGTAATTGAGCCACATCCCCTTGTTTCTTCCATGATTTGTATAACATATCTGTCGAACGGTTTCCTTGGAAGGTATTAAAGTCTGTCCAATACTTCAAGTAGTTAAATATTTCATTCCCTTGAACACCTTGAGCAAACACAGTGAAATCCCAATTCTTATAACCTAAATTAAGATTCAAACCATACGTAAAGTCTGGGTGAGGATTTCCAATAACGGTTCTATCTGATGCATTAATTTTACCGTCGCCATTCACATCTTTGAACTTAAATACACCTGCACGGGTATATCCAGGAATTTGTACGGCAGCCGCAGCTTCAGCATCATCCTTAAGAACTCCTTCCACTACGTAACCAAAGAAACTAGCGATAGGTAATCCTGCTTTTGTAAGTGAGATCGCTGGAACACGAGTTACGAATCCAAAGATGGATGCATTCGGGTCATCATTTAACTTCACTACATTATTCTTGTACTGGCTAATTTGTCCTGAAATTGAATAACGTAATTGACCAATTTGATCTCTATAAGTAATGTTTAAGTCAACTCCCGTGTTATTTACTTCACCAATGTTTACAAACGGAATACTTCCTGTACCAGATGATCTTGGAATAGGTACCTGTGTTAACATATCTGATGTAGTACGTGTATACCAGTCAAAAGCAATATCTAATTTGTTGTTAAACAAACTTGCGTCTAAACCGATGTTAGTAGAGGTATTTGTTTCCCAACGGCCGCTTGAATTACCGAACTGAGAAATGTCAAAACCTGGGGCAATAGCATTACCTGCTCCACCAATATCATACGCATTGTTATTCGGATCTGGTGTAAACAAGGTATACGCATTATATACGTTTGGAATCAACTGATTACCCGTTTTACCCCAACCAGCACGAACTTTCAAATCATTAAGGAAAGTCAATTTTTTCATGAAAGCTAATTCTGAAAGACGAGCTCCTACTGAGAAGGCAGGGAAAACACCATAACGGTAAGCTGGTGAGAAACGAGATGATCCATCACGACGCAAGGTAAAATCAGCTAGTAAGAAATCCTTGTATGAATAATTTGCTTTTCCAAACTGAGAGAACAAAGCTGTGATAGTTGCTCCAGATCCCGCATTAGTTAAACCAGCAGCAGAACCGTTGTTCAAATAACGGTACGATAAATCATCAAAGGCAAAGTTGCTTCGCTGAGCTGAGAAACCAAATCCATAGGTTGAAACTGCTTCCGTTCCAACCAATACATTAAAGTCGTGATCTCCTATTTTCTTCGTGTAGTTCAAGGTATTGTACCAAGTTACCGCACGATCAAAGTTGTTTGTGACAGTTAAACTGTTCGCGTTACGCGCCTCAGCTGCCTCAATATCACGGTTGAAATACGCAGATTGGTTAAAGTTATTGTATTCGAAACCAAGGCTAGTACGCGCCTTTAAATCTTTCAAAATTTCAACTTCCCCAAAAACGTTACCAAAGATACGTGTTGATCTAACTGGATTATCACGCTCTCTCCAAAGACGAGCTAATGGGTTAGGTGCATTACCTAAGTTTGATCCACGAGGACCTGCAAAACCATTTAGATCAGACGTATTTGTTCCACCTAAAGCTCTTGGACCTCCAGTAATATCAAAAACGGGGATAATTGGCTGAATACGAATCGCAAACATAATCGGATTGGATTCACTATTATTTCCAGCAGGAATACCAATACGCTCATCGTAAGTTACTGTAAAGTTTTCACCGAAAGTGATAGCTCCCTTCTTGAATTCTGTATTAGCACGAACTGAATAACGCTTATAGCCTGTGTATTTCAAGATACCCTCTTGATCAAAGTAACTAGCAGAAATTGCGTATTTACCATTCTTAGATCCACCTGTTGCACCTAACTGGTAGTTAGAGATTTTAGCTGGTCCAAAAATAACGTTTTGCCAATCTGTACCTTCCTTGTTTGCTTTCGTAATGTTAAAAGCGGTAACACCCAATCTTGGATCGGTGATATCATTTGTATACGTGAAGTTGGCTGGTAACGCACCATATACGTTTGGATAGATATAATCCGCAATCGTTTGCGTTCCATCTGGTGCAAAACGGTATTGTGCAGATGGAGAAGTTCCAGGTGCTCTTCCTGCACCAATTTGCGATTCATAGAAATACTGACCCATTTCTTTGGTATTCATTAAATTTAATGTTTTACCAATTTGTTGAGTACCCGTATACATGTCAAAGCTGATTTTTGGCTCACCTTCACCACCACGCTTCGTAGTGATGATCACGACACCATTCGCAGCACGCGCACCATAGATAGAAGCTGCAGACGCATCTTTCAAAACCTGCATCGACTCAATATCATTTGGGTTGATTTGATTTAGTGTACCCTGAGTAGGTACTCCATCAATGACATATAATGGGGAGTTATTATTCGTAGATCCAAAACCACGGACACGAACCATCGTTCCACCACCCGGCGAGTTATCATTACCTACCGTCACACCTGATGCACGACCTTGTAACATTTGGGTTACAGAGGCAGCCGGCAAGGCAGTAAGTTCTTTTGCGCTAACTACAGCTACCGCTCCCGTAATGTCTTTTTTACGTTGGGATGAGTAACCTGTTACGACAACCTCGCTCAATTGGCTAACATCCTCATCCAAGGTAACTGCGATGGATGAGCGATTTCCTACGCCAACAGTTTTAGAAACGTAACCTACCGAAGTAATGACTAATTCGGCATTGCCACTTTTTACATTTATGGAGAAAGCTCCATTTCCATCGGTTGTGGTACCAGTTGTTGTACCCTTAATCACGACAGATACTCCTGGAATCCCGCCACCCTTTGTGTCTGAGATAGTTCCAGTAACTTTTTGGTCTTGGCCAAATGCCACCCAAGATAGAGATAGCATCAACGCCAGTAGAAAGACCACTCTGCTTACGTAGAAATTGTTTTTCATATTAATTTAAGGTTAAAGTGATAGTAAACCATTGTAAATGAGTGACCATATACAATGTATACGATGGTAATTTAATAATTTTTTTTTGATACAAAAATGAAATTTTATAATTTTTTATACATTTAATTATATATTTATCTAATGGTAACAATCGGTACATGTAAAAGTTGTGTGAATTTGTTATAGATCTATTTTGACTCGGAAGGATAGTAGCCGTTTTTTGGCCGTGGTCAACAGCATTCTTAAGTTAAATAATAAAACTTTTTTCGAGTTTTGTGTGTTTAAAATAGTATGCCAGAAAAAATTATTGAGGTCCGCCACCTTTCAAAAAAATTTGGATCCTTCCAAGCCGTTTCAGACGTTAGTTTTACCGTTTATAAGGGCGATGTTTTTGGCTTTTTAGGCCCTAATGGCGCAGGAAAAAGTACCAGCATTCGTTGCCTGAACTCCTTGATTAAACCAGACAGTGGAACGGTAGAACTTTTTGGCGAACCGATTGCCACCCACCGGGAATCAATTCTTGGACGCATCGGAAGCATCATCGAAAAACCTGATTTCTACAAATATTTATCCGCTTACCGAAATCTAGAAATCTTCTCTCGAATCTCCGGAAAACCATCATCAAAACAGGAAATCTACAAAATGTTAGATTTCGTAGGACTAGGCGGACGCGAGCGAGATAAATTTGCGGGCTTTTCACATGGAATGAAACAACGTTTAGGAATTGCGCAAACTCTATTACACAATCCAGACCTGATTATTTTAGACGAACCTACGACTGGTTTAGATCCTCAAGGTATAATTGATATTCGGAACTTAATTTTGCGTTTGAAAAACGAGCAGAATAAAACGGTTTTATTGTCCTCTCATAATTTGGCAGAAATCGAACTCATCTGCAACCGTATGGTCATTATTAATAAAGGCCGATCGATCGTGGAAGGAAATGTGAGTGAGCTAATGAATGGGGAAAACCTAATTTTACGTTTAGAAGCAAGTCCTATGCCTGTGGCTAAAAATGCCTTATTAGTCTGGAAACCGACACTTACTTGGGATAGTATAGGGGAAACAGCGGTTCAATTTCCCATTGAAAAATCAGAAATACCTAGTCTTACTGCATTTCTTGTCGAGCAGAATATTGAAATTTACAGCCTGGAGGCGAAACGCACGCTGGAGGATTATTTTATCAAAATCGTATCTCAATGATCCTATTTAACAGCATTTACAACGAAATTATCAAGATTGCCTTAAAGCCTCGGTCATATTTAGGCCTGGCTGCCATCACCGTCTTAGTGGGCGTCATTCAATTTGCGTTAAAAGCAGACGGAATGTCCATCATCTCGTTTGTGACAGCCTCCTTCGAGCAGACTTTGACCTTTGAAGGCAATGTATTAAATGGCAATTTAGTCGCCTTCATCATTTTGCAGATGTTATTAGTCCAAATTCCGCTTTTGGTCGCTTTAGTGACCGGCGATTTAGTGTCCGGTGAAGCTGCGATGGGCACCATTCGCATGTTAGCAACGAAACCTATTTCGCGCGTTCAACTCCTGTTATCTAAATTTATTGCAGGTGGGTTATATACCTTGATTGTCATTTTATGGATGGGGGTGATGTCTGTGATAGTAGGTAAATTGTTATTCGGGACGGGCGACATGATGGTGTTGAATTCGGATGGATTGGTGATTTTGCAGGAAACGGATGTGAATTGGCGTTATTTGGGTGGATTTGCTGTGGCATTTTTAGCCTTGTTTACTGTCAGTTCTTTGTCCATTTGTTTGTCCTGTTTTACGGATAATTCCATAGGACCTATCGTGGCAACCATGTCGGTTATCTTGTTATTTACGATTATCGGGACCTTGGATGTGCGGGTTTTTGACCCAATTAAACCCTATTTATTCACGACACACATGGCGTCATGGCGCTCATTTTTCGAGGATCCACTGCCTACTTCCGATATCTTGCGTTCTTGCATCGTTTTAGTCGTACATAATGTGGTGTTGATTTCCGTTTCGCTATACACTTTCCACCGCAAAGACATTCAATCATGATTCGCCTACTCTTATTATTTCTTTCCTTTTCCCTCTTTGCTCAAGATGCGAACAAGACCGTTGTACAGGTTTTAGCGCGGATGAATAAGGTGCGCGATTACCGAGTAGAGGCACAAATCAAATCGGATATTCCCCTCATTAAGATTATGCCAGCAAAGGCGACCATCTATTTCAAGCAGCCGGAAAAATTCCGGATGATTACAAAAGGGATTGCCATTTTGCCCAAAAAAGGTTTCACTGACCTGACTGCTCTTTTGCGAAACAAATCAGCCTACAATGCTTTATTCACTGGTTTCGAGGTCATCGAAGGAATAAAAACAGAATCAATTACACTTTTACCAACGGACGATTCAGGAGAGATAGTCTTAGCTAAAATCTGGGTCGACCCTACCCTTGATTTGATTTTAAAGTCCCAAATAACCTCCCGTAGTAACGGAACCGTACTTTCCACCTATGTTTATGGTTCAGAAAAAGCCTACGGACTACCTTCAGAATTGAATATTACGGTAGACGTGAAAAAATTCAAGATCCCGAAAGGAGTCGTAGTAGACATCAACCGTACAGCGGTAGCACCGGTAAATACGCGCAAAACCGGCCTAATTCGCTTGACTTTAACGAATTACATCATCAACAAAGGAATTGAGGATAAAATCTTTAAAGAGTAGCCTACTTTTCTTGTACTATATTACCGATGCCTTTCGTTCTTTTTTCGTAATTTAGTTTTCTAAAACGTTATAGAATGAAGCGCTTTTTTGTTTGGGTAGTAGTATGTGTGGCTTTTTCAGCCTCGGCCCAAAAATGGCAAATGACGGGTTTCAAAAAGGCAGATGCCTTTAATCCCATTCTCAAACCCTCCCTTGAAGCCCGTTTCTTAGATCCCATTACCGGGAAAATGGTCGGTTGGGAAAACAAAAATGTCTTAAATCCCACCGCTCTCGTTCGCAATGGCCTGGTTCATTTATTATACCGCGCTCAAGATTCAGTAGGCACCTCCCGCATCGGGTTAGCCACAAGCGCTGATGGTATTCATTTTAATAAAAATCCAGCACCCATCTTATTTCCATCGAATGATGCTTTCCGTGCCTTCGAATGGCCAGGGGGCATCGAAGATCCACGCATAGTGGAGAAAGAGGATGGGGGCTATTTCCTTACCTATACTTCATATGATGGCAAATACGCACGACTTTGTGGAGCGTTTTCGAAAGATTTACAAACTTGGGAGAAAATAGGTCCCCTATTTACATCAGAAAAATACCTAAATACTTGGTCTAAATCAGGAGCCATAGTTTCTGTTCAAAATGGTAGTAGAATCGTTGCTAAAAAGATTAATGGTCTATACTACATGTATTTCGGCGATACTGATCTATTCTTAGCTACTTCGAAAGACTTGCGACACTGGGACATCCTAGAAAATGAGGAAACAAACGTTCGGTTATCCGTTTTAAAGCCACGAGCAGGCTATTTTGATAGCCGTTTAGTGGAGCCGGGACCATACGCATTAGTGCAAAAAGAGGGAATCATTCTGATTTATAATAGCTCGAATGCAGCGAATTATAACGAGACACGTTTCCCTAAATTCACCTATGCGGCTGGACAAGTTTTATTCGATGCGCAGCAGCCTTATAAAGTTGTTGCCCGAACAAACGAACCATTTATTTGGCCTAATCAACTCTATGAAAAAGTGGGCGAAGTGAATGAAGTATGTTTCGTAGAGGGTTTAGTCCCTTACAAAGGAAAATGGTTTCTCTATTATGGAACCGCCGACTCGAAAATTGCTGTTTCAATCAAATAATGAATCATTTAGGTCTACATAGTGTCCACCACATCGCCATAATCTGTTCGGATTATGCGCGTTCTAAAGCCTTTTATACTCGGGATTTAGGGCTTGAAATCATTCGAGAAGTGTATCGGGAAGAGCGTGATTCCTATAAATTGGATTTAGCCCTGAATGATCACTATGTGATTGAATTGTTCTCTTTCCCTAACCCACCCTCTCGCCCTTCGAGGCCGGAGAGTTGCGGTTTACGGCATTTGGCATTTCAAGTAAACAACTTGGACTTTACGGTTCAGGAATTAACCAAAAAAGGCATAGCATCGGAGCCCATTCGCATCGATGAATTCACTGGGAAGCGATTTACCTTTATCGCGGATCCGGATGATTTGCCGCTTGAATTTTATGAAATATGAATAGAATTGATAAAAAACCCCTTTCAAAACTTGGTTTCGATTTCGTAACACCTGCCTTTTTAGAAGAAGGCCAAAGCGAGTTCGACCACCGCAACTCTAACCTCGACTTAGGAGCTTATCGTCCTCTAGCGCCCCGCGAAATCAGTATCCTGGAGGCGAACTTAAATGAGGCAGAGAATTGGAAAGATGTGTGGGTAAAAGAGGGTTTTAATCCGTATTTGGTTAAGAATTGCCGGTTTTTTGGCATAAACCGTATCGGTATTTTAGAGAGTTGCTATTTGGAATTCAAAAACCTCCGAATGCCGGTGGGACTATATAATAGCACCTTAATCTCCTGCGATTTTGGAGATAACGTAGCGATTGATCGCGTGAATTTATTGTCTCATTACCAAATAGGGAACGAAGTAATGATCCTCCAAGTGAACGAATTAGCGACGACAGCTACGGCGAAATTTGGAAATGGTATTGTGAAGAAGGGCGAAGAAGAGCGGATTCGAATTTGGATGGAATTAGGCAACGAAAATGGGGGCCGCAAAGTCATTCCATTTGTGGGAATGAAACCCGCCGATGCTTTTTTATGGACCCAAGACCGGGAGGACAAATTATTACAAGCGAAATACAAAGAAATGACTATCCAAGAATTCTCGTCTAAGCGAGGTTTCTACGGTCAAATCGGCGATCGCACCGTCATCAAAAATACGGGTATCATCAAAGACGTCAATATGGGTACCGACACCTATATCAAAGGCGCAAACAAATTAAAAAACCTGACGATTATATCGAATGCCGATGCCTCCACCCAAATAGGCGAAGGTTGCGAAATCGTGAATGGAATCATCCACGAAGGCTGCCGTATTTTCTACGGCGTGAAAGCAGTTCGTTTTATTTTAGCGGCACACTCCCAACTGAAATACGGCGCACGTCTCATCAACTCCTTTTTAGGAAGTAATTCAACCATCTCTTGCTGTGAGGTATTAAACGCGCTGATTTTCCCAGCACACGAACAACACCACAACAACTCATTCTTGTGCGCAGCGATCGTGAAAGGTCAGAGCAATATGGCCGCAGGCGCGACCCTCGGTTCAAACCACAATTCGCGTGGAGCGGATGGGGAATTACAGGCGGGACGTGGATTTTGGCCTGGCTTATCCGTGGCCTTAAAACACAACTCGAAATTCGCGTCCTTTAACCTGATTTCGAAAGGAAATTACCCGGGCGAAATCCACAATCCACTACCCTTCTCCTTAATCGGAAACGATGACACTGAAGGTGGATTACTGATTATTGCCGGCTATTGGTTCCAATACAATATGTACGCTCTAGCCCGTAACGCTTGGAAATTCGCTGCCAGAGACCAAAGAACCGACAAAGACATGTTGCTCGAATTTGACTTCTTAGCGCCTGACACCGTTTCGGAAATCTTGCAAGCAATCAAGTTATTAGAGAAATGGGTATCTGATTCATTAGGTGGCGGCGACGGTAAATCCTGGTTAAATGACCCAGCTAATGCCTCGAATCCACTAGCGATCTATGCAACCGGAATCGAGAACACGAAACGCAGAACACGCATCGCAAAGGCACACAAAGCCTACCAAATCTTCCACGATCTGTTGTATTACCATGCTGCCAAAGAATGGTTAGCCACATCCCAGCGCTTCCCATCTCAATCCCCATCGGAACTTTTACAATCAACTCTTAAAAACGCCACGGCGATTCAAATCTGGGAAAACTTAGGCGGCCAACTCATTCCATCCGGCTACATCCAAGAGATGAAAAACGATGTTAAATCAGGCAAGATCACCCGCTGGAAGCAAGTGCACGAATTCTACGAAAAACAGGCAGCTTTGTACCCAGAACAAAAATTCGAAAATGCGTTGAACGGCTTATTACAAATTAATCCACAGGCATTCAACGACATCCCAGCCTGGATCGATCGTGCCATCGCCACAGCTGATTTCCTAACTGAAGGCATCGAACGATCACGCTCAAAAGACTATGAGGATCCATTCCGATTAGCCATGTTCGGTAATTCAGAAGAACTCGATGCGGTAATCGGTGAGGTGAAGGATAATGAGTTTATTCAGGAGGCGAAGGTGAGGGCGGTTACGTTTCGGGAGAAACTTGCCAAGTTAGTTTAGAGATTATAGAGTACAGAGTAGAGATATGGAATTAAAAAAGGGGCCTTCGCCCCTTTTTTAATAATTCAGAAATATAAAATTTGAAATCTATACTCTCTAATCTCTTATCTCTACTCTAAGCCATAAAAATGGCACCGCCATTTTTATGGCTTATTAGAATCCACCACCAATCTCTGCTCTCTATTCGCGATTTCCCAAGCCATGTAGAACACTAAACGGCCTACTTTTTGGATTTGGTCAAATTCGATCTTGTCTACTTCATCACCAGGCATGTGGTAATCATCGTGAACTCCATTAAAGAAGAAGGCCACTGGAATCCCGTGCTTAGCGAAGTTGTAGTGATCAGAACGATAGTAGAAACGATTAGGATCGTTTGGATCATTGAACCGGAAATCTAATTCTAGACCTACATGCTTCTTGTTTTGCTCGATTAATACCTCGCGTAACTGAGACGATAGTTTATCTGAACCGATTTCGTAGATATAATCTGGTTTGCCCTTGTGCTCGTCATCATAACGACCCGTCATGTCCGTATTCAAATTGACCACGGTATTTTTTAAAGGGAAAAGTGGGTGATTTGCATACCATTCAGAACCTAACAAACCTTTTTCTTCCCCTGTCACCGTCATAAATAAAATACTACGACGTGGACGTTTCCCTTCTGCTGCTGCTTTACCGAAAGCCTCCGCTAATTCCATTACCGTTACGGTTCCTGAACCATCGTCGTTTGCGCCGTTGTTGATTTGGCCGTCTGCAGAAACACCGATGTGATCGTAGTGAGCCGTTAATACAAGAATTTCTTCTTTCTTATCCGTTCCCTCCAGGAAGCCTACGACATTGTAAGTGTCCACTGGCTTCTCTGTTCTCTCGATGGTTAATTCGATAGGAGCCGCTTTGAATTTAGACGCAACTGATTTTTTCGCCGCGCCTAAAGATGCCTTGTAAGCGAGTAACTCTGCTTCAGTTGTTCCTAACATTTCCGCTGCTGATTCAGAGGAGATAAGTAAAACAGGTGCTTCGTTTGCAGCAGAAACGGCATCAGCAAAGGCCATACGCTCATTTCCAAAACGTTGCATCATCACTTGACGTTGACGTACCTGATTTCCAAAAGCTTTTCCATCACGATCTGCTATCAAAATCAAACCTTTCGCTCCAGCGGCTTGTGCACGCTTTAACTTTTCTTTCCAACCGTCGCCTTTTCCGAAAACGGACGGAGATTTAGTACCTGAAAGCACGTAATTGCCGGAAGCATCTTTTGATTCCCCTTCGAAAGCTAAAACGTATTTTCCTTTTGCATTTAATTTGTCAAAATCCGTGAAGCCGCCTTGTTGAATACCGAATCCAACAAAAACAACGGGGAATTTTGAATTAGCGGGTACTGGAGCTAAGGCGCTTGCCATAAAATCACCCAAGTACTCGTATTTCTTGCCTTTAACAGCTAGCGAAACATTCGTCCAAGAGCGGTTTACTAGGTCCACTTTTTGGAAATAAGACCCATTCACTGGCGCAATGCCTGATTTCTTAAAGGAATCTGCAATGTAGTTTGCGGCCACTAATTGTTCCGCCGAACCCGTATTACGACCTTTTAAGCTATCTGAAGCGATAAAAGTCAAATGTTTTTTCAGATCATCCGCTCTGATGGACAGCGCGTAAGGTACTGGATCTCCCTGAGCGATGGCGCTCATCGGGATTAATTTAGCGGCTAATAATAGCCCTAAAACGTAGATGTTAGTTTTTTTCATTTGTTGAAACAAAATTTAAGAAAGCGAAGTTAAGAATCTAAAAATAAATCGCTAAAAAAAGATTAAATTTGTGGCGATTTTCTTAGACAAATTCTCAACATTCATGACCTTAAATTACACTTATCAGGAAGACTTCTCGTTACGTCACAACAATTCAGACTCAGCTGATATAGCTGACATGTTAAAAACGATTGGCGTAGATAGTTTAAATACACTAATTCAACAAACTGTCCCTGAGAAAATTCGATTGACACAAGGGCTTCGTTTGCCAGAACCGAAATCAGAATTCGCGTTCTTACGTGATTTTAAACAGGTGATGGGCCAAAACCAGATCTTCAAATCACACATCGGTTTAGGTTACTCAGACACGATTGTGCCCACGGTCATTTTGAGAAATATTTTAGAAAATCCTTCTTGGTACACAGCTTACACGCCTTACCAAGCAGAAATCGCACAAGGTCGTTTGGAAATGTTATTAAACTACCAAACGATGATCATCGACCTAACCGGCATGGAATTAGCGAACGCCTCCCTTCTAGACGAAGGAACGGCGGCAGCTGAAGCGATGACAATGTTATATGGACAGCGTCCAGCAGAACGCAATCAAGCTGAAGCTTATTTCGTATCTGACTTATGCCTTCCACAAACGATTGACTTATTAAAAACGCGGGCAGAACCTATTGGGATTGAAATCGTCGTGGGCGACCACCGAACCTTCGATGTAACCGATGCGCGTTTCTATGGAATGATGTTACAATACCCAGCTTCGAATGGCGAGGTATTTGATTATAGCGCTTTAATCGCTGCAGCGAAAGAGAATGGATTACAAGTGGTGGTGGCAGCAGATTTATTAGCCTTGACTTTATTAACGCCTCCAGGCGAAATGGGAGCGGATGCGGTAGTGGGTGTTTCACAACGTTTCGGGGTACCGATGGGTTTTGGTGGACCTCACGCTGGTTTCTTCGCTACCAAAGAAAAATACAAGCGTAATATTCCGGGTCGTATCATCGGGGTTTCGGTGGACGCAGAAGGAAACCGCGCTTTACGTATGGCCCTTCAAACACGCGAGCAACACATTCGCCGCGAAAAAGCGACATCTAACATCTGTACAGCACAAGTATTGCTTTCCATTATGGCAGCATCTTATGCAATCTACCACGGTCCAACCGGCTTAAAGAAAATCGCAGAAAAGGTTTACGGCTTGACCGAATTATTAGCGGTTAACTTACGCAAACTAGGTTTCAGTTTAGTTAACACACACCATTTCGATACACTAACGATTGAGACGGGAGATCAAACGGCGGACTTGCGTGTTTTGGCAGAAAAAGCACAACGTAACTTACGTTATACGGCTACTACCACGAGCATCTCGTTAGATGAGACGACGCAAGAAGCTGATGTAATCGAAATCATCTCTTTCTTCGAAACGTTAAAAGGAGCGAAAACAGCAGAGAAAAATGTTACCTGGACAATCCCAGCAACACTAACACGGACGTCTACTTATTTAACGCACAGCGTGTTTAATAAATACCATTCAGAGCACGGGATGTTGCGTTATTTGAAATCATTAGAATCAAAGGATTTATCCATGGTTCATTCCATGATCTCATTGGGTTCTTGTACGATGAAATTGAATGCGACGACGGAGATGATTCCGGTGACTTGGCCAGAATTAGGCAAAATGCACCCATTCGCGCCTGCTTCACAGACTAAAGGTTACCAACAAATGGTCAATGACCTAAATGACTGGCTTTGTGAAATTACTGGTTTCGCAAAAATGTCGATGCAACCAAACTCTGGAGCACAAGGCGAATATGCCGGTCTTATGACGATTCGTGCTTACCATGCATCTCGCGGTGATCACCACCGTGATATTGCGATCATCCCATCATCAGCGCACGGAACAAATCCTGCTTCAGCGGTTATGG
>JBIIGE010000023.1:0-26877 GCA_044236555.1 Aquirufa sp.
ATGAAGATTTTTTTGCTGTTCCAAAGGTAGTGACAACCACTTCATCTAACGTAGACGCAGACGATGCTAAAGAAACATTAATAACGGTACGGTTACCCACTCGAACTTCTTGAGGAGTATAGCCTACCGAACTAACGATTAGAACTGATGTTGATGAAACAGTCAGTTTAAATGAACCTTCAGCATCCGTATTTGTACCTCTGCTGGTTCCTTTGATAGAAACGGTAACTCCCGGTAAAGACATTCCATCTTCTCCGGTAACCTTTCCCGTAATTGATCTATCTTGTGCTTGTAGTGGAACCATCGCCACTAACCACAAGAAGATACTTACTAGTAATGTTTTTTTCATAATTGTTTTTTTTAATTGAAGGATAATGTAATGAGAAGTTAAAATTATAGTTTAATTCAGGGTTTAACAATTAAATAATCAAATAGTTTTCATTAAATGCATTTATATATGGATTTAATGGAACCATTTGGCAAAACGGCAATCAGCCATCTATTATTTTATAATAGGAAAAAATTACCTTTAAATAAACGATTATTGAATTTATTCAAAAAAAGAGGGGGCAAGCAGATGATTACCCCCTCCTATTAAATGATTAGCGCTAAAATGTAGTTTTCTATAAAGCTTTTAACCCAAATTCGGATTTAACTTCTCTTTTTTTCTACCACATTACCTAACAAATAAACTATAGAACTTGATTCAAAATCATAACTCCTACTAATCCAGTGACCGACACAATCGTCTCCATCAAAGACCAAGAACGCAGCGTCTCTTTGACTGTTAAATTAAAATATTCTTTAAACAGCCAAAAACCCGTATCATTGACGTGGGAGAACATTAGGCTACCCGCTCCGATGCTCAAAACCATTAGATTAGCATTTACATCTCCTGCAGCCACTAAGGGATAAATCATTCCGGCTGCCGTCAATCCTGCAATCGTTGCAGAACCCAGGCAAACGCGGATGATTGCGGCCATCATCCACCCTAAAACCAACGGATGTATCGGTAATCCTCCTAAATAGGACGCAATTTCCTTGCTAACCCCTGAAACCAGTAGTATCTCTTTCAATGTTCCAGCACCTGCAATAATCAATAAAATCATCGCTACATCTTTCACCGCTTCGCCATATACGTTCATCACCTCCTCGATTTTCTTACCACGTCGAATCCCAAGCACATAAGTAGCCACTAAAATAGCCACCAACATGACCATCGCTGGATCTGCGATGAATTTCACAACGGGGGATTCCGGTAATTGTATCTCGGCAATAGTGGTTCCTACTAATAGGAATACCGGAAATAAAGCAGCTACGAAACTAGCTGTTTTAGAAGGAAGATTATTTTCATCAATTTCTGCCGCCGCGAAGGCCTTTAGCGGTTTGACGGGTAGATGGGCTAAGGTTTTGGCAAAAATAGGACCCGCTAAAATGATTGCCGGAATCGCCACGATGATACCTAACATCAAAGTCTCACCCATATTTGCCTGAAACTGCGCCACTAAGGCAGCTGGCGAGGGATGCGGCGGCAAAAAACCATGTGCCACAGACAGAGAAGCCATCATAGGCACCCCAGCCATCAACGGCGGAATCTTGTATTGTTGAACCAAGGAAAAGATTAGTGGAATCATTAAGACAAATCCCACATTGTAGAACAAAGGAATCCCGATCACAAAACCCGTCAGCATAAGCCCCCAGGTAATATTCGATAGCCCAAAAAGATCAATTAACGTACCTGAAATCTGTTTAGCAGCACCTGAACTCGCCACTAATTTACCCAGCATCGCTCCTAGTACGAGAATGACGACCAATGATCCGAGCGTATCCCCTAGTCCTTTTTGAATGGATTTCGCAATATCCGGAAGAGGTAAACCGAAACAAACGCCCGCAAAAATACTTACGAGCAAAAAGGATATAAACGAATTGACCTTCCAATACGTGATTAACAGTACCAAAAGGCCAAGACTAGCAATTACAATCAATAAAGTCATAGAGTGAATAGGTTTTCACTCACAATTTAGCATTAAGGTTTAGAAATCGCCATACGTTTCCTCTAAATATTTCTGCATCACTAAGATATCCTCTTTAGAAGTCAAATCTGGCACATTCTCTGCTAAGGGGATGGCGAAGAAACCTTTAGCTTCTCCTTCGCCAAACATCACTACCGATGTAGGCAATTCCTTTTCATTGCGGACAGGGTGGAATGGAGTTTTGGCCAAATAAGGTAAGAACGTACTCGCCTCAAACACAAAAACGTTCATACTTACGCCTAAACGACCTTGTTTCGCCATTAATTCATCTGCCTGTTCTTTCGTAGGCTTTTCAATAATCTCTAGTAAATAACCCTCTGCATCCGTACGAATCAAGGCAAAAGCGGAGATACGCTCCTCTGGATACAATAAACTATCGCGGTGATAGGAGATCAATGCTTGAGGAACCTCTGATGCCCAAAGTGTCTTCAATGCATTCACCGAATACAAGTTATCTGAGTTACAAACAATCACACGACCTGTTTGCCAATCTGAGTGCTGCGATAAAGCTTGATAGACCGCATCAGCCGTTCCAGCTGGCTTCTCACGATCTACTGCAATTTGTTGACGAGCGAAGACAATTTTCATCCCCCACGTCGCATCCTTAGCCATTAATGACTCGCAATATTCTTGAGAAACATTATCCGTCGGATGTAAAAGCAACATCACCTCTTCGATTCCCGCTAAATGCGCATTGTATAATTGGTAATCAATCAATGTCTTACCATTCTTTCCCACTTGGATCATTCCCTTGGTCACTGCATTCGCTTGTGCCACTAATTTAGGATCTAAATCACTATTCTCTTCCGCTAAAGCTTTCTTCATCCGAGAGGCCATGCCACCCGCTAAAATCAATAATCTCTTCTTCATATATTTTTCGTTGTTCCTTTATCTACTGTAATAATATAAGCCTTTCCTCCCGCTTTTTCAATTGCTTCGACCACTTTTTCAGGGTTCTTAGGCGCATAGGCAAACATACATCCGCCGCCGCCCGAGCCATTAATTTTCCCTCCCAAAGCTCCAGCATCCAAAGCCGCCTGTAGCATTCGGTTGATTTTGGGCGTTGAAATCCGCTTGTGCTCCCGCAAATTTACTTGATGTTCATTTAATAAGGAACCTAATTTTTCGTCTGACCAAGCGATTTTTCCTTCAAACATCGCTTTTGCCTCTAACAACAAATCACGATCACTGATATTCGCCTGCAAAAGCACCCACTCGTCCTCTGTCAACAAATCCCGGTATTTTGCTGGATCCTTTTCAGTGGCTAAATTAAAATCCGGGTATTTGCTCTGAATTTTCTGCATCCCCCCTAACATCCCAAACTTCACGTGGCTCAAAATACCTAACGTATCCTTAGGCTCTTCTGAATCCCCTAAAACGAAAGTCCCTAAATCTCTAGCATAAGTTTCAATGTGAATCTCAGGCACACTAGCTAAATAAATCACATTCCCCACGGCAGTCGAATACTGATCCATCATCCCACCAGGCTCTGAAAACTCCAACACTTCAGCCTCGTAGGTGATTTCGCCTACTTGTTTTTGGGAATAGCCTAAACCATAAATTTCATTCAAGAAATTCACCCACGAAACGAGCAAAGCGGACGAACTGGATGTTCCTGAATTGATGGGAATAGTACCGCTAACGGTTAACTCTAATCCTTTATCTAACTGATGTCCTTTCCTATGCAACACATTTAATACACTCTTAAAATAGTCGCGTTCTTTTGTGTATGCCAAAGGATACTCTAACCTAAATGATTCCTCAGTTCCCACATCCGGCAAGGAAAAATGGACTATATTATCAGCTCTAAAATCCCCTTCGATTTGAATACGCTTCGAAATAGCCGCCGCAATCACGGGTAAACCTAAATAATCTTGGTGTTCGCCAAAAAGACAAATTCGGCCCGGTGTTGAAACGATCATCTTATGCAGGATGTTGAGTTAAATAATCTAGTTTATACGCCCAAGTAGCCGCAATGTTTTCCGCCTTCATGATGGCTTCTTCCGTCTTTGGCCCTTCAAACAAATCCCGTACTGTTTCTCGAAACATACGTAACCAGCGCTCGAAATGAGCCGGCGTGATAGGGTGGATTTGATTGATTTGTAAATGTGGGCGCATGGGAGCCCCTTGATAGGCCGTGCCTTGAAATAATAACATCTCCCAAAAATCATACATTTTAGGGAGATGCGTCGAGAAATCCACGTGCATTACTTCCATGAAAACTGTACCAACTAAATCATCCGATGGCATTTTAGCATAAAATGCATCCACAAATGTTTTGATATCAGCCTTCGAAGTGATGTCGTTTTTCATTACTTCATTTTCACTTTTGCAAGCAATTGATTCGCCACTTTGGCCCCTTGAATCATCCCTTGATCTAAGGCTGGACGGAAGTGAATTCCTCCATATAAACGACTTATAGATGCTTCATCAGCTGCTTGCTTAAAGGAGGTAAATTTTCGAGGAGGTATGCCATAGGGGATCTCTGTGGAATCATTAAAGGCTACATTATCTCCATATATTTTCGTCAATACCGTTGCAGCCGCACTTGAAATAGTACTATGCCCAGATGTATACTCCGGGAACGGTGGAGTCTGTAAAATCGGTATCCATTTCTTGTCTATACTGTTATTGATAACCGTCTCAGGACGAATTCGTATCGATCGGTATTTCTCATCCCAGCAAGATATAAAGCCATCAAAAATCGCCATCGAAGTCATCGCAAATGCCTCAGCTACTTGGACATGGGATTTCTTTAATTGACGGGAAACTTGACCGACAATGCCTAACCAGTGCCCACCAGGGGACATTTTCTTCGTAGCAAACATAGCATGTCCCGTTATGTTCATTTTAAATGGATTACAGTCCCAAAAATTCGCAATATCCCGTTGTTCATTCGTTAAATTCTTCACAGTATTATAGGATTCCATCACCTCTTTATAGTATGGAGATCCTAGCGTTAAATCGAATTTCGAAGGAATAGGGGCCTGAAATTGCCCAGATGAATCAAGACTTACTGGACGGATCTTAGTCCAAAACGGCTCCACCGCGTCCATGTAGGCGGGAGGTGTAGGTGTCCAAGTTCCAGGGTCATTGGTTACTGTAAAGCGAAAACCACGCGTTTGTTTGTAATTATCTTTAGACGCATATTTCATAACCGACTCCGCGATCGAATCCCCAAACGCAATAGAGCGATCGTATACATCATCTGGAATGCCTGTTGCCCGGTAATCCTCTTCTAATTTCTTATCAAACTCATCGTATAACTCTTGTGCAAAGGTTAATTTTTTACCAACAGACAAAAAGGCACGCGTAGAGGCTAATGGATAACAATATTCTTTTCCTTTTTCTGCTTGAGCCACTTTTTCAAAGCCATTGATTTGACCTACTAAGGATTTGTAGCCTTTCTCACCCTGAATCGCAGCCTCATATCCCGCGATACTTGCATACATATAAATACGCGATGAAACCGGTGGAGCAAAAATATCGTGGATGATACTTTCAGTCAACATCACTTCCGCACGGATTAAAAATTCTGGATTGGAGGCTGCCTTTTGGTAGTCCTTATTTGAGCTTGAACACGCTGCGAATAAGAGTACGGCAAAAATGAGAATACTATTTTTCATGTAGGGCTTGATTAACCTTGCAAAGGTACGAAAAACGGCCATACAATTTGCTGATGAAAATCAGGTTTTGGCCAAAATTTCTTCCGCTGCCTTCCGTCCTGATTCAAGTGCCCCTTGCAAGGATGGAAATTCCAAATAATCCCCCGCTAAAACGATACCCGCAGCCGCATTTTTAATGGCTTCATTCTCTTCCACTAGCTGCAGCGAATGCGGCAATTCAAAACTATGTAGGAATGTCAATTTTTGTCCAGGTAAATATTTTTCTAAAACAGCTTTTATCTCTTCTTCAGAACTATTTTTCAAAGAGGTGGCTGAATACAAAGCTTTTCCTTTAGGCGCTAAACCTGGATTCACATCCGTCAAACAAGTAAAATGAAGCAAGTGCTCCTCTCCCACTAAGCGCAATAGACCCGGTTGATTCGCCGTACTTTTCGCGGAAAAATAACAGGTTTTTGAACCTAGGGTTTTAGGTATATTTATCCCCAAAAGCGTAGCAGCCACCGGTAAATCGACGGCTAAAATAACCGCGTCCCCTTCTATAACTTCACCAGATTTCAGGGTAATACTTGTAGGGGAAATAGCAACAATTTCTTGATTTAACTTCAGTTTATCTACTGGAAGCCTAGACCCCATTTGATTTGCAATAGCCTGCATTCCTTCCGCTGGAATCGCTGCATTCCCATATAAAAACTGTTGTAAATAATAGAAAAACAAAGAGGCAGGCTGCGTCAGCGTTTCTTGCAAGAAAACCCCTTGAAAAAAAGGAACTAAAAACTCATTCTTGAAACGATCAGAAAAAGCGTAGGAGTTAATTAATTCCTGCGTTGTTTGTTTATTACCATCCAAAGCAGGCACATTGCCTTGCAATCGAACCCAAATTTTAGCTAACGAAAAGACATCCTTAAAAGTTAGCATATCAGACGAAAACAGATCAAACGGACGACGGAGTGGATTAAAAAATAACTGGTCTTTCACCATCGCACCCGATTCGAAAAAGTGCAGATTAAGTTCTGCTAAGTCTAAAGAACGTTGTACTTCTGGATAGGAGGTCTGCAATACCTGAAAACCGCGGTCTAAAATAAATCCATCTTTTACTATGGATGAAACTCGCCCCCCTAAGTAGGCTTGCTTCTCAAACAAAATGAAGTCCATCCGCTTAGTATGCAAAATAGACGCCGCTTGTAAACCGGCCATTCCACCGCCAACAATTAAGATAGGTTTCATAGATAAATTATATTTTTTAAAACTCTGCAAAATTAAAATTGTTTAACATTCTTTTTATTAAATTGCAGTTTATAAATACAAAATTGCTGAATGGAGTACCTAATTAAGGCAGAAGGAGAGTACCAATACATTGATGAAGGACAGGGTGAGACCCTTTTATTACTTCACGGATTGTTTGGCGCATTGAGCAATTGGGCTGATGTGATTAATCATTTTAAGTCGAGTCACCGGGTGATTATCCCATTAATGCCCATCCATGACATGCCCATTAAAGAGGCAGGTTGCGAGGGCTTAACTGAATTTATTGAAGGATTTATTACCTTCAAAGCATTAGATAAATTCACTGTAATTGGTAATTCATTAGGTGGTCACGTCGCATTAATTTATACTTTGCGTCATCCGGAAAAAATACAACGTTTAATTTTAACGGGATCATCTGGTCTTTTCGAAAACTCCATGGGAGGTTCTTATCCCAAGCGCGGAAATTATGAATACATTAAAGAACGCGTTGAATACACGTTTTACGACCCTAAAACGGCGAGTAAAGAATTAGTAGACGAAGTATTCGAAATTACGAATAGCATCCCTAAGGTCATGCGTATTATCGCGATTGCGAAGTCGGCCCAGCGAAATAATATGGCCAAAGATATAGTCAACATTAAAGCCCCTACTCTATTGATTTGGGGATTAAATGATACCATTACTCCTCCGGAAGTAGGACACGAATTCAATCAATTAATTCCAGGATCAACCTTGAAATTTATTGATAAATGCTGCCACGCGCCCATGATGGAACGTCCAGTTGAATTCAATGAGATCGTAACCGAGTGGTTAAACCAGAACCCCGTCTAACATGTTGATGCTATCACACCTAAATTTTGATTTACCGGTGTTGCGTTTGACAGATTCAGTTGCTAAAGCACTGAAGACCTTACGTATCCAAGGAGTCAATGCCTTAGCAGTGGTAGAAAATAAATCCTTTCTTGGCTTACTATCTTCCGAAGTTTTAAGTCAAGCTCTAGCTCCAGAACAATCACTTTCTGACTTGAAAGAACATTTTTCAGCCTTCCACATGGAAGAGGAAGAAGATGTCTTGGCTAGCCTACCTTGGCTAGATGAATCTGGTGTAGATGTGATCGCGATCACGAATGCAGACGGTTTATTTAGAGGTTATATAACTAAATCCGCGGTAGGAAACCTATTGTTAAATTCAGGAGTTGAAAATAAAAATGGGGGCATTATCCGCATTCCATTTCAAGCCTCTCGCGACAGCTTAAGTACGATTATACGTATTATTGAAGAGGAAAATGGCTTTGTCGTTCGCACGTTTTTTCAAGAACCTCTAGTCGTTATTCAGGTGCAAACAGAGACTTTTGGACGCATCATCAGTAACTTAGAGCGACATGGGATTTTCATTGAAAAAGCCTTTGTTTTTGGGGAACAAATAGAAGTAGATCAAGATCGTTTCGATCATTTAATGCGCTTTATCGACCTATAATGAGTGTACATTTAGCCATTCACGGTAAAACATTTTCGGCTGAAACAAAGCCCTTAATGGAGAAAATATGGGCGGATATTTGTGCCAAAAACTGCCAACCCATCCTATCTGATTTCTTCAAAAACCATCTGTCAGAACACGGCTTTTCCGTTGCAGATGTGCCTAGTTATTCCACAGAAAAAGGGCTTGAATCAGCAGACATGGCTTGGAGTATTGGTGGCGATGGAACATTATTGGAAACCTTAACTCAAATAGGCGCGAAAGAAATTCCCATCTTAGGTATCAATACGGGCCGATTAGGCTTTTTAGCCACCCTATCACCCCCAGAAATAAGCACCGCATTAGATACCGTTTTACAAGGAAATTACCGCATCGAAAATAGAAGTTTGGTTTCTGTTGAGTCAGAAATTGATTTTTTTGATGGCAAAGGTTTTGGCCTTAATGAGGTAGGTATCATGAAGACTGACACGTCTTCCATGATTACTATCAAAGCTTTTGTGGATGGTAACTATTTAAATTCCTATTGGGCTGATGGACTCATTGTCTCCACGGCTACAGGATCCACTGGATATTCCCTTGCCGTGGGTGGCCCTTTAGTCATTCCAAGTTCCGATATTTTCATCATCGCTCCTATGAGCCCGCACAATTTAAACGTGCGTCCGCTCCTTGTTTCTAGTTCAGCGGTATTAACTTTTGAAGTTAGCTCAAGAAGCAAAAACTTCCTTATTTCATTAGATTCGCGTTCCAAAGTCATCGACAGCCACTTCAAAATCGAAGTCAAAAAGGCCGCATTCTCTGCAAAATTAATTAAAATTCCGGGGGATGATTTCTTGCAGACGTTGAGGAGCAAGTTGAATTGGGGTCTTGATGTGAGAAATTAGATTAGAGATTATAGAGTAGAGAGTATAGATTATAGAGTAGAGATAAAAAATTCCAAATCTCATATCTACACTCTCTACTCTCTTATCTCTAATCTACAATAAGCGCTTGAGTTCATTAAGCTTCAACAACGCCTCAATCGGCGACAATGAATTCACATCCAATTCCTTCAGTTGATCCTCGATTTTTTGGAGGCCTTCTGGTATTTCCACGCCAAAAAGACTCATCTGGTAGTTTGCCTTCGGCATCTCTTTCAGCTTGTCTATATTGTCTTCTAACACGTGATCTTTCTCTAGGTTTTGGAGAATTTCGTGTGCACGCAAGACTAGGGAGGTAGGCATTCCGGCTAATTGAGCGACGTGAATACCAAAACTATGCGCACTTCCACCCGGCAATAATTTACGTAAGAAGATGATTTTATTTCCTACTTCTTTCACCGAAACGTGGAAGTTTTGGATGCGGGGAAAGTCCTGAGTCAACTCATTTAATTCGTGGTAGTGGGTTGCAAATAGGGTTTTGGCCTTATATACAGAATGGTTATGCAAGTGCTCTGCGATCGCCCAAGCCATCGAAACCCCATCATACGTCGAGGTTCCACGACCGATTTCATCTAATAAAACGAGGGATCGGGAGGATAAATTATTCAAGATCGCCGCTGTTTCCGTCATCTCCACCATGAAGGTAGATTCGCCTTTGGACAAATTATCTGAGGCACCCACCCTTGTGAAAACCTTGTCCACTAAACCTAATGTCGCGGATTCAGCAGGCACATAAGATCCCATTTGAGCGAGCAATACAATCAAAGCGGTTTGGCGCAATAAGGCTGATTTACCGGCCATATTGGGACCGGTAATCATCATAATTTGCTGCTTTTTATCGTCTAAATAGATGTCGTTCGGTACATAATTCTCACCGGCTAGCAACTGTTTTTCGATGACCGGGTGACGCCCACCTTTGATGTCGATTATTTCCGTTTCGTTCAACGTTGGACGAACATAGTTGTTCTTCTTCGCCACAGTTGCAAAGGAGGCTAGCACATCGAGTGTCGCAATACCTAACGCATTCTGCTGAATCTGAGTTAAAAACCCTAATGCGGTCTCTACTAATTCTTGGAAAAGGCGGAATTCAATGACCGAAATTTTATCTTCTGCACTGAGAATTTTCTCTTCATACACCTTTAATTCCTCGGTGATATAACGCTCCGCATTTACTAATGTCTGTTTGCGAATCCACTCGGGTGGCACGCGGTCTTTGTGGGCGTTTGTTACTTCTAAATAATAACCAAAAACCTTGTTATAAGATACCTTCAAGGAGGTAATTCCGGTGCTTTCAATCTCCCGTTTTTGGATGTCCGCTAAGAAGTTCTTACCCGAGCTAGAAAGCCCATGCAATTCATCTAGCTCTGCTAAATAACCGCTTTTGATCATTCCGCCTTGGTGCATTAAGACAGGTGGATCTTCCCGCAAAATCGTATCTATTTTCTCCACTAAATCCGAACAAGTATCTAGGCTGTTCGCTAGACCTGAAAGGCTAGGTGATGAAGATGCTGACAATACACTTTTAATCTCTGGAATCTGTTGTAACGCCTTCTTCAAGGCATTCAATTCGCGTGGATTAATACGGCCTGCAGCAACTTTGGAAATCATACGTTCCACATCCCCGATTGGCTTCAATAATTCAGAAACCTGATCTAATATACTCGAAGAGGCGAGTAAACCCGCGACACCTTCTTGGCGCTGCTCGATAGTCTTCAACTCCTTCAAAGGCAATACCAACCATTTACGCAGCAAACGACCACCCATCGCTGTTAGGGTTTGATCGATCAATGCTATCAATGGAACGCCTCCCTCTTGAGTGGGATGAATTAGTTCCAGATTTCGGATGGTAAAGCGATCTAGCCACACATATTTATCTTCTTCAATGCGCTGAATAGAAGAAATATGTCCAATCGCGCGATGTTCGGTTTCGGCTAAATAATGTAAAATGACCCCGGCAGAAATAATACCTAAAGGGCTATTTTCAATCCCAAAACCCTTTAGGTTTTGGGTCTTAAAATGTTGCGTCAAGAGTGGATAGGTGAATTCATGGGTAAAAATCCACTCCTCTAGGGTGAAGCTATGAAACTGCTCTCCGAAGGCCTCAATAAAAGCGTTTCTGTGTTTCTTTGGATACAAAATCTCTGCCGGCAAGAAACTTTGGACTAACTTCTGAATATAGGCCAAAGGACCCTGAGAGCACATAAATTCACCCGTCGAAATATCGAGCAGGGCAATTCCATACGTGGCTGATTTTTCATCTAAGGAAATCGCCGCCACATAATTATTGCGCTTATTATCTAATACTTGGTCGTTAAAAGAAACCCCAGGCGTCACTAGCTCCGTTACCCCGCGCTTCACAATTCCCTTCACCGTAGCAGGGTCTTCTAATTGATCACAAATGGCTACGCGCTCCCCGGCACGCACTAGTTTAGGCAAATAGGTATCCAAAGAATGATGTGGGAACCCCGCTAATTCTGCATCGGCGTTGCCATTATTGCGGCGCGTCAAAACAATCCCTAAAATTTTCGAGGCTTTCACCGCATCTTGGCCAAAGGTCTCGTAAAAATCCCCCACCCGGAACAATAAAATAGCCCCCGGGTATTTCGCCTTGATTTGATTAAACTGCCTTGAAAGAGGAGTTTCCCCTTTTTTCAATGGCTCCTCTCCGTTGTCTGCTTTCCGTGCCAAATATTTCTTTTCTATTAATGACAAAAATAAACCAAATTTTCTATTTTTGATTTCTCTAAACCAGATTAACAAAATGATTAACTCTTCTATTTACATTAAATCTCAACAAGAGGTTTTCGATGTAGTGATCGTAGGTTCCGGTGCGGGTGGCGGTATGGCTGCACACACGCTGGCAAAAGCTGGAGCTAAAGTATGCATACTAGAGGCTGGACAGCCTTTTGATCCCGCGGATCCGAAAGATATGACCCAAATGAAATGGCCTTACGAATCCCTTCGTAGAGGATCCAGCAGTTCACTGCGTAATTTTGGCGATTTTGATGCTGCCTATGGCGGCTGGGATATTGAGGGAGAACCCTACACGCGAAAAAATGGAACAAAATTCGACTGGTTCCGCTCCCGGATGGTGGGTGGTCGTACGAACCACTGGGGACGTATTTCACTCCGTTTTGGTCCAGATGATTTTAAAAGAAAAAGTATCGATGGTCTAGGCGATGACTGGCCTATCGGTTATGATGATATGAAGCCTTATTACGATAAGGTGGACAAAATGATCGGGGTTTTTGGAACAAATGAAGGCCTCAGAAATGATCCAGATGGCTATTTCTTGCCTCCTCCGAAGCCTCGTCTTCACGAATTAATGATTAAAAAGGCGAACAAGGCCTTGGGCATCCCGACCTATCCGTCGCGTATGTCGATGTTAACAAAACCAATCAATAACGAACGCGGCTCTTGCTTCTATTGCGGCCAATGTAACCGGGGCTGTTCTGCTTACGCCGATTTCTCGTCTTCCTCCGTATTAGTTAAACCAGCTGTCCAAACAGGAAATACGACTTTACTTCCCTTTGCCATGGCGCGGGAGGTAATGACGGATCCAATTACGGGTTTAGCAACAGGCGTTTCCTATGTGCACACAGGAACGATGATGGAATATTCGGTTAAAGGCAAAATCGTCGTTTTAGCCGCCTCAGCTGGAGAAACGGCGCGTTTACTATTGAATTCTAAAAGTGCTCGCTTCCCGAATGGCATTGCTAATTCTAGTGGAGTCGTAGGAAAATACATCAATGATTCTACGGGAGCCTCTCGTTCAGCTATCATTCCATCTCTATTTGATCGTAAGCGATACAATGAAGACGGTGTAGGCGGCATGCACGTTTATACACCTTGGTGGTTAGATAACACAAAATTAGACTTCCCGCGCGGATACCACATCGAATACGGTGGAGGTATGGGAATGCCTAATTATGGTTTTGGCTGGGGTATCGAGGGCCTAAATGGCCGCGAGAATTTCAACCGGGATGGAATTAAGAAAGCGGCCGGTGGATACGGAGCTACTTTGAAAGAAGATTACCGTCGGTTCTACGGGGCTTATGTAGGTTTTGCAGGTCGTGGAGAGCCAGTACCTCGCGAAGATAACTACTGTGAAATCGATCCGAATGTTGTAGACAAATTTGGTATCCCGGTATTACGTTTCCATTACAAATGGAGTGATTATGAGGTGAAACAGGCCAAACACATGCAAGACACCTTCGAGGAAATCATTCACGCGATGGGTGGAGAAGCTTTGGGCAAAAAACCGGGGGCAGACAATAACTACGGTTTAGCTGATCCAGGCCGAATCATTCACGAAGTAGGAACAGCGCGTATGGGTAATGACAAGAACACTTCAGTACTGAACTCAAACTGCCAAGCACACGATGTGAAAAATTTATTTGTAGCAGATGCTGCACCATTCGTTTCACAAGGGGATAAAAATGCCACTTGGACGATCCTAGCACTATCCCTACGCACGTCTGAATACATTATCGATCAACGTAAAAAAGGCAACCTGTAAGATGAAAAGAAGAGACTATTTAAAAAATATGGGCTTAAGTTCACTGGGCTTAGCCGTTTTCAATCCAGACGAAAAAGCGATTGAGAATTTAGAATTAGGTAAAGTTCCAGTTAAAAGACCTAACGGACGCACGCAAGAAGAAGCGGAGCAAGAGGCTGCCTTGAAGGCGGAAGTTTTCTTGAACGCACACGAATTAGCGACGATCACTATTCTATCTGATATAATTATTCCTGCTGATAAGAAATCAGGCAGTGCCTCTCAATCAGGGGTAACCGCCTTTATCGAATTCATTGTAAAGGATAAGCCAGAATTTAAAACGCCGATGCGCGGTGGATTACGTTGGTTAGATGTAGAATCGAATAAACGTTTCTCGAAAAAATTCACTGAATTAACTCCGGCGCAGCGCATTAATATCGTGGATGATATCGCCTACCCAGGTAAAACGCCTAAACATCTAACGCAAGGAGAATCTTTCTTCACGCTGATGCGTAATTTGACGGCGACGGGTTTCTATACGTCCAAAATCGGTATTGAAGATTTAGAGTACAAAGGAAACACGCCTAACCAATGGAATGGCGTTCCTGATGAAGTATTAAAACAATATGGGTTAAGTTATGACGCCTAATCGAGTCGTCAGACCTCGAATTTTTCAATCCATTCCAGGCCTCGTGGCGGGTGTAAGCACCCGCCATGGCGGCTTAAGTGAATCTCCTTATTCCTCTTTAAATCTTGGTATTCATACTGATGATACCCCTGAGGTCATTGAACAAAATTTAGCACTATTTTGCGCGGATTTAGGCATTTCTCCGGCTGATTTAGCCCGCTCCTATCAGGTTCACGGGGATAAAATTTGGGTGACAGGCAGAGCGGGGTATCAATCAGGTTTTGATGCAATGGTTTCTGTGCAGCCCGGCGTTTTTGCTGGGGTAGGCATCGCAGATTGCACGCCTATTTTGCTAGCAGATCCGGTAACCCGAGTTTGTGCAGCGGTGCATGCCGGATGGAAAGGGACAGTCGCTAAAATAGTGGAAAAAACAGCTAAACGCATGATCGATAACCGAGGGTCTAATCCCTCGGACATCCATGCTTACATAGGCCCTTGCATTAGTTTAGCTCATTTTGAAGTGGGGGACGAAGTGGCAGCCCAGTTTGATGAGGCGTTTAAGTCAACCAAAGGAGCGAAATGGCATGTCGATTTAAAAGCCGCGAACGCAGCACAATTACAGGCTTTGGGAATTCAACAACTCGAGATAGATACATCTTGCACGGTGGAAAACAATGCTGACTTCTTTTCTCATCGAAATGAAAAGGGGCTGACAGGCAGAATGCTGGCCCTAATTGGATTTCAGATTACGTAGGAACATTTGGCGATTCAAATTCTCCTTAGGCATGAACTCATAGGCCTTCTTGTAATCCTTCTTTTTCAAATCCCCATTCTTAATCGATTTAATGAAATTTATCCAAGCAAATGGATTCGTCAAGGCCAAGGTAGGATTGCTGAAGAAATTTTTATTTGCCTGTGACGAAATCATCATATCGGAGAAGTTTCGGAAATTCGAGGATGCGCCCATACCTGCTTGCAATGCAAAAACGTTCAATCTAGACTGCTCTAAGTTTCGTCTTACCGTTTCACGCTCCTGTGCATCGCGTAATCCCATCGCTAAAAAAGCCTTCTTGAATTCGTCCTCACTTGAATGCGGGAATACCTTCACTTCGCGGAGCATGGTGGTCATCTCCTCCATCGGAATAATTACTTGGTGAACTAATTCCGTATCACGCGGTACAATGTAGTATTTCTTCTGGTAACCAATGTAGGAAATTACCAAACTATCGCCTGGAAACACATACATATCGACTTGGCCTAAGTTATCACTTAGTGCGCCACGTCCAGCTTGAGGATTGAAGACATAGGCCAAAGGGAGAAATTCCGCATTACTTGAGGCAACCACCCGACCCTTAAATAAGACTGTTTTGTCCTGTCCTTGCGAAAAGACAGTTAAAGAGAGAAGGCAAAATGCCAAGACCCCTATAACACGAACAGCTAATCGTTTTTTCATAAAGCCGAAATTAAACAAAAAATGTATTCGATGCTGTTAAAGCGTGTTAAAGCTTAGCGTTTGGAAATAATTTCAAGAACGTAATGATAAATGGAATCGAAAGCAATAATCCATCAAAACGATCTAAAAACCCTCCATGACCCGGAATCGTATCTGCTGAGTCTTTAATATTGATGCTTCGCTTGAATAAGGATTCGACTAAATCACCGTAAGTACCCGCTACCACGATGATAATACCAATCCCAAACCATTGCCAAGACTCATAACTCGTGTAATAAATCGAAAGTACATAAGCCACGATCATCGCTGCGATCAATCCACCGATACTTCCTTCCCATGATTTCTTAGGCGAGACGCGTTCGAATAGTTTAGTCTTGCCAAATTTCGTTCCTGCAAAATACGCTCCTGAATCACTCGCCCACAAAAGAAAAAGACAGCCTAAGATGATTTGCGGATCATAAGTTTCGTTTTTCAAAAAGGCTAAAACGGTTAATAAAGCAAAAGGAAGAGCGACATAAATAATGCCTAAGAAGGTGTATGCGATGTTTTTGAAAGGTTTTTCATCTTTCGCATTGTACAACTTAATGAAGAAAATTAACGCTAAAAGCGGGGAAAGAATGTAGTAGTTTGAATAAGCAATCTCCCCTTTCTCAATAAAAAAAGTTAACAAATGAAGCACTACACCGCAAAAGGTTCCGTAAAATGTCAATGGTAAATTATCACTAATGCTTCCCACTAGTTTATAGAATTCCAGCTGAGCCGCCGCACCTATCAATAAGAAAAGGCCTAGAAAAGTATAGTCACTAAACAGCACGCAAAAGAGCAAAAACGGTACAGCGACAATGGCTGCTATAACGCGTTGCTGTAAATTAGACCTATCTCTTAATCCCATAATCCTTATTTTTCTAATTGAAAGCTATGCAGTCTACGAATGTAAAACACGACTAATGCTAAAGAAATCAACACGGACCACCAGGGTGTAATTTCACCCAATTTCTCTGGATCCACCGTAATTTGCTTCTGCTGGTACATATATTGCATCGTTAACGCCCATCCATTATTAAAGAAGTGCGCTACAATAGGAATCCAAATATTTCGATTCCAAACATATAAATAACCAAAAAATGCCCCTAACAACAAGCGCGGAAAAAAGCCAAAAAACTGAAAATGGATAAAGCTAAAAATTGCCGCGGACGCCCAAATAGCCACATGGTGATTACCTATGTAGCGTTCAAACAAATTTTGTACTACGCCTCTAAAAAACAATTCCTCTCCTAAAGCAGCTAATCCTGCGATGACAGCTAAACCAATGATAAAATCAGCAGGACTTTGGAAATTGACTAAAAACTTGGTCAACTCTGCTAGCTGAGTTTCTGAGGCACGCATCCACTTTTCGGTCTCCTCAAATCCGGCAGGTAAAACTAAGGATTGATTCCATTGAATAATGTATTCAAGCAGCGGCATCCCCACTAATATCGTGATAATTGACCACAAAAAAATGCGATAATCAGGGCTGTGGTTAGTGGAAAGCGAATTTAAATCACGCTTTTCTGACCAACGCAAATAGGCCCAAGAACTGGCAACAAAGGTAAAAAGAGCCGAAAACCACTGCATGGCCATCATCGCACGGAAGGCTCCATCGTAGTTTTGGGGATGAGCCATAAAATCCAAGACTAATTTTTGGAATTGATTTACATCCTGAGTAGGAAATCCAATAATTAAAACGACGGATAATAAACCAATAAATTGGCCTATAAAGCCTCCTAAAAGGAAAAATCCGAATAATATCAGAATTTTAGACAGCAAACCGAGGTAACGTTCGGGGCCTTGAAAATTGTTATCTACCATAATGCTCGTAAATTTACGGAATTTTTAATCAGAATGGTAAAGATAGGTAACATCGAGCTAGGCTCATTCCCATTGCTTTTAGCACCCATGGAGGACGTCTCAGATCCACCCTTCCGTGCAGTATGCAAGGCAAATGGGGCTGATTTGATGTATACCGAATTTATTTCCTCGGAAGGACTGATTCGGGATGCCGCAAAAAGTGTTCAAAAGCTCGATATTTTTGAATACGAACGACCGATCGGGATCCAACTTTTTGGCAGCTCTATCGAAACGATGGCGTCTTGTACGGAAATTGCTACCAAGGCAGGACCTGATTTAATTGACATCAACTATGGTTGCCCAGTGAAACAAGTAGCCTGCAGAGGCGCTGGAGCCGCGTTATTACAAGATATTCCCAAAATGGTAGCGATGACCAAAGCCGTTGTCGATGCCACCCATCTACCTGTTACGGTAAAAACTCGTTTAGGCTGGGATGATTCCACAAAAAATATCGAAGATGTGGCTGAACGCCTTCAAGATATTGGAATACAGGCACTTACTGTTCACGGTAGAACGCGTGTCCAGATGTACAAAGGCGCAGCAGATTGGGAATTGATTTCTAAGGTGAAGAAAAACCCTCGGATTAAAATCCCGATTTTCGGAAATGGAGACATCGATTCACCAGAAAAGGCAAAAGAATACCGCGATCGCTATGAAGTGGATGGCATTATGATAGGTCGAGCATCGATTGGTTATCCTTGGATTTTCAATGAGATTAAACATTTTTTAAACACAGGAGAACATTTAGATCCTCCTACCCTGCAACAACGTCTACAAGTTTGCTTAGACCACTTGGATTTTTCTATTCGTTGGAAAGGGAACCACGGCGGTATAGTTGAGATGAGACGCCATTATGCGAATTACTTCCGCGGAATGGATCATTTCAAACCTTTCAGAACCCGTTTAGTGACGACCTATGACTTTGAAGAGATCAAAGGCATACTAAACGAAATCTCAGCTCATTACGCTGGAGAACCTTTACACGCCTAATGGAAAACAAACAAAAATCCCCTGTAGTACTAGTCATTTTAGCCTTTGTCGCGCTTTCGTTAATTTGGGGTAGTTCTTTCATTTTAGTCAAGAAAAGTTTAGCCTACTACAGCTCACCGCAAGTGGGTGCTCTGCGGATATTTGCAGCCTTCATCTTCTTTATCCCGGTATTCTTAAAACAAAGACACGAGGTCAAAAAGGAGCATTGGAAAAGCTTTCTTTTAGCAGGTTTAACGGGGAATCTATTACCCTCAATCTTGTTTTCCATCGCTGGAAAGCATTTAACATCCGCCTTGTCTGGAATGCTGAATGCCTTTACGCCACTTTTTACCTTGATCGTCGGAATTCTTTTGTTTAAACAAGGTTTTCACTGGCGCCAAATGCTAGGTATATTCCTGGGCATCGCCGGTTGTTTCGGCTTAATCGTAGGTGGTGAAGGTTTTCAGCTAGATTTTAACTACCACGCGCTTTGGGTGGTGTTAGCCACCTTCTTATATGGCATCAATTTGCACATCATCAAGACGAAATTTTCTGGATTAAACCCCTTTACCTCTACCTCAGGCATTTTTATGGCGATCGGCCCTTTGTCGTTAATTCTATTAGCATCCACCGGATTTTTTGCTCAGAAAATAGCCTGGTGGCCATTTTTAGCGGCATGCTCCTTAGGTGTTTTCGGATCTGCGATCGCGATGGTTTTATTTAACCAATTGATTAAATGGACAAATGCCATTGTCGCTAGTTCTGTGACCTACATCATCCCCATCGTAGCTGTAGGCTGGGGCGTTTTTGATGGCGAACAAGTATACCTTTCACAAGTCATTGCGATGATTGTCTTGTTAGTCGGAGTATACGAAATCAACCGATCAAAGGCTTGATTTTGACTCGATAATAGGTCCTCGTTCCCCTATTCCGTTCTCGTTGAAAGCTTCTATTTGGAAATAATAGGTCTTACCACGGTCCATCGATTTGAAATAAAATTCATTACTTCCGAAAACCTGCACCGAAGTATACATTTTATCTGGAGCAATGCCAGAATAGATAACATAACCAGTCGCATTCGGTTTATGGCCCCATTTTAACCAAGCACTCCGCGAATCGTGTTCACCGCGTAACACTAATAAATCCTTAACGACTCCCGGTTTTTCACCATGTCCAAAACCAAAGGCCCGAATACCCGAAATCGCAAATTTACCCGCCGCCATATGGTGATTTACCAGCTTTAGGTAACGAACTTCCACTGGCTTTTTCAACTCGACATAATCATGAGGTACATCAGTTTTATTCGCAGACTTATCGATAATCAACTCCCATTTCTGGCCATCCTTGCTACCTAACACTTGGTACTGGTGGTAAATACCATTGATCTTTCCAAGGAAACTCGAATCAACATCCTGGTCTGCATAATTTATCTGCAAAGCCTTCAGCGTGGAAACCTCCCCTAAATCCGTTTCAATAAACTCCCCTTTTTTAGCTGAAGCAGCAGACCAATAGGTCTTCATTTGCTCATCCACGGCATAATTCGCGGAATAACCCGGCAAACTGGATGATACGCGCACCGGTTTATTGTAATTCAACAGCATCCATCCTGTAAATAATTCGGAGGGCTGATCCACTTTTTTAGTAGGCATATAGTGCGGATAATCCCCATAGGCCGTATTAGTGAACATAATCCCATCTTTATCAAAATAAGTAGGCCAAAGTCCTAGCCGACGCTCAAAACTATTCTTCACCGCAATCGTAATCGTTGTCACATGCCACCAATTGCCATATTGTCCTTCAAAAGTAGCCCCGTGACCCGCACCGCGTGTAAATCCACCCGGTTTGAACGAAAACGGATTATGCGCTTGATAGGTAAATGGTCCCATCGGATGATCCGAGGTGTAAACCCCATCCCCATAAGCGGAGAATTCTGTCCCAGGAGCCCCATATTGCAAATAATACTTGCCCTTGTATTTATTCATCCAAGCCCCCTCCATAAAGGGTTTCAAGAAGGTATTGTCTTGGTATTCCCCAAAACGTTCCCAACCATGCAATTCATCGTTCAACTTAATCAAATCCTTGCGCTCCCCAATCGGTTGTAAGGTCTTGCGATCGATTTCCTGTCCATACATCGGGTAGAAATTACTCGATCCATGGTACAAATACAGTCGGTTATCATCATCTAAAAAGAAAGCAGGATCCCAGGCTCCAGCTGTAAAGGCATGCACGGCCTCTTTCCAAGTGTCTGTTTCAGGCTTTTGGGAATACCAAAGTGTAAAATCCTTCGCATAGGTAGAACCTATCACTAACAAACTATCCCCTAAAACAATAGTCGCCGGAGCACATAGTTCATCATATACTTTGTGGTAAGGCTGTAAAAATCGACGAGAGATAAAATTCCATTTCAGCATATCCGAACTCCACCAATAACCCCATTGATTCGTCGAAAACAAGTAATATTTGTCTTTAAAATAGGATATAACGGGATCTGCTGTCGCCCGGTGACGCCCTTGTTCTGAAAAATTAGGGATGGGGGTAAATCCGTAATCCAGATTCATCGGATTGCAATAGGTCGATGTAGTTTGTGCTTTCAGACTAAAAGATAAAATAAAAAGCAGCAATGCTGGAACAATTTTCATAGTTTTGAAGTCATATAAGTGCTAGAATTAACTAGCTAATTTATGAGCAAAGTAAATACATTTCAGGGAATTATTTGGGCCGTAGTGTTGATCTCCCTGTGGAGCGCGAATTTAGCCTTTTGGATTAATGCTGATTTCAGCTGGTCAGATCCTTGGATTTATATCGCCATTTTGTTTCAAACCCATTTGTATACCGGCTTATTTATCACCTCTCACGATGCCATTCATGTAGTAGTTTATGCAGAGAACCCTCGTCTAAATCATGCCATCGGCCGTTTTTGTACGATTCTTTTTGCCTTTAACGATTACAGTACTTTGCGATCAAAGCACCACCTGCACCACGCTCATGTAAACACAGACGCAGACCCAGATGTACATCAAGGTCCTTTTTTATTCTGGTGGTTCAAATTTATTTGGCAATATGTTACTTGGAAACAAGTGCTGGCGATGGCGATTACCTATAATATTTTGAAAATCTGGTTTCCCATGTGGAATTTGATTCTGTTTTGGGAACTGCCAGCGATCTTGAGTACGCTACAACTATTTATATTCGGAACATATCTACCGCACCGAGGAGAGCATGCTCCAGAGAACAAACAGCAGTCTAGAAGTCAGGGTAAAAACCACGTATGGGCGTTTATTTCCTGCTACTTTTTTGGCTATCATTATGAACACCATGCTCATCCCTATTTGCCCTGGTATAAATTACCTAAAGCGAAGGACGAAAGCCTTGCCTAGACCTAGATTTTTTCTAAATTTGCATCGCACAAAATCGACATAAACGAGCTCCTCATGAAAGAACCTAAATACAAACGCATTTTATTGAAACTTTCAGGCGAATCTCTTTCGACAGATGGAGAAGTAATTGATCCTAACATTCTAGGTCAATATGCAGCTGAGATTAAAAAAGTGCATGATTTAGGCGTTGAAGTAGCTATTGTTATCGGTGGAGGAAATATTTTCCGCGGCGCAAGCGCAGCAAAAGCAGGCATAGACCGAGTTCAAGGTGATTATATGGGCATGTTAGCGACCGTAATTAACGGAATGGCGGTACAAGCCTCTTTGGAAAAACAAGGATTGTATACGCGCATGATGACAGCCATCAAAGTAGAAGCGGTTTGCGAACCCTTCATCCGTCGCCGTGCCATGCGTCACTTAGAGAAAGGTCGTATCGTGATCTTTGGTGCAGGAACCGGTAACCCGTATTTCACGACGGATTCTACTGCCTCCCTACGTGCGATTGAAATCGAAGCAGATGTGGTGTTAAAAGGCACCCGAGTAGATGGCGTTTACACCGCTGACCCAGAAAAAGATGCCTCCGCAACGCGCTATGCAAACTTGAGTTTTGCTGAAGCTATCTCGAAAGGTTTAAAAATTATGGATACCACGGCATTCACCTTATGCCAAGAAAATAACGTTCCCATCATCGTGTTTGACATGAATAAAGAGGGGAATTTAGCCGCCTTAGTATCGGGTGAGGATGTTGGAACCTTAATTAGTTAATTGATAAAATGGAAGAAATCGAATTCTATATTGACGCAGCTGTCGAAACCATGGATGGTGCGATCAAACACTTAAACATTGAATTATCCAAGATTAGAGCAGGTAAAGCTAGCCCATCCATGCTGGATGGTTTAACTATCGATTATTATGGAATGCAAACACCGATTTCAGGTGCTGCATCCATTACGACACCAGATGCGCGTACGATTGCTATTAAGCCTTTTGAAAAAGGAATCTTCGCAGAAATCGAGAAGTCTATTCGTAATTCAAGTTTGGGATTAAATCCGATGAATGATGGTGAAATCATTCGTTTATCGATTCCTCCTTTAACAGAAGACCGTCGCCGTGATTTAGTCAAGCGTTGTAAGCAAGAAATCGAAGTAGCTAAGATAAATATCCGCAATGCGCGTCAAGACGGTAACAACAGCATTAAGAAGTTAAAAGGTGATGGTGTATCTGAAGATGCGATCAAAGAGGCAGAAGATAAGATCCAAAAGAAAACAGATGCCTACATCGCTAAGATCGACCAGATCTTTACCGAAAAGGAAAAAGACATCATGTCAGTATAAAGGGAAAGCCTCGAAATTCGAGGCTTTTTTTATTCACTCAATCCTTGTGCATACCCTATTTCAAGCATTCTGCGAATATCCATCTTAGTGAAATGCTGAATGTCGATGCTCAAAGGTTGATTAGGTCGAATTATCTTTAATTTGACCTCCGAGCGTTGCACCCGAAGATCCGCATTCAAAATCTCATTCACAGCGATATCCATTACCCGATCCACTAAAGCCAAAAGATCCCCGGAATCGAAATCCCCTCCCTCGATCATCTCGGTATGACAAGCGATAACAACTACCTCTGTTGCACCATCCTGAATAGCTTTTTGCAAGGGCGCCACGTCACGCAAACCACCATCTAAATAAGATTTACGCTTCTCCCCATTAATCGTCACCACCGGCATTAAAATCGGAACCGCAGAGGATGCTAAGAGATACTCTTGAAAGTTCTCAAAACTAGGATCCACATAATGCATGGCTCCATCTAAGACATTAACAGCACCTACTTTCAAGCCAACAGGACTCGCACTAAGGTTTCTGTTTTGTAAAACATCCTGCAACAAATCGCGCAAAGGACTGGTATCCACTAAGCCTTTAAATTTTTTAGTTAACGCGGACCACCCTAATTCAAACAAATTGAAGGGTTTAGACAAACTCTCAGGATGCGTAATGCGAAGCTCCCAGAAGTCCCACAAATCTTGCGCTGCTTGTGGATAAGAAATAGGTAGATGAGCATTCGCTTGCTGGCCAAATTGGTTGACTAAATAGGCCGCATTTAAACTCCCTGCAGAAACTCCATAAATGGCATCAGGCTGATATCCCTTTTCAAAAAGCGCTTTGATAACACCCGCTTGAAAAGCTCCTTTGACAGAACCACCGGCTAAGACTAAAATCTGACTCATAATACCTGTTTATCCACAATTCTGATTAAATTTACGCAATTTACTGATTCAATCAACCCCCATGCCTTACTCCATCGCTTCCATTCAAGCACCCATCGATGATTCGATGAAAGCCTTCGAAGGGAAGTTCAAAACTTTCATGAAGACAAAAGTGATGTTGCTCGACACCATCATGCATTACATTGTCCAAAGAAAGGGAAAGCAAATGCGCCCCATGTTCGTTTTTTTAACAGCAGGATGTGTAGGAGAAATTACCGAAAAAACCTTTCGAGGGGCAGCCTTAATTGAATTATTGCACACAGCCACACTTGTTCACGACGATGTTGTAGATGACTCAAATTATAGACGCGGGTTTTTCTCCATTAATGCGATTTGGAAAAATAAGATTGCCGTTTTAGTAGGCGATTATTTACTCTCTAAAGGATTATTGCTTTCTGTAGAACACGAAGACTTCGATCTTTTGAAATCAGTTTCCACAGCGGTTCGGGAGATGTCAGAGGGCGAATTATTACAAATTGAGAAAGCAAGAAAACTAGACATCACAGAAGATGTTTATTTCGATATCATTACGAAGAAAACGGCCACTTTGATTGCAGCTTGCTGTGCTGTCGGATTTCAATCGGCTGGCGCTGATGCAGAAATGGTAGAAAAAGCACGCTTGTTCGGAGAAAAAGTAGGGATAGCGTTCCAAATCAAGGATGACCTTTTTGATTATGGGGATGCGGAGATTGGAAAACCTTTAGGAATCGACATCAAAGAGAAAAAGATGACCTTGCCGCTGATTTATGCGTTGCAAAATACCGACAGCTCGAATAAAAAATACATTATTCAACTGATCAAAAAAGAATCAGAGGATTCCAATAAAGTGCGAGAGGTCATTCAATTCGTTAAATCCACCGGAGGCCTAGCCTATGCCAACAAGAAAATGAATGAAATCGCTGAAGAAGCTAGAGCCATCTTAGCCACCTTCCCCGCGTCTGAGTATAGAAACTCATTAGGCGATCTAATCAGCTATACCATCGAAAGAAACAAATAGGCGAATGCCTTAATTTAGTCATAAAAAAAGGAAACCCATAACAGGTTCCCTTTTCTATTTGATTAACGTGGGCCACCGCCGCCGAAGCCGCCGCCGCCGCCACCCATACGCATGCCTGGCATACCCATCGGTTGAGCTGGAGCTGGTGAATCACCACCATCGCCTTTTGTATCATCGTTATTCACTGATTTCTTCTTCTTCGTAGGTCCAAAACTCATTTTTCCTATGCGGTAAGAGAAGTTGATTTTAAAGTTCATGTTACGCAACGTATTCTCACTTTTTGAGTTGATCACTGGCGTTTGCGTTTCACTGCGAATAATAAATCCATTAGGAGTTAAGAAGTTCTCTGCTCCAAAACCGATACTTCCCTTCTTGTTTTTAAAGTCTTTCTTTAAGCTCAAGCTATAGATTCCAAAACCACCTTGAGAACCTTGTAACTGCACTTGATTCACACGATAGAAGGAGAAGATTTGCGCTCCCCAACCATTACCGATATTGTAGTTTCCATAAACACGGAAGTTGGATTGAAGACCTTGATTCTTCGCATTTAACAAAGGATCTAGCACGTTGTTAGCTAAGACCAAATAAGATAAGTCTCCGCCACCACCAATCATCAATTTATTAGAAAGGTTAATATTTAAATTAACATTCATACCGTACGCATCCTCATTTCCAATATTTTGAGACGTAGTTTTAACGGTATCCCCTCTTACTTCTCTGATTTGGTTAATCGCACCGGTAGTGTTTCTAACAAAGAATGAAGTAGAAATGTAAGTCTGCTTTATGAACTTACTGTATGATACCTCATAGTTGTTCGTAAACTCAGGAGCTAAGGTTGGATTACCCACCGAAATATTTAATGGGTTAGTTGCATTCACGTTTGGATTCAAATTCTGAATTCCTGGACGTTGAAGACGACGGTTATAGCTGAATCTCCAAGTCCCTGATTTAAAGGTCTTAGACATATTAAAACTAGGTACTAAAACACCATAAGGAGGAATCACCGTATTTTGACCTTCTTTCTTTAAGAAACTAGCTGAAATGTCCGTATACTCATAACGCGCACCTGCCTTGATACTCCACTTATTTTTAGTCGTTAAGGTATATGAACCATACGTACTCCAAATATTCTGAAGGTAATCAAATACGTTACTTGGAAGAATCGCTGTATTTACCTCTTTGTAAATTCTATCAGCACCTGCTATAAATGATTGGTAATCTGAAGTTACATCTCTCGTAATTCCTTTCGCCCCAAACTCTATCATTTGATTTTTTAAAATTGGAGTCTGGTAGTCCATTTGGAATGTAGCCTCTTGATTGTAAGAGGTATTCTCATTCTTAATCGAACTCATAATCTCGCTCATCGTAGAACGAGGATTCATAATCAAGTTATAGAAATCATTTGCCCGATTATTACGGCTGTACATCGTCAAAACAGAGAATTCACGTTGTGCTTTGGCAAAAGTCTTCGTGTAATCAATATTAATATCCACATTCGCTGAATTATCTA
>JBIIGE010000064.1:0-7094 GCA_044236555.1 Aquirufa sp.
AGTCCGAAGGGAGATAGTCCGAAGGGAGAAGGAAAAGAGTAGAGAGTATAGAGTAGAGAGTATAGAGTAGAGATACGGCATAAAAAAGAGGCTGCCGCCTCGTTTTTTATTCATTCATGAAATGTTTGCCCGCGCCACTCTGCTCTTTGCTCTTTGAACTTTACACTCTGCTCTTTGCTCTCTGATCTCTACTCTCTACTCTTTACTCTCTAATCTCTACTCTTATTTCCCTTTGCGATTTGCTCGTTCTTGAGTATATTTGCAACACTATTGCAAAACTATTCAAGATTAAATAATTAGTTAAATGTCTAATAAAAAGTATATGCATTTATTGCCAGCCGAGAAAGTGGGAGTTTTCCTTTCGCTTCTTTGTGCAATACATTGCCTTACTTTGCCATTAGTGCTATTTGCGGCCCCTTATTTAGCTAGTTCTATTGCATTTAGCCCCCTGTTTGAGTGGATTTTAGTCATTGTTAGCTTTTTGATGGCGTTGGTTTTATTATGGCAGGATTACCTTAAACACCGTAAGCCTATGCCTTTGTATTTTTTAAGTTTGGGGGTTGTTGTTAAGGTGGTGGATACCTGGGTAGGTATGAGGTCGATTGAATGGATTTTTGGCCTCTCTTTAGGGGTCTTTATCACGCTTGCGTATTGGTTTAATTACAAGCATAAAACGGCTTGTACGTGCAAAATCAAGTAGTTTATATCTTTAAACGAAGGTTTTTTGTATCTTTATATTCTTTCGCGATCATAACTAATTTTCAGTGAGTATTTCCTATCAACCCGTTATTGGCCTTGAAATTCATGCACAGTTGCAGACGAATTCGAAAATATTCGCTAGTGATCCGGTGCTTTTTGGCCAAGAGGCTAATACTTTAATTTCACCTATTTCTTTAGGTCATCCGGGCACGCTTCCGAAGCTAAATAAGAAGGTAGTGGAGTATGCCATTAAAATGGGATTAGCGATCGGTTCTACGATTGCTCCTAAACAGTATTTTGATAGAAAGAATTATTTCTATCCAGATCTTCCTAAAGGATATCAAATCACGCAGGATAAAACGCCTATTTGTGTGGGTGGTTCTATTTTAGTCCATCTAAAAGAGGGAGATAAGAAGATGGAGTTTCACCACATTCACCTAGAGGAGGATGCTGGTAAATCTTTGCATGAGGGGGATAATCCGTTTAGTTATTTAGATTATAATCGGGCTGGTACGCCGCTCATCGAGATGGTGACTGAGCCTACGATTCATTCGTCAGAAGAGGCCTTTGCACTCGTTTCCGAGGTGCGTAAATTAGTACGCTACTTAGGGATTTGTGATGGGAATATGGAGGAAGGATCCTTAAGGGCAGATGTAAATGTGTCCATTCGTCCCAAAGGTTCGACAACCTTAGGTACGAAAGTAGAGATCAAGAATATGAATTCGCTTCGCAATATTCAGCGGGCTATTGAGCATGAAATTGTTCGCCAAACGAAGGTATTAAACGAAGGTGGCACGCTTATACAAGAAACCAGAACCTTTGATGCCCAAACGGGGACTACGCACTCGATGCGCGTAAAGGAGACAATGAATGATTACCGGTATTTTCCCGAGCCAGATTTGGCCCCTTTAGAAATAGCTGAAAGTTGGATACAAGAGATTAAAGCGACTATGCCACTATTGCCTTGGGAACAAGAACAAAAGTTGGTGAAGGAATTTGGTTTACCAACGTATGATGCTCACTTTTTAGCTGATTCGCGTGAAATGGCTGTGTATTTTGAAGAGGTGGCAAACCATTCGAAAGCGTATAAGGCGATCTCGAATTGGTTAATGGGTCCGGTTAAATCACATTTAAACGAGACGAATCAATCCATTACGGAATTTGAATTGAATCCTAAGACTTTAGCTGAAATCGTTGAATTGGTTGAGAGCGGGACGTTGACTCATAATTTAGCTGCACATCAATTATTTCCTTTGGCCATCGAAAACCCGACAAAATCGCCTAGGCAAATTGTCGAAAAGCAAGGGTGGTTGCAGGCTCAATCGGGGGATGAATTAATCACTTGGGTTCAGGAAGCGATTGCTGCCTACCCAGATAAGGTGAAGGAGTACCAAAAAGGGAAGAAAGGATTGATTGCCCTATTCATCGGAGAGGTAATGAAGAAATCAAAAGGCACAGCTGATCCCAAGCGCGTAAATCAACTGATGTCTGAAGAACTAGCCAAAGCATAAATGAAAATAATCGGATTCATCTTGTTGTTTGCGACAGCGATACAGGCTCAGAATTTTGAGCTACACGTAGAGGCAAAGACGGTTATTCCAGGAAGAAAGATCTATTTGGAATACATTAATGAGCTAGGTAAGGTGGCGAAAATAGATTCTGCCAGCCCATCTGCTCAGCATAAAGTAACTTTCAAGGGTCAAGTAAAGGACCAAGGGGCTTTTTACCTAGTTAATTTCTTTGATACGCCTAAGCCACAAAAAGTATTAGTCATTTTAGAGGGGGGTGAAACCATTGATATTGTCGCTGATGGCATCAATAATGAGGACGGTAAGGGTGATTTTACCTTGAAAGGGGATTATCCTAACGTGAAATACATGCTGGAGTTACTGGCTATTTCGAAAGAAATGGAGGCTAAAGTCCGCAAATGGAACCAGGAAATACAAGTCGACCAGAAGCAAGAAAAAAGAATTCAGGCAGAATTTACGCAAGCCCAGGCAGCTAGTACGGCTAAAATTAAAGCGCTGATTCCGCTGATGGGGAGTCATTTAGTGGCACTTTGGGCGACTAATTTTTTACCTGCTGAGAAGGAGATGGCTTCTTTAGTCGAAATTGCGGATAGATTAAGTAAGGCGCGACCTACACACCCACAGGTACAACAATTTGTTAATAACCTACAGCGATTACAAGGGGTAAATGAGGGGGCTATGGCACCTGAGATAAATCTAGCAACACCTGCTGGACCTACTTTAGCCTTGAGTTCGTTGCGAGGGAAATATGTACTTATTGATTTTTGGGCTAGTTGGTGTGGTCCATGTCGAAGAGAAAATCCGAACGTGGTGAAAACCTATGCTACCTACAAGGACAAGGGATTTGAGATTTTTGGCGTAAGTCTGGATCAAAATAGAGAGGCCTGGTTGAAGGCTATTGAAACCGATAAATTAGTTTGGAAGCACGTTTCAGATTTGCAATATTGGAATTCAGCGGGGGCGCAGGCTTACCAGGTGAACTCCATTCCTCAGACTTTTTTAGTAGACCCAACGGGGCGAATTATAGCTAAAGGCTTACGTGGAGCAGCTTTGGACAACTATTTAGCTAAACTTTTCGAAACAAAATAAGATGAAAATAGCCATCATTGGTTGTGGAAATATGGGTATGGCTTTCGCTAATTCCTTTATTCAATATAATCTAGTCTCTAAAGAGGAATTGATTCTGATTGAAAAAAATAAGGAGCGTGGCGATATTTTGCAGCAGCAAAAGTCTGGAATTGTTGTCGATACGATTTCGGAGAAAGTGGCTACTGCGGATTTAATTATCCTTTCTGTAAAGCCACAGGATTACCCGTCCGTCTCTTCCGAGTTAGCCCGATTTATTCAATCGAACCAAATCGTTTTATCGATCATGGCAGGTATTCCGATTGCGAATATTCAGGCCAGCTTATCCCATGATTTAGTCGTTCGTGCGATGCCTAATACGCCAGCGCTTTTAGGCATGGGGATGACGGCTTTTGCAGCAGCTTCTGCAGTAGGCTTATCAGACATTCGAAAGGTGGAGAATTTAATTAATTCGACGGGACGCGCTGTTTTCCTGGAAGAGGAGAGTTTGTTAGATGCAGTGACCGGTTTGAGTGGTAGTGGTCCAGCCTATTTCTTTTATGTTATTAAGGCTATGATTGATGCAGGAGTAAAGATGGGCTTTGAGCCAGCTATGGCCTCACTTCTCGTGAAACAGACGATGCTAGGGTCTTATCATTTAATGCAGACTAGCGATAAAACCTTAGATGAATTGATTCAAGCAGTTGCCTCAAAAGGGGGTACGACTGAAGCGGCTTTAAAGATTTTCAAAGAAAGCGCTGTTGCGGAAGGATTACAAAAAGGAATTATCGCGGCAAAGGATCGTGCCAAAGAATTAGCCAATTAATTGACCAATTTCAGCCTCATTTAATTGACGGCTAATAATTTCCCCATTGGGAGAATAAGACGGATTACTGCTGGCAAACAATTGTTCCACTAAGCCGGACATTTCTTCGGAGAGGAGTTTCTTTGATTGGAAGCGAATGGCGGCACGATTCGCTAGGATTCGCGCGATTTTTTCGGAATGGTTTTGGCCTAAATCCGATGCCTCATTCTTCACTTGTTCTAAAATACCTTCTAGCAAGTTCTGGCCATCTTCCTCACCTATTCCGGCTGGAACGCCTTGAATCCAGTAATTTTCTTCAGAGTCTTTCGTTAGGCCAAAGCCTAAATCGGTTATATCCACGAGGATTTCCTCCAGCAACACTGAATCTGCAGGATTGATTCGAAGAATCTGGGGGAACAATAATTGCTGAGATACGCCATTCTTTTTGACCAAATTCTCAGAAAACTGATCAAACAAGATTCGCTGGTAGGCTTTTTTCTGGTCAATCAGTAGCATGCCGCCAGAAAGTGTTACCACTAAATATTTGTTCAGAATTTGAATCACCTGAAAATTCGTGTGTGGAGAACTATCAGCTGTCCACGTATTCGCCTTGCTTTGAATGGTGGTAGACGTCTCACTAAACAAATTTGTGGAAGGATCGGCTACATTACCCCGCTCAAAAGCCTCAATATTGTCATTTAAGCCCTCGTAAAGTTTTTTCCAAGCATCTTGTGCCGGTCGAGGCGAATTCGCTCCTGAGAACGAAGAAATCGAGTTTGGTGCCCCGCTCGGATTACGGAAATTTACATTCGCATCAAAATCAAGCGAAGGAATCAAATGGTTTAGGCTAAGTGTCTTCCGAATAGCTGCCTGTAAAATGGCATAGATCGACCGCTCATCATCAAACTTGATTTCCGTTTTCGTCGGATGTACATTGATGTCAATGTGGGATGGATCAATAGTTAAGAATAAGACATAAAAAGGGAAGGTGCCCTCAGGAACTAAACGCTCATAGGCGCTCATCACCGCATGGTGCAAATAAGAACTTTTGATGAATCGATTATTCACGAAGAAGAATTGCTCTCCACGCGTTTTCTTAGCGTATTCCGGGCGACCCACATAGCCTTTTATGCTAACATAGTTCGTATTTTCCTCGCAGGCGGCTAATTGTTCTCGGTAGCTTTTTCCAAATAAATCCACAATGCGTTTTCCCAATTTCTCCACGGGGAGGGCATAGGTCTCTTGCTCGTTTTGGACTAAGGAGAACTTGATTTCAGGATTTGCTAAAGCAATACGTTGGAATTCGTCTAAAATATGACGCATTTCCACCGGATTTGACTTTAAGAAATTACGGCGGGCAGGGATGTTGTAGAATAGGTTTTTGACTAGTATAGACGTCCCTTTGGGTGTCGCATCCTGTTCATTTGACTTTAAAACAGACGCTTCCATGCGTAAAAAACGGCCTAATTCATCCTCCTCTCGTCTTGTCTTCAATTCTACTTGGGCTACGGAGGTAATAGAGGCCAAAGCCTCTCCCCGGAACCCCATCGTCCTAATCGCAAAAAGGTCTTCCGCTTTGCTAATTTTCGAGGTAGCATGGCGCTCAAAAGACATCAGCGCGTCTTGGGCAGACATTCCTTTGCCATCATCGATGACCTGAATACTGACTTTTCCTGCCTCTTTTACAATCAATTGAACGAAGCTTGCGCCCGCATCGATTGAATTTTCCATCAATTCTTTGACTACAGATGCTGGTCGCTGTACAACCTCGCCTGCCGCAATTTGATTTGCGATAGCATCCGGAAGCATTTTGATCAGATTATGCATGAATTAAATGGAAAAATAAGAGGACAAAGATACAGTTTTAACCAAAAAAAAGGGAATGTTGCCATTCCCTTTTTTTACGCTATTGAGGTTGAATTACTTGATCTCAACTTCAGCACCAGCTTCTTCTAAAGATTTCTTCAAACCTTCAGCTTCGTCTTTAGAAACACCTTCTTTGATCGCTTTTGGAGCAGCATCAACTAAGTCTTTTGCTTCTTTCAAACCTTGACCAGTTAAGTCTTTTACTAATTTAACGATCGCTAATTTGTTAGGACCAGCAGCCTTTAAGATTACATCAAAAGATGTCTTCTCAGCAGCAGCATCACCACCTTCACCGCCACCAGCTGCAGGACCTGCAACCATAACAGCACCAGCAGCAGCTGGCTCAATACCATACTCATCCTTAAGGATAGTAGCTAATTCGTTTACTTCTTTTACAGTTAAGTTCACTAATTGTTCAGCGAACGCTTTTAAATCTGCCATTTTTTGAAAATTTAATTGTTAAGAATAATAATTTATTGGAGTATTCACTCCGGTAAAACTTGGTAATAATTACTCAGGGCGCTCAGACAAAGTCTTCACGATACCAGCTAATTTCTTCTCACCGCTAACCAATGCTGAAATAACATTTTTAGCAGGCGATTGTAATAAGCCAATAACTTCGCCAATCATCTCGTTTTTCGACTTGATGTTCTCTAGTGCAGATAATTGACCTTCGCCAATGTAAATGCCACCTTCGATAGACGCAGCCTTGAATGCAATTTTATCTTTTCCAGCTTCTTTACGGAAGTCTTTGATCAATTTTGCTGGTACTTTAGCATTTTCAGTTGCGAAAATGATACCAGACATTCCTGTCAAAACTTCTGCATCTAAAGAGGAATAATCCGTTCCAGTCTTAGCTAATGCTTTAGAGATTAATGTGTTCTTGAATATTTTGTATTCTACACCTCTCTGAAAACATAGGCCGCGGAATTGATTCGCTTCGGCTACAGTTAAACCGGCTGTACTTGCAATGTAGAAGTACGGAGTTGCCGCGAACTTTTCGCTCAACTCATCAATAATCTGATTTTTTTCTTCTCTTGTCATGATTACAATCCAGCTACAGTTCCCTTATCGATGATAATGCCCGGAGACATAGTCGATGATAAGTTGATCGATTTAACATAAGTTCC
>JBIIGE010000065.1:0-7071 GCA_044236555.1 Aquirufa sp.
CCGTATTCCTATCGCCGTAGTTGAAAAAGGATGGAAAGGTTGGTTAGAAGATCGTCGTCCAAATTCAGCGGCAGATCCATACAAAGTTGCTGCACGTATTATCAAAACGGTTAAAACAGCTAAAATATAGTTCATTTATCAAGCATTTATATACTTTTATAAACAAGATGGCGGGTTTTCCCGCCATTTTTGTTTTACCTTTGCATCCTGATTTTAGGTATGAAAAAAGTCGCTTTTTACACCCTTGGTTGCAAATTGAACTTTGCAGAATCCAGCTCCATCGCTCGTTCCCTTGAGCCGATGGGTTTTGTGCGTTCTGAGTTCCAAGACCAACCCGATCTGTTTGTCATTAATACTTGTAGCGTAACGGAACAAGCTGATAAGAAGTGTAAAAAAGTCGTTAGGGAAGCGAAGAAAGTAAACCCCAATTCCACTGTCGTTATTATTGGATGTTATGCGCAACTGAAGCCTGAGGAGATTTCAGCTATTCCTGGAGTGGATTTAGTGTTAGGAGCAAACGAGAAATTCCAATTACCTACCCTCCTTCCACCCTATTTAGATCGTGATTCGGTTGATTTACCTAAGTTAATTGCCTCGGAGATTCGCTACGACCTTGATTACCATGCGTCCTATTCTGTGAATGATCGAACACGTACTTTTTTAAAGGTGCAGGATGGGTGTGATTACCCTTGTTCTTATTGTACAATTCCGTTGGCTCGCGGTCAGTCACGTTCGGATAGCATTGATAAAGTGTTGGGTTTAATTGAGGAGATTTCTGCCAAAGGTGTCAAGGAAATTGTCCTGACTGGAGTGAATATCGGGGATTTTGGCATTCAAAATGGAAAGCGCGTCGAAACATTCTTCCAGCTCGTTCAAGCAATTGAAGAAAAATCATCTATTCAGCGTTTCCGTATTTCGTCTATCGAGCCTAATTTGTTAACTCCTGAGATGATTGCTTTCTTAGGAGCGTCCACGAAATTTGTTCCTCACTTTCATATTCCTTTACAATCTGGATCAAATGCCGTTTTACGTTTGATGAAACGTCGTTACCAGCGTGAATTATACGTAGACCGAGTGACCTCTATTAAAGAAGTGATGCCTAATGCATGTATTGGTGTCGATGTTATCGTGGGTCATCCAGGTGAAACACCTGAATTGTTTTTAGAGACTTATGAGTTTTTAAACTCGCTTGACATTTCATATTTACATGTTTTCCCTTATTCAGAGCGCCCTAATACCTACGCGGTGGATATCAAGCCCAAAGTAGATGGTATGCAAAAAGCAGAGCGTTCAAAAATGTTACACATTTTATCTGATAAAAAGCGCCATGCTTTCTATGCATCACAAGCTGGTTTAAAAGGTCAGGTTTTGTTTGAGGAATCTGCTACACCGGGCACAATGGAAGGCTTTTCAGAAAATTACGTACGAGTGGTGGTTCCATTCGATCCCTTGCAAATAAATACGGTGCAAGAAGTACGTTATAAGGCGGTCAATGAGAATGGGGAGATGAGTGGCGTGGTGTTAGAGTAGAGATAAGAGATAAGAGAGTAGAGATGGGGCGAATGCCCCTTTTTTTATCTTTTCTCTCTACTCTATTATCTATAATCTGATTTTTTGTTAGCGCCGCGGGCGCAAACAAAAAAGTCGAAAGCTAATAGCCTCCGACTTTTTGATTGAAACAAAACCACAAGAACCATTACTTGCGGCTCAGTTGTTTTTGAATTACTCAGCTAACGATTCATCGTGTTGTGAGATATCCAAACCTAATCTTTCTTCTTCCTCATTTACACGTAACGGAATAATTTTGTCCGTAATGATTAAAAGGATATAAGATAAGCCAAAAGCAAAGGCCGAAACAATAGCTAAGGCTAATAAGTGCTTTAAGAATAAAGACGTTTCTCCGTAGAATAAACCCTGCTCAGCTACTGCCGCATTTACAGCTGAAGTTGCGAAAATACCGGTCATCAACATACCTACCATACCACCTAAACCATGGCAAGGGAATACGTCTAATGTATCATCTAAGTTTGAAGAAGCTCTCCAGTGGGCAGCAATGTTAGACACAATGGCAGCAACCACACCTATGAAGATGGCTACGGGAACGGTTACAAAACCAGATGCCGGGGTAATGGCTACTAAACCTACTACGGCACCGATACAGAAACCTAAGGCAGAAACTTTCTTGCCGCGAGTTACATCAAATAAGATCCAAGATAAACCAGCCGCTGCTGCTGCTACGTGCGTTGTTGCGAAAGCAGTAACCGCTAAACCGTTAGCTCCTACGGCAGAACCTGCATTGAACCCAAACCATCCGAACCATAATAAACCTGTTCCTAATAATACATAAGGGATGTTAGCTGGAGGCAAGATATTTGATTCCACATGTGATTTACGGCGACGTAAGTACAAGGCACCTGCAAGTGCAGCCCAACCAGCTGACATGTGAACCACGGTTCCACCAGCAAAATCCAAAACGCCCAAGTTAAATAAGAAACCATCTGGGTGCCATGTCCAGTGTGCTAAAGGAGCATAAACTACAACACAGAATAGTACCATGAATAGAACAAAAGCGCGGAAATTAATACGCTCAGCTAGCGCACCAGAGATTAACGCTGGAGTGATAACGGCGAACTTCATTTGGAAAAATGCGAATAGTGCAAAAGGTATGGTGAATTTTAATTGATCCGACGACCCTAACGATAATTTGTGATCAAATACGCCATTGAACATGAAGAATGTTCTAGGGTCTCCAATCCAACCTCCTAATGAATCACCGAAGGCTAAGGAGAATCCGAATACAATCCAAATCACAGAAATAACTCCCATGGCAATAAATGATTGTAACATGGTAGAAATCACGTTTTTGTGATTTACCATTCCACCGTAGAAATAAGCTAAACCAGGTGTCATTAAAAGGACTAAGCCTGAAGCTACAATCATCCAGGCTGTATCACCTGTGTCTAGACCTTCCGTAGGCATGGTGCCAGGTACAGAAGTTGTGAATAATGCTAAGACAGCTACCGCTAATAAGACTAATAACGGGATCCAAGTTGGTTTTTGTGTCGTCATGTTTAATATTTGTTAAGGGTGGATAAATTAAAATTTATAAATAAAGTGCATTCCTAAGGTAGTTTGGGATTTTTGGTCTTTACCATCCCCATCTACAAATTGAGTTGTTTTATAGGAATCTGTACGCAATTCTGGTTTAATCAATAAATGGCCTTCTGCTGCGGTAAACGTAGCCGTTATAGTTAAGGAGTTGACATCTGTACCTGATCCGTCAGCAGCGCGTAAAGCACGAGCCCCTGAAGTATTATCAAAAACTTCATAACGTCCACCTAAGCTGAATTTATCGGTAAAAGCGTAATTTGAGTAAAGCGCAACACCACCCCAAGTCTTACTTTCTCCTACATTACCGCCACCTTGAAAATCCCCTGTTTGAGAACCATAAGCTGCGTTTAAACCAAGTAAGTAGTTGGGTGTGATTTGGTATGACGTCGTTAAGTCTACTAAATTGTAGCTACCTGAATCATCTTTTCCAGAGGTTAATGGAGCAGATTCATTTGAACTAATTCCATTGAAATACACATTCCAACCCGCTGTAGGTGAGGTGAAAACTTGGTAAATGAATCCCTTAGAGGCATTATTGTCATTTAAATTATCCACATTGTTGACCAATCCAACCATGGCAGAAAATTTGTCAGAGAATGTGTAATTCGCTTTAGCACCAATGTGATAGAAGGGCCCATTATTGAAGAGGTTAGAAAGTGAATAGTTGTAGTTAACTGGAGCGTCGATTACTTCGTATCCGATGTGTGTTCCAAATTGACCTACTGTTAGTGTTAATTTGTCACTTGCTTTCCAGTTAAAGTAGGCTTGTTTGATGGCCAAAGCCGTGGAGCCTTTTCCTGCACCCAAGGGCCCAATGACGTTTCCGTATTGACCAAGGTCAGCGTTTGGTCCAAAAGTTAAATCAACAACTACGTCTGCAGATTTTGTTGCATATCCAAATTTCGTCTGAACAAGTCCTAACGAGAATTGATTTGACTTCTGATCGAATGCTCTTTCGTATCCAGAGGTACCTAAGTTACTTCTGTTAGTAGGGCTATTAAAATTCAACATATAGTATGAATCAATGTAACCTGAGAAAGAAAACTTAGGAGCGTCCGCTTCTTTTTCTTGGGAAAATCCACAAAATGCTATTGCGGCAAAAAGGGCTGTTAGGATCGTTTTTTTCATGAGGATAATTTTTATAGATTAAATAATGCTTGATTACGAATCAAAGATGAAGCCTTAAATTGTACTTTCCAAATATATTCAACAAAATTTTAACCTATTTTTTATCTTTTTGCAGAAAAAACATAAAAAATGGTTAAAAATTAAACCTAAAATTTATGTTTTTGCAAAAATTAAAATAAAATTGATTAAAAATTAAACTCAATTTTTTCATTCTTGGAAAAATATAAAATTAGTCGCGGGTCGCTTGTTGGGAGTTGATTGACTTATTTTGAGATGAGAGATAAGGGAGAATAGATAATAGAGTAGAGAGAAGAGAGTAGAGATTAGAGAGTAGAGAGTATAGATATTGCATAAAGCATAAAAAAAGAGTCCACCTTTCGATGAACTCTTTATATGATAGGAAATCTCCTCTCTCTACTCTATTATCTATAATCTAATAAAAAAAGCTCCGCTTTTTTATTCCGCATGCAACCAAGCCTTCTTAGCCAATAAAGTTTCTTTATCTTCTTCGTGATCTGGATCTGGTACACAGCAATCTACTGGGCAAACCGCAGCACATTGTGGTTCCTCGTGGAAGCCTGTACATTCTGTACATTTATCTGGAACGATATAATAAAATTCTTCTGATACCGGTTCTACAGGCGCTTTAGCATCCATAGTAGATCCATCTTCTAATTCAATTTCTGTTAGTGCAGTACCTCCGGCCCAAGTCCATTCGACGCCACCTTCATAAATTGCTGTATTAGGGCATTCTGGTTCACAAGCCCCACAGTTAATACATTCGTCTGTTATGATAATTGCCATACCAATGTTTTTGTTTGATCTTGCAATTTACGAACATAAATTTGAATAGTATATAATTTATATGGACTAACCGAAAATTTTTCGACCTTTGCAGGGTAAAATATCTATAATTATGCCAAAGGCTTCCTTTTTAGAGCTTATTTCTTTCTTGAAACGTTTTTTTTCGGATGAAACTAATCGGGATAAAATAGAACTATTTATAGATAGATCTGTAAATGAGAATCCTTGGTTTTCTGAAATCCTAGTTCGTCATGCGATGCAGGCGATCGAAGAGCAGTTTTTTTCGGTAGCTGCTTGGGAGGATTTTTATGTTAAACACCCACATCAGGCAACTGATAAAAAGAATGTAGGCATCGTATTAGCGGGTAATTTACCTGCGGTAGGTCTGCACGACGTTTTAATGGTATTGGCTTCGGGACATCACGCTTCGCTAAAGTTAAGTTCTCAAGATAAATCTATGATGCAGTTGTATGTGGACGCTATGCAATCTTTTGATGAGAACATTCCAGTTACCATAATTGATCGTTTACAGGGAATGGATGCGGTAATTGCGACAGGTAGTGATTTTTCAGGTGGGTATTTTGCGCATTATTTCTCTACAATTCCACACATTATTCGCAAGAATCGCAGTTCTTTGGCCGTTTTGAAGGGATCAGAGACTCAGGATGATTTCAAAGGTTTAGCGCAGGATATTTTTACCTATTATGGTTTAGGTTGCAGAAATGTTTCCACGATTGCCGTTCCTATGACTTATGATTTGACCTCCTTATTTGATGAATTGACCAAAGAGACGTGGGTTTTAGATCATTCGAAGTATTCTAATAACTTTCAATACCACCGAACCTTATTTTTGCTAAATCAAATTCCGCATTTTGATTTGGGTAATCTATTAGTGACAGAGAATGATGATTTAGTTTCTCCAGTGGGGGTTTTATATGTCCATCGCTACACAGATGAAGCATCATTAAAGGCCTGGATACAAGAGCGAGAGGAAAAAATTCAATGTAAGGTGGGTTTGGAGATTGGTTTTGGCCAAAGTCAACACCCAGCCCTCGATGATTTCGCAGATGGAATTGATACTTACGACTTTTTAGTTAACCTTTCATAGGTTTTAAAGAGTCCCCACGCCCCTACTGTTCCTACTAAAGCTCCTACGAATACATCTAAAGGATAATGGGCGCCTAAGTAGATTCTGCTGTAAGAAATTATTGATGCCCAAAAAACCAAGGCAATACCTGCTGTCTTATGCTTAGTCAGCAAATAAAAACCCACCGCAATCGCAAAAGAGTTTGCTGCATGTGAAGAACAAAAGCCAAATTGCCCGCCACAGCCTGCCGGCAAATGAATCCACGATTGAAATGTCTCTACATGACAGGGTCTAAGCCGTTTAAAAAGTGGCTTCAAAAGACTAGAGCTGAATTGATCGGCGAAAACTACCGTGGAAATTAAATAGAGTACAGACTTCCAGAACTCAAGTTTATACTGTTTGTATAAAACATAAATTAGTAGGCCATACAGAGGAATCCAGGTTAATTTACCTGAAATGATTTCCATGGGTGCATCTAACCAAGGCTGGTGAGCCTGATTAATGAACCGAAATAAATCTGCATCCCAGGACGGAAACATAGCTTAGAATTTAAATTCAGCGCGAATTCGTGAGATGGTCGCTTCGGCAATCGGTTGAACCTTCTTCTCGCCTATCGCTAATTTCTCCTCAATAATTTCAGGATGTGCGATGAAGTAGTCAAATTTCTCTCTTGCCTCTTTGAAATAGCCTAACATCAATTCGTGCAAGGCTTGCTTCGCGTGGCCATATCCATAACCGCCTGCTTCATAATTAGCCCGCATTTCTGCTATCTGTGCCGGAGAAGCCATTAATTGATATAGTTTGAATGTGATGTCGTTATCTGGATTTTTAGGCTCTTCTAATGGAGTTGTGTCTGTTACGATCTTTTTGATCTGCTTTAATAAATCTTTTTCAGGCAAGAAGATGTCGATATAGTTGTTCAATGACTTACTCATTTTAGC
>JBIIGE010000066.1:0-6887 GCA_044236555.1 Aquirufa sp.
ATTTTTCCGGACCCATTTCGGTTAATAATTGTTTGTTTCCCTTCGGATAAACCGCCATCGGATCCACGTAAGGGATGATGGCAGGGCGGAATGGAGCGGTTGGCTTCACTTTTACGTCCGGATTTCCGTTTACAATCACCTCACCTAGGTAACGAATCGCTTTTGTAGAGCGGTCGCGGGTCGGCTTGAAATTGAATAATTCCGGGTGAGTCGCGATAAAGGGCACCGTGCAGTGGCCTTCTTGGAAGACGGGGTGCGTAATCACGTTGCGAAGGAACGGGATGTTGGTTTTTACACCACGGATACGGAATTCGGTTAGGGCGCGGTTTAAGCGTTCGGACGCACCGCGAAGCGTGCGGCCTTTGGCAGATACCTTCACTAACATGGAATCAAAATAAGGGGATATTTTTACCCCTGGATAGGACGATCCTTCGTCCAAACGAATGCCAAAACCAGCTGCATTGCGGTACGCGATGATTGTACCAAAATCGGGTTTAAATCCATTCGCAGGATCTTCCGTCGTGATACGGCACTGGATCGCAAAGCCCTTTAACGGAATGTCTTCTTGATTTTGGATGAAAATACCAGGATCAGATAACTTATAATTTTGAGCGATAAGGATCTGTGTTCGAACGATATCAATACCAGTCACCTCTTCGGTAATCGTATGTTCTACTTGAATACGCGGATTTACCTCAATGAAATAGATATTCTCGTCTTTATCGACTAAAAATTCAACTGTTCCTGCGTTATAATAATTCACGGCTTTTCCGATGGAAAGCGCGTAAGCGTATAATTTCTGTTTTGTTTCTTCTTTAAGACCAAAAGAGGGAGCAATCTCGACCACTTTTTGGAAACGTCTTTGCACGGAACAATCGCGTTCATACAAATGCACTAAATTTCCGTGTTGGTCGCCTAATAATTGCACTTCGATGTGCTTAGGATCATCGATGAATTTCTCGATAAATAAAGTCTCATCTCCGAAGGCATTTTTTGCCTCGTTTTTCGCCTCTTGGTAGGCCTTTTCTAATTCCTCTTCCGATCTTACTACGCGCATTCCACGCCCACCACCACCGGCAGCCGCTTTCACCATCACAGGGAATTTAATGCGTTTTGCTTCGGATAGAGCCAAAGAATAATCGGATAAATCACCCTTCGAATCCTCAATCATGGGCACATTGGCCTTTAATGCGGCTACTTTTGCCGCCACTTTATCGCCTAGCGCATTCATCGCTTCGGGGGATGGACCCACGAAAACGATCCCTTCTTCCCGGCAACGCGTCGCTAAAACCACATTCTCAGATAGGAAACCATAACCCGGATGAATTGCCTCAATTTTCTTTGATTTACACAACGAAATCAAGCCTTCAATATCTAAATAAGGCTTTAGCGGTTCGTCGTCTTTACCGATTTGATAGGCCTCATCTGCCTTATACCGGTGGAGAGAATAACGATCCTCAAAAGTATAGACAGCTACCGTACGAATTCCTAATTCGGAGGCAGCACGCATAATTCGGATAGCAATCTCACCGCGGTTAGCGATTAATAGGCTTGAGATTTTCTTAACGTATGATTTTGGCATAATCAATAAAGTAGGAGATTCTAACAAAAATGCTAAATATATTGTGAAAATTGCATCAAAAACGGTATTTTATTTGGCAAAACTTAAAAAAATACCATTATTATTGGGTTCGTTACCAAGAAAAATAATTCTATCGGCTTCGAGCGATTTTTCTTAACTTGCAGGTCGAACAAAAAATTACTTTTTATGAAACCTATCATCGGCATCACGTTAGGGGATTACAACGGAATAGGACCGGAAGTAATCTTGAAATCCTTAGCTAGCCCTCGTTTGTTAAAGTGGTGCACACCGGTGATTTATGGTTCTGCCAAAGTATTGGATTTTTACCGCCAAAAATTTGAATTAAAAGAGTGGTCCATCGCCGTTATTAAAGAGGCGTCTGAGGCGAAATCAGGTGAAAGTTTTGTCATTAATTGCTGGGACGACTCTTCGACAGAAGTGGAACCTGGAAAAGAGACCAAAGAGGCAGGAAAGGCTGCTTTTGATTGCCTAGAAAGAGCCGCTAACGACCTAGATCGAGGACTTATTTCTGCACTAGTTACCGCTCCTATCAATAAACATAACATCCAATCCGACACGTTTAAATTCCCCGGACATACCGAATATTTAACGGAACGCTTCGAAGCAAAATCGTCTTTAATGATGATGGTTTCAGACGGATTTAGAATGGGCGTGGCCACGGGCCACATTCCACTTTTAGATGTTTCCAAGGCTTTGAGCGCTGATTTATTACGCACAAAAATTACCTTATTCTTAAAGAGTTTAAAGGAAGATTTCTCGATTGATAAACCTCGATTAGCCTTATTAGGATTAAATCCACACGCTGGTGAAGCGGGGTTACTAGGACAAGAGGAATTAGAGATTATTCAACCGGTAGTGGAAGAGTTTAGGACGAAAGGAAACTTAGTTTTTGGACCTTATCCAGCGGATGGATTCTTCGGAAAAGCCCAATTCAAGGATTTTGACGGGGTTTTAGGAATGTACCACGATCAAGGATTAATACCTTTTAAATACATTGCTTTTGATTCTGGCGTTAATTTTACGGCAGGATTACCCGTTATTCGCACCTCTCCAGATCACGGAACTGCCTATGATATTGCTGGCCAAAATGTAGCCGACCCAGGTTCATTTTTACAAGCCTTATTTTTAGCGTTAGATCTCGTAAAAAATCGAATGAATGCGTAAAGTCTTAATCGTCGACGAGGTTCATCCTTCGATGACAGAAGGACTAACGAATTTGGGATTCGAGGTGGAGACGCGCATAAATCTGACTCTTGCGGAGTTTACATCCATTTTACCAGCATATGATGGACTTGTCATTCGAAGTAAGTTCCAAATCACAGCAGATATTCTTAGAGATAGTACCTTAACTTTTATTGCTCGGGCAGGCGCTGGACTCGATCTAGTAGATGTGGACACCTGTATATCTCGTGGAATCGCGGTTTTCTCTGCTAACGAGGGCAATTCAGACGCTGTGGCGGAACACGTCATCGGACAACTTTTATCACTCACCCATAAACTACATACATCAGACACCGAGGTACGCCACGGATTATGGGAAAGAGAAGGAAATCGGGGTTTTGAATTAAAAGGAAAGACGATTGGTATCATCGGTTATGGAAATATGGGCAAAGCGGTCGCGTCCCGTCTATCTAGCTTCGGAATGACCATTTTAGCCTATGATAAATATGTCCCATCAGCTGATTTTCCGGCCACGATGGAGCAAATTTTTAAACAAGCTGACATAGTAAGCTTGCACATTCCCTTAACTGCCGAGACGCATGGATTGGTTTCCGTTGAGTTTGTAGACTCTTTCAAGAAGCCCATTTTACTACTAAATAGTTCTCGCGGGCCCATTACACCACTAGAGCCTTTGTTGCACGGATTGTGCTCAGGCCAAATCAAGGGATTAGCCCTAGATGTGCTACCAAATGAAAAATTGTCATCTTGGTCACCGGTAGAGAAAGAGTTATTTGCTGAAATCGCAGCCTATCCTGCCACCATTTTCAGCCCTCACGTGGCCGGTTGGACGACAGAAAGTTATTTTAAAATCAACGAGGTATTACTCGGAAAAATAAAAGCGCATTTCTCCCTATGAATTACCCGGTAAATCTTGCTGAAAAACTGGGTTTCAACCAGGTAAAAGAGGAAATTAAGCAGCTTTGCTTAAGTCCGATGGGGCTGGAATATGCAGATAAAATGCGCTTTTCGGACCGATTTCCTCTCGTCAAGCAATGGGTGGAACAGGTGGATGAGATGGGTCGTATTTTAGGCGAACACGGAGGTGAATTTCCACAAACGGATTACTTCGATTTACGTTCCTATTTAAGTCCATTGCAACTGGAGGGTCATTATTTGTCGGCAGACGAGTGGAGAGATTGGCAGCGAGCGTTAACGGTTTTGTATGAAACCATTCGCTTCTTTGGGGCCATTGATGCTACTGAATACCCTGAAATACACAAGATAACGCAGCATTTTATCGCTAAAGGGGCAGAAAGCGATGGTGATTTTAGGCAAATACTTCCCATCATTCAAGATTTAGACCGCGTATTTGATACCAATGGTCAAATCAAAGAAACGGCCTCCCCTGCTTTAGGCGATTTACGTCGCCAGCGGATTGCGGAGGAACAAAGCTTACGTAAAAAACTCGATTCCTATTTAAGCCAAGCCTACAAAGAGGGCTGGGTAAGCAAGGATTTCTCGTTGACTTTGCGCAATGGCCGGATGGTAATTCCATTAGCTGCGGAGCACAAACGGAAGATCAAAGGTTTCGTTCAAGATGAATCAGATACCGGGAAAACCGTTTTTTTAGAGCCCGCGGATGCACTGGCGATGAACAATGAAATCAAGTCCTTGGAATCAGCCGAACGTCGCGAGATTATCCAGATTTTATCCAAACTGTCAGATCGAATCCGTCCTTTAACTCCCTTTTTAGCCCATGCATTTTCATGGTTAGGATTGATTGATTTTATTCGGGCCAAAGCACTGTGGGGAGCTGAACATAAAGCCATCAAACCTACGTTTATTCAAAATAAACCAATCGTCAACTGGACTGATGCGCGTCATCCGTTGTTAGAAAAGTCGCTCGAAAAAATTGGCAAAAAGATTAAGCCGTTGACCATTCGTTTAGAGGATGATCGACGCATTATGGTCGTCTCTGGGCCTAACGCAGGAGGTAAATCCGTGACCTTAAGTACGGTAGGTTTATTGCAATTCCTATTCCAATCTGGCTGCTTAGTGCCTTTAGCGGAAGGCAGCACGATGGGCTTCTTCTCCCAGCTCTTTTTAGATATGGGCGATGAGCAAAATCTAGAAAACGAATTAAGTACCTACTCCTCGCACTTGAGTAATATGCGGCATTTCTTACAGCAGGTGAACGAGACGACATTGATTTTAGTCGATGAATTTGGTACCGGAACTGAGCCTTCGTTAGGTGGAGCGATAGCGGAATCCATCTTAGAAAAATTGGCTGATAAAGGATGCTATGGTGCGATTAATACGCACTTCGGCAACTTAAAGAGTTTAGCAGATCGCCAAAAAGGCCTTTTCAATGCGGCCATGCGTTACGATACCGAACACTTAGAACCCCAATTCATTTTGGATATGGGGAAACCGGGTAGTTCGTTTGCCTTCGAGATCGCTCAGAAAATTGGATTACCTAAGGCCATCATCGAAAATGCACGCAAGAAATTAGGCAAGAAGCAGGTGGATTTTGATAAGTTATTGTTAGAAACCGAGACGGAGAAACAGATTTGGGAGAGTAAAAACGCCAGTTTAGCTCTAGCCAATGAGCAAGCACAATCCATCAAAGAAAACTACGAGCGGCTCAAGAATCATGTGCAGGAAGAGCAGAAAGCCATGTTAAATGCGGCCAAGGCCGAGGCAAAAAAGATTATTCAGGAGGCAAATCAACGGATTGAGCAAACCATTCGCCAGATAAAGGAAAAGGAAGCGGATAAGGAAAAAACGAAAGCATTGCGCGCGGATTTAGAGCAATTTGTTCAGAAAGAATTGAAAACCGAAGCCCCCATAAAGGTTGTTTCTGAAACACCAGGCATTGTTTACGCGAATTCGCCTATCGCTGTGGGTGATTGGGTGGTGATTAAAGGGAGTGGCGACGAACCTACTTTGGGACAAATACTCGAATTAAAAGGCAAAGACGCTGTCATTTCACTAGGCGCGATTCGAAGCACGATTAAACTAAATCGTCTTCAAAAAATTGTTGCACCCAAGCAACAAAAGAAAAGCTCAGCTCCCCTTCGCGGCATCGATATAAACGATCGAATGGCGCAATTTCAGCTCAAACTGGATATAAGGGGCAAACGAGCAGAAGAAGTTTATGTTATTTTAGACCAATATATCAACGATTGCTTACTGTTAGGGGTACCGGAAGTCCAAATTTTGCATGGAAAAGGCGACGGAATTCTACGAACCTTAATCCGCGAACAATTACGCCGATATAAAGAAATTAAAAACAGTACTGACGAACATGCAGACCGGGGTGGTGCGGGAATCACCATCGTTACATTCAAATGATACGCATTTTAGCTACTCTTTTCGCACTTTTTCTTCTAAGTAGTTGTATGTTTCAATACGCGAAAGGCCTTACCCAAATTCAACAAGAGAAATACGAGCAAGCCACCTATAACTTTTCTGTAGCACTTTCAAAAGATCCGAAAAACCCTGCAATTTACTTCGCAAGGGCTTATTCTCGTGGTTCCATGGAACAATATTCAGGTGCTATTTCTGATTTAACCAAGGCAATACGATTGGATTCCACGAATGCAGATTACTATTTTTATCGAGGTTACTTTAAATCCAAACTAGGAAATGATAAAGGTGCCATTCGAGACTTTTCAGCCTCCATCATTCGGTATCCCTACTATGGGGAGACCTATTACAATCGTGGCATCAATCTATTGCATTTAGGCCTTATTGAAGATGCTTGCCTTGATTTCAATACGGCGATTGAGCTGGGGGATACTATGTCCTTGAAGTACCAAGCATCTTTATGTAAAGAACAAAGCATAGAGCACATAAGAATAAAGTAGAGAGGAGATGGTGAATGGTGAATGGTGAATGGTGAATTGTAAATGATGAATGGTGAATGATGAATGCTGGGGTCATTTGCTTGGAAAGGGAGTGAAAATTCGTGTTATTTGTAGCTTATTTTTCCATTTTTAACGATTCAATATGTCTATTGCAAAAACCGGCGACAAGGTTGCCGTACACTACACAGGTAAACACACCGACGGTTCTATTTTTGACTCTTCTGTAGGAAGAACTCCCCTTGAATTTCAATTAG
>JBIIGE010000024.1:0-24382 GCA_044236555.1 Aquirufa sp.
GGCCTCTTCAGTTAGAATACCCACTCTTTCTAATTCCCTTTCTAATTCCGTATTTTCTGTACCGGGATTAAAAATAACACGTCTAGGAGCTAAAGCCTTTAGGTAATCAGCAAGCCCTGCTTGATTTGCAGGTCCTACGTATAAAGTCACGGTATCGATACCTTGTAGCAAAGGTTGGTCCTGCTGAATGGTTAGGCCAAAAACCTCCCCTGCCTTAATTCCTACTAAAGAAACCTCATGTCCGTGCTGCAATAACAATTCCGTCGCGATATAAGCATATCGACTTGGATTTGTACTGGCTCCATAGACTAGAACGTTCATTAGAATAATTTTTCTGCAATAGCCCGAACGCTATCTGATTTACTCATTGTATAAAAATGCAGCGCAGGCACACCCGCTTGAATCAATTCCTTGCCTTGTTGCACCGCCCATTCAATACCTAATTGTTTGACCGCAGCATTATTCGTGCATTTGCGCGCTTCAGCTACAAAGTCAGAGGGGATTTCTAGATGGAAGATCTCAGGCAAAATATCTAATTGGCGCTCGGTCGCTAAAGGCTTCAATCCCGGAATAATGGGCACATTTATCCCTATTTCCCGACACTTGTTAACAAAATCAAAATACTTTGCATTATCGAAGAACATCTGCGTCACGATGTAATCCGCACCAGCATCTACTTTCTGCTTCAAATACTTCAGGTCTTGATCGAACGAAACCGCATCAATGTGCTTTTCAGGATAACCAGCTACACCGATACAAAAGTTCGTAGGCAAAGACTCTGTTTCCTCGTGCAATAAAATACCCTTGTTCATGGCCGCCACTTGCTCCACTAATTCATTAGCATAGGCATGACCTCCTGGCTTGGGTACAAAATGGGCTTCTCCCTTTTCTTGATCACCACGCAATAAAAGGGCATTCTCAATCCCCAAGTAATGTAAATCAATCAAAAAATCTTCGGTTTCTTCTTTCGTAAATCCCCCACAAATTACGTGAGGAACAGCCTCTATTTGAAAACGCTGAATGATAGAGGCACAAATACCTAATGTACCGGGACGCTTGCGAATAGGAATTCGTTTAGAAACACCCCCTACGACTTTATCTACATATTCTTCGCGGTGGTACGTCACCTCTATAAAAGGTGGTTTAAACTCCATCAAAGGCTCAATGTGCGACATTAATTCGCCCAAATGTTGGCCTTTCATCGGTGGAATAATCTCGATCGAGAAAAGTGTTTTTCCCGCCGCTTGCTCAAAATATTTTGTAATCTTAGTCATAATTCAATACGGGACTTAACCATTTTTCTACGTCATCCAAGGACATGCCTTTGCGTTTCGCATAATCTGTTACTTGGTCTTTGGCAATCTTACCTAAACCAAAATAAGTACTCTCCGGATGTGAGAAATAGAATCCAGACACAGCAGAGGCCGGATACATGGCATAACTCTCCGTTAATTGAATCCCGATCTGCTTCTGCGCATCCAATAATTCGAATAATCGCTTCTTCTCGGTGTGATCAGGGCAAGCCGGATAACCCGGTGCCGGACGAATGCCGTCGTATTTCTCCGAAATCAACTCTTCGTTGCTGAGGTTTTCATCAGCCGCATAACCCCAGAATTCTCTACGCACACGTTCGTGCAATAATTCGGCGAATGCTTCTGCTAAACGATCCGCTAGAGCCTTGACCATAATCGAGTTATAGTCATCATGTTCTTTTTCATATCTGTCTAACAGCGCTTCGATTCCTAGACCAGTCGTAACCGCAAAGGCACCAACATAATCCGTCTCACCCGAGTTTAATGGGGCTACAAAGTCACTTAAACAACGGTTAGGAAGCGTACTTGCTTTTTGACCTTGTTGACGTAAATGGTGTAACCACAGGCTCTTGTCTGAAGATTCATCTTTGTGGTGAATCTCGTAGGAAACCTGCTTGTGAGAACCGTGCTTATCGCAAGCCACCTCTAAGGCCTTCTCTACGTAATCGTGTAAGATAATATCATCTCCGAGCGAGTTTGCTGGGAAGAATCCTAAGGCCGCCTTCGCTTGAAGCGATTTATTCGCAATAATCTCTTTCAACAAAGCCTGAGCGTCATTGAATAATTTTCTTGCCTCAGTTCCTACTACTTCATTATCAAAAATGCGTGGGTATTTACCAGACAATTGCCATGTCGAGAAGAATGGCGTCCAGTCGATATACTTAGCGATTTCTTCTAACGAATAATCCTCAAAATACTTCACGCCCAAGAAAGACGGTTGTTTCGATTTAAATCCAGTCCAATCAATCCCACTCGATTTTGCGCGGGCCTGATCAATCGATAAATAGTTTTTCTCTTGCTGGCGAGCGGCATGAGCCGTTCTTAATTCAGCGTATTCCGTTTTAATCTCGTTAAAGATCTCTTGTGACGTTAATTCACTTTGTAATAATCGACCTGCTACTGGCACTGACCGCGACGCATCTAATACATGAATCACTGGCCCTGAATAATGTGGGTCGATTTTAACCGCCGTGTGAATACGAGAAGTAGTTGCTCCACCAATCAATAAAGGCACTTTGAAACCGAGACGCTCCATTTCTTTAGCCACATATACCATCTCATCTAAAGAGGGTGTAATTAGGCCTGATAAACCGATGATATCCACATTGTGTTCCTTCGCCGCGGCTAGAATCTTATCACAAGGAACCATGACACCGATATCAATTACTTCATAATTATTACACGCTAAAACTACGCCCACGATGTTTTTACCAATATCGTGCACGTCACCTTTCACGGTCGCCATCAATATCTTTCCAGCTGAAGAACTCTCTCCCCCTTTCTTTTCAGCTTCAATAAAAGGCAATAAATAAGCCACAGCCTTTTTCATTACGCGGGCTGACTTAACAACTTGAGGCAAGAACATTTTTCCTTCCCCAAACAAATCCCCCACTACGTTCATCCCATCCATTAATGGACCCTCGATTACCTGAATCGGACGCTCCACTAATTGACGCGCCTCTTCGACATCTTCATCAATGAATTCCGTCAAACCTTTAATTAAAGCATGCTCTAAACGCTTATTCACTGGTTCCTTTCTCCACGCATCATCCACCACTTGCTCCTTACCTGCAGACTTCACTGTCTCGGCATAGGTCACTAATTTCTCTGTTGAATCTGGATTTCTGTTTAATAAAACATCTTCACATAAATCACGTAAGGTCTTGTCAATATCATCATAAACTCCTAATTGACTGGCATTTACGATACCCATATCCATACCCGCCTTAATCGCGTGGTACAAGAATACCGTATGCATCGCCTCACGTACTAATTCATTTCCTCGGAAAGAGAAAGAGATATTTGATACACCACCTGACACTTTCGCGAGCGGCAGGTTTTCTTTAATCCATTTCGTCGCCTTGATAAAATCAACCGCATAGTTATTATGCTCCTCGATTCCCGTGGCTACCGTTAAAATATTCGGGTCAAAAATGATATCCTGAGCTGGAAAACCTACTTTATCAACTAAAATATCGTAAGCTCTTTTGCAAATCTCAATACGTCGTTCATACGAATCTGCTTGACCCGTTTCATCAAAAGCCATCACTACTACAGAGGCTCCGTACATTTTAACCTTATTCGCTGATTCAATGAATTTCCCCTCCCCTTCTTTTAACGAGATGGAGTTGACCACCGATTTACCTTGAACGCATTTTAAACCAGCTTCAATTACCTCCCATTTCGAGGAGTCAATCATTATGGGTAAACGAGCGATATCTGGCTCAGCCATCAATAAATTCAAGAATTGTGGCATCATCTTCACGCCATCAATCATCCCCTCATCCATATTGATGTCGAGAATTTGGGCACCACCATCCACCTGCTCACGAGCTACTGCGATCGCTTCTTCAAATTTCTCTTCGCGAATTAATCGCGCAAATTTCTTCGAACCCGTCACATTGCAACGCTCACCCACATTCACGAAATTGGTTATTTCGGTAATTTCCAAAGGTTCTAATCCAGATAATTTCTGGTTCACATTTTCCTCAGGAATGACGTGCGGTTTGTGTTTAGAAGCCACTTCGGCAATCGCTTGAATGTGTGCTGGTGTTGTTCCGCAACAGCCTCCAATGATATTCAAGAAACCATTGGAAAGGAAATCATCGATAATAACCGCCATTTCGGCTGGAGATTGATCGTATTCACCCATTTCGTTCGGCAGACCCGCATTCGGGTGAGCAGAAACTAAAAAAGGTGATTTATCATTTAAAGTCTTCACGTAAGGACGCATTAAATCTGCCCCTAAAGCACAATTTAGTCCTACTGAAAGTAAAGGCATGTGGGAAACCGATGTTAAGAAGGCTTCCGTAGTTTGTCCAGATAAGGTACGGCCAGAGGCATCTGTAATCGTACCAGAAACCATCACAGGTAAATAGGGCTTTGATGGATTTTGTTTGAAATATTGATCAATGGCAAACAAGGCTGCCTTCGCGTTCAAGGTGTCAAAAATAGTCTCAACCAAGAGCAAGTCAGCTCCTCCATCCACTAAACCTTGAATTTGTTCGGTATAGGCAATCACTAATTCATCAAAAGTAACCGCTCTAAAACCTGGGTCATTAACGTCTGGAGAAAGAGAAAGCGTTCGGTTTGTGGGTCCGATTGAACCTGCAACATAACGCGGCTTTGAGGGATCTTTTGCAGTGTATTCATCCGCCACTTCGCGTGCAATCTTTGCTGACTCGAAGTTTAATTCATACACTAATTCCTCCATATGGTAGTCCGCCATGGCAATGGAGGTCCCAGAGAAGGTATTAGTCTCCGCAATATCAGCACCTGCTGCAAAATATTTTCCGTGAATTTCTTTGATCACATCAGGACGAGTGATCGATAATAAATCATTATTCCCCTTTACCTCATGCGGAAAATTCTTGAAGCGTTCGCCTCGGTAATCAGCATCCGTTAAATTGTATTGTTGGATTAAAGAGCCCATCGCGCCATCAAGAATTAAAATTCTTTCGCGCAATACGTCTTTTATGTGTGGTATTTGCATAGATATAATCGCATCTTTGACAGTTATTTATGTCAAAAATCTAGCAAATATACTGCTTAATAGCCTAAATGAGGCCCATTTTTTGAATTTTTTCTAGATCCTCCGGTGAATCAATCCCTACCGTTTCAAATTGGGTTTCAATCGCCTTAATTCGAATACCGTTTTGCACCCAACGTAATTGCTCTAGGGATTCAGCTAACTCAAGAGAAGTTGGCTTTAAAGCACTTAATCCCGGTAAGATATCCGCTCGATAAGCGTACAATCCAATATGCTTATAAAAAGTGTGTTTATTCAGCCAATCCGAGGGATCAACACCGCGTAAAAAAGGAATGGTTTGACGGGAAAAATAAAGCGCATGACCTTCTGAATCACAAATCACTTTAGGTGTATTGACATTAAACAGGGTTTCCTTATCTGTTATCTTTTTAATAAGGGTTAAAATCGGTGCCCCTGATGAAAATCCTGCAGCTACCTCTTTAAGTTGCTCAGGCTCAATAAATGGCTCATCACCTTGAATATTAATCACATAATCAACCCCTTCTCCCAGACGACTTAATACCTCAGCACAGCGATCCGTACCAGTTAAATGTGTTTCAGAGGTCAACATAACCTCAGCTCCAAAGCCTACAGCGGCATCAAAAATACGCTTATCATCCGTCGCTATAACAATACGGTCAAAGCCATCCACAGACTTTACGCGCTCGTAAGTACGCTGAATCATCGGTTTTCCACCTAGATCTACCAGGGGCTTACCAGGGAATCGAGTCGATGCGAAACGAGCCGGAATAATCGCGACTACCTTTTTACCATGAATCATAATAAATACGTATTTTCAGTAGAATTTTGCCAAATTTGCACATAATTTCTAAACATTCGACCCTTTGTCTTCATTTTTCGAATATTCCTTTTCTGAACCTATCTGGAGTATCCGCTATTGGGGTAGCCCAGAAAGGCCTAAGTTATGGGTAGAAACAAGGGGGCTGAATGAAGCTTTTTGGCATTCTGTTGAACTAGAAACGAACGAAGTTAAATTAATAGGCAAAGCTCCCTCCGATTATGCCCAATTGAACTTTCACCATGGTTCAGAAAACGAGGCAATTTTCATCAAGTTACAGCAATCTAAAAACCCGGGAATTGAATCTATCCAAACCTATTCGGTAGAACCATTACGGTTACTAAGAGAAGAAAATCCTCGTCCTATTGTTACTAGTGATGTATTTAATTTTCAAACTCCTCAACATTACGAGGAAAGCCAAGAGTATTTTAAAGACTTTCAAGCCTTTTTTAAAAAGCAATTCAATGAAACAATTGCTAAAGGCATAGATTATTTTGAAGGAAATGATAAGCTATTGTTTTCTTATTATCTTTACGATAATGGCTGGAAGAACTACCTACGGGTATGCAATTTAGCCTTTGAGACGATCTTGTTAGAACAGATTGCTGAAGGAGAGACCATTGGATATCAAACCTTTTCGCTGCTCAATGAACAATTGATTTTTGTGAAGGATAAACTGAAATTGAAGATTTATGAAAAATTATAAACTAACCCTACTAATCGCCTTTTTATTCACCTGGCAGCTAAGCTCTCAGGCAAGCACCCTTGATTCTTTGGGCTTAAAAAAGGAAAACAACAAAACGTTTTTATTGTTCAAGGTGGGTCCCAAACAATCCCTTTTCTCCATCTTAAAACGCTATAATTTATCCCTAACTGAGTTTAAAGCGGCTAATTCCTCTATAGAGATTCCTGTAAAAACTGGTGAAATTGTCTACATTCCACTGCACTATTTAGACGAAAGCACGAGTGTACCTAAAGTTGCAGATGAAAAGGCGTCAGATGAGAAGGCAAAAGATGCCCCTAAAGAGGCAAAAATACACATTGTAGGTCCTAAGCAAGGCTTATTGTCTGTTGCGAATTTATACAAGGTGACCATGGCCGATTTACGTAAATGGAATAATTTAAAATCAGACCGGCTTCAAGAGGGGCAACGATTAGCAGTGACAGATCCAACTGAAGCTAATTCAAAAATATCAGTCGACAAAGCTAATTTACTACCTGCTAAAAATGAAACAAAGAGTGACCCTGCTCCAGCTACTGCTGCAGCTGCTCCTGTCGCTGAGAAACCAGAAAAAGAAAAAGGTCCAGAGGACATCAAAAAGAAAATTGAAACAGGTATAGCAGAGCTAATTGATGTGCCAGATAATTCTGGTAAATATTTAGCCTTGCACCGTACCGCTCCTATCGGCACTTTGGTCTTGGTTAAAAATCTAACAAACAACCAAAGCATATGGGTGAAGGTTATCGGACGCATTCCGAACGGAGATAATAAAGTTATCATTAAACTTTCCCCAAAGGCATTTGAAAAACTAAATGCGGTAGACAAGCGAGTAAGGGCAGAAATATCTTATTTACTACAATAGAATGACGAAGAGAAAGAGGCCCATTACTGTGGGACATGTTGTTTTTGAGATTTTCTTTATACTTTCCTATCCGTTTTTAGCCGTTTTCTCGACGGCGGTAACAGTTTTAGTTTGGATTTTTTCAATTCCGTCACGTTTGATCGCCTATTTCAGCAAAAAATGAGGACCTATTTGTAATTAGTTCATATGAATAGCCTCACTAAATCAGAATTAAAAGATTTTCTCGATTATAAAGTGAATCAATTCAATAACCCAGCATTTATTGAACTTGATCCCATACGTATTCCTCACCAATTCTCACGTAAAGAAGATATCGAAATCGCAGCCTTCTTAACCGCTACCATCAGCTGGGGTAATAGAAAAGCAATACTAAGTGCTGCGACACAAATGATCGAATTGATGGGTGAAAGTCCCTTTGATTTTATTATGAATTATAGTGATAGCGATAGTGATCGAATAGCCCAATTTTACTACAGAACATTTAATGGGACTGATTTCAGTTACTTTCTACAAGCACTGAGAAATATTTACTTACACCATGGTGGATTAGAAAAACTATTTACGGAATTGTCGTCTACTCTTTCGTTACAAGAAGCCATAAGTCAGTTCAAAAATATATTCTTCGAAATACCCCATCCTAACAGAACTCAAAAACATGTATCTGACCCAATTGCTGGTTCAGCTGCAAAAAGAATTAACATGATGCTCAGATGGCTAGTAAGAGAGGATAAAAAGGGGGTAGATTTCGGCTTGTGGAATGGCATAAGCCAATCGAAGCTTTCAATACCGCTAGATGTTCATTCAGGAAATACAGCACGTAAGCTAGGGCTATTAGCTAGAAAACAGAATGATGCTAAAGCTGTAGTTGAATTGGATACCATTTTAAGAGAGTTTGATCCAATAGATCCGGTTAAATATGACTTTGCTCTATTTGGACTGGGAGTTATCGAAAAATTTTAACAACTGCACTTATTATTAACCTCAAATTCATAAAAAAAGGCAACATCCGAAAACGTTGCCTTTTGAAATCATAGGGTTAAACCTATTAATTTAAAGTAGTCGGCCAAGGTTTACCTGGGTTAGACTTAACCTTAATAATCATAGTGTCTCCATAACCATTAGTAACACTAAAGGTTAAAATCTCAGGAGTTCTACTGATAAACTGCATAGAATAAGGAGAACTATACTGATCTACACCATTCATAGAGAGTGTACCGCAAGCATCATTAATTCCAACATCACCCTTGTAGGTATCATTCTGACAACCATACAAACCGAATGTTCCATCAGAAATAAGGTAACGATTTGAAGTACCCACTTTAGTCCAAGTAGTCTTACCAGTAAAGGTAGCCCCAGGGCAAGTACCATAATCAGATTTCTGATCCGTCGCAGTAAAGTCATAAGTACCAGCTAAATCAGAAGGACAAACTACTGAAACAGGATACTGGAATGGAGAATCATAGTATGGAGCACCCGCTACGTTGGTAGTCACGTTGTCAGAAGAGAATTTCCTTCCGAGCTTATCGATTAATACCATACGGAATTCGAATGAATCACCACCTTTAATATCGGCAGCTTTCAAACCTACAGCAGCGATGGCTTCAGCAGCCGTTACCTCGAAGCTAGCTCTTAAGAAGCGAGAAGCTGTATTAGGTTTGAAATCAGACGCCTTAAGCGTCTTCACTAACACGTCATTTGCAGGAGTGTATTTCAAACCAACACCTGAAACTAAACGTCTGTGACGTACACGAACCTCTACGCTTTGAACCGTCTTCCCATCTTCTTTATCAACAGCTTCAACGGTAAGCGCAAACTTTGAGCTTGCTAAATCGAAGAAATTGAACGAAGTACTTGTTCTGGTTATAGTTCTTAAGTAAGCTCCTGTATCAAAATCTTTGTAAGGAACGGCAGGTTCCACAAAATCTCTACAAGAACTTAGAAAGATGAGCGCAGTTGCCAATAATGCAAAACTATATCTTAGCATTTTCATATTTTCTAATTTTTAAGGTTAATAAATCCAAGGTGATGCAGGATTCTTATCCCAGAACACTTGAGTCGCTAGATTTTGTTTCTGTTTTGCCTTGGTATTGGTCACCATGTAATTGTTAGGATACAAGAACGATCTAACAAAAGCTCCTGTTACCGCTTCCAAACCAGGTTGCATGCGAGATGGCTTACCAGTTCTTCTATACAAGTTATAAGCCTCCATACCATTACCATACAATGCCAACCAGTATTCTCTTGCTACAACATCTAATTTACCATCATTAGAAGAAGCAGCATCAAACTGAGCTCCAATATAATTTTGATAATTAGTTACTTTCGTAGTAAAAGTAGCAGCAGGTTCAAATGTATTGATGAGAGCACCTTCAGTACCAGCTACTGCAAAAGCACGAACATAGTCCATTTGCTTCTTAACACCTGATAGCATCAAGGTCTTCGCATTTCCTGTTGTTCCAAGAGTCAAGGCAGCTTCCGCTAACATGAAGTCTACGTAAGCAGCCAACATGATAGGGTGAATACCAGCACCACGCATACCCAAAGCAGGGTTAGCAACTGGAGCAGCTGAGTTGTTGTCGAAACGACCACCAGCAGGGAATACTCCATAAGCCGTACGCTTTAAACCATCTGGTGGTATACCATCTGGATCTAAGTGATCGCGACCCCAATATCCTTTGTTACCCGCAGGATTACAGTAGCAGTAGTTACCTACTAAATAGTGAGGAGGTGCAATTTGAGAGATACACTCTTGCTCATCCACATTAGTGGTATTTGTTAATACTTGACGATACAAGTAGTAACGAACGCGAGGGTCATCAAATCCTTTTTCTACAGTTAAATGGTGCATAAAATCCGTAGATTGGTAGTCACCACCACCGGCCGTATACTGACCTGCAAACTTAGGATGTCTAGAATCTGGATCTGCTGCTGTAGTTCCAAAACGGAATACAAAGTCATCCCCTGTTCCCATCAAAGCACCACCAGCAATTAACGCATTGATTGCATTCTTAGAAGCATCTGCATTTACTAAACGAGTGTACAGGTAATACTTCAACTTCAACGTGTTCACGAACTTATTCCATCGGGTATAATTTCTACCGTAAAAATAATCATTCGGTGTACCACTAGAAGTGGCTGCAGTAAAGTGTGCTGAAGCTTCGTCAAGTAACTTCAAAGCAGCAGCATAGATAGCAGCTCCATCATCCGTCTTAGGGCTGAAGTTAGCCGCATTCAAAGCCTCTGTGAAAGGAACGTTACCGTAGGTATCCACTAAATCCATCAAGACCATTGCCTTGATTGTCTTAGCAATACCCATGTGACGTTGTAAATTTGACTTCTGTGCTAATGGCAACAAGAATTCAACGTCCGCTAAGATGTTTGCATACGCAGTAGACCAAGTACCGTTAGTAGAACCAGCTGAATAAGCTGCTTCGTACAAAGCAGAACCTTGGTTGATTTGACGCGTCAAACGCGCACCACGATCTGAAACACCATACCATAAACTTTGGTAGTTAAGCTGGATACTGTTCAAGAGGAAATCAGGTGATGCAGTAGTTGCATTTACTGCATTCGGGTTTTCCAAAAGTTCATCCAGTTTCTCCGTACATGACGTTGCGAATACCATTCCGGCAACCATCGTCAGTCCATATATAAATCTTTTCATTATCATTTTAGTTTGGAGTTAGAATGTAAGAGTTAACGTTCCACCCAATCTACGAGAGCTAGGTCCAGTCACAAAATCAAAACCAAGTCCGTTACCTACACCTGTTCCTAATACGTCCGTATCGAAGTTCATGTTTGGTGGGAAGTTAAGGGCTAGGAACCATAAGTTAGTACCGCTCACTGCGAAGGATGCTTTCTTGAATGGAGTCTTAGACATCAATTTTTTAGGCAAAGAGTAGGCTAAAGAAACCTCTCTCAAACGAACCGTAGATCCATCAAAAATATTAGGCTCGTCAGTAGCTCCCTGGTAACCAGAGAAGAAATAATCTGCCGCAGTAATTTGACGATCATTAGGAATGTAAATAGGCGTTCCATCAGGATTAGTACCATTCTGTCTTACACCTGGCATGATGAAAGTCATTTCACGGTCAGCTACTGGATCCTTCGTTACACCACGGGCTAAAGTAGCCGTTACAGTGTTAGACATAACCACACCTTTGTGACGGTATTCCATCATTGCGCTTAAAGTAAAGCCTTTGTAAGAGAAGCTATTAATGAATGAACCTGTCCAAGCTGGGTTAGGATCACCTAATACTACAGGCTCATTAGTAGGCTTGTGTACACCTGAAGAAAGAATGATAGGCTGTCCTGTTTTAGGATCTCTATCAAAACCTATTCCCTTAATGACGTTGAAAGGCTGACCAGGAACCGCAAAGTTACCTAAATCAGTAAATCCAGCCACTACTACTTCTTCTAAACCACCACCTAATTCAACAACGATTGTTTTATAGGTAGACCAGTTTAAAGTGGAGTTCCACTCAAAACCTGATGGAGTTGATATTGGAGTCACAGTAGCCTGGAATTCAGCTCCACGAGTTCTAATTCTACCGATATTAAGCGCAGTCGATGTAAATCCAGTAGATGGGTCAATCGGAGCATTCGTAATCAAATTAGTTGTGTTTTTCTCATAAATAGAGACGTCAAATTTCAACTTGTTGTTGAACATAACACCCTCCACACCAAATTCAGCCTCACCATGAAGCTCTGGCTTCAAGTTAGGGTTACCTAAAGTGTTAGATACAGAGTGTGTAGCAGTAACCGCACCACCTACATCGAAAGCTCTTGCAGACTGCGATAGGACGTTACGTGTACTGTAAGGACTAGGATAACCTGCCGATGTACCGTATCCAAATCTCATCTTTAAGTACTTCAAAGTGGAAGAACTCCAATCAAATGCCGTAGTAGGTATAAAAGATAAAGATCCTCCAGGATACAATACACTTCTATTTTCTTTTTCTACAGTAGAAGTCCAGTCATTACGAGCAGACAAGTTTAAGAACAAGTAATCAGAATAGTCTAATGTTATGTTCGTGTAAAGACCATATCTACGCTCGTCAACGCCATAGTTCATACTACCACCTGAATAGGCATCATTGCTAGAAGAGGTAGCAAAGTTAGAGTGTCTGAATAAGCCAAAAGCCAATTGGCCTTGAGACGCCACACCAGACTGAATATATGAGTCAATTCGAGCATTTCCACCTAATAATGCACTCACATTGAATTTTTCAGATAACTCCTTTTTCCAGTTCAAGATTAAATCTTGGTTCCAGATACTGTTATTGATGTTTATTGTTCTATAGTAACCATTTTTGGTTGCTAAGTTCGCAGTAGCTCCACCTTTGTTATATAAAACCTCTTGCAATTCAGAGTAGGTATCTAAACCTAAACGATATGTCATAGAGAAATTATTATTGAAATCATAGTTCAATGAGGTAGAATTGAAGAAACGGTTTACTTTAGATGTATTCTTATAATATTTTACTAACCATTTCGGGTTAGTGATATCATTACCACCTCTAAAGTATACAGAACTCTTATCTACTGGATTTTCAAACGGAAGGTTTTCTAAATCCACAGAACGTGGAGTAAACAACACGTGTCCAAACACAGACGGAATATCAGATCCTGAACCATATGATGCGTTAGCAGGAGGAGAAACTAGATCTGTAATCGCGAAAGTGAAAGATGAATTAACCGAAAGTTTGTCAGTGATCTGAGAATTTATTCCCAAGCCAAAGTTAAACTTCTTCATGGCATTACCAGGAGTAAAGCCTTCTTCATCTGTATATCCAAAACTAGCACTGTAGCCGGTCCTGTCAGACCCCCCTGCAATTTGAACTGAGCTATTAGAGACTAAACCTTGTCTAAAGAAGATTTGTGAAGGATCTTTGTAAGCCTTGTAGTCATATTTAATCGGAGTACCACCTACTTTACCATCTACCCAGAATTGAGGGAAGGCTTCACGTATAGCAGCTACCGACGAAGTGGCATACGGGTGATTGATCTGTAAGCCAGTATTCATACTCGGACCGAAGTTAGAGAAGAAGAAACCTGGAGCTTGTTGGAAACCGTTACCATATTCCGTACCATATGTTGGCAAGGAAGCTGCCTCATTGAAAAATACAGACTGATTAACTGTTACTTCAGCCGCTTTTTTCTTAGATGACCCAGATTTGGTAGTAATTAAGATTACACCATTTCTACCTTGGTCGCCATAAAGAACAGTTGCAGAAAGACCTTTCAAGACAGACATAGTCTCGATGTTATTTGGATCAATATCCAAGAAACGAGACGAAGTCGTAGCTCCACCAGATGTAAATCCGTTCTGTGCGTTAGTTGATGTATTAAAAGGAACACCATCCACAACGAACAACGGCTGGTTATTACCTGTCGCTGATTTGTAACCACGGATAATCATGTTAGTACCAGATCCTGTCATACCATTCGTAGAGGTAATGTTAACCCCAGGTACTTTACCCTGCAATACGCGGGCAATGTCAGCTTCTGGACGATTTTCCAATTGGGTCTTGCTTACTGAAGTTACAGCATAACCTAGTGCTTTTTTCTCCCTAGCGATACCGATGGCCGTTACTACCACTTCGGATAGTTGAGCTGCATCAGCTTTAAGGACTACATTGACTACGGTACGGCTACCAATCGCTTCTTCGCTAGGCTTAAGGCCTACGAAAGAAACAACTAATACATCAGATCCCGCTGGAACAGTAATGGAGTATTTACCATCCGAATTGGTAGTAGTACCCACTTTTGTCCCTTTTGCGAGAACTGTTGCACCTGGCAACCCTTGACCGTTTTCCTCGGAAATTACCGTACCGGTAATTACCCGTTGTTGCGCTGAAACCTCAAAACTGAGGGCCAATGTGAAAACCGCAACAACAAAGAGTAAAGTTTTTCTCATAAGGTGTTTAGTTAAATTAAAATTTTTCAAATATAAATAATTAATAATATTAATATCTCTAAAATCTAAAAAAATAATTTATAACACAAGTTATTTAGACAAATACCAAATAATATTTGCTTTTATTATCGTATTCAGAATAAGAAGAAAAAATCAGCAAATGAAAAATTGGCTTTGGCACTACTAAAAACTTTACGCAAATTCGAACTTATAAATCCTTTATGTAAATTCTATCGAAGAGAATATAGTATGAAAATAAAAAATACTGAATCGGGGGATTATCTAGTAATAGATTCTACTGTGGGAGCTAGCCTGATTGAATTAAATCTTTCCGGACTACCACTTATCGATCTTCCAGGTAATTCAAACCACCCCCTATCTAGCAATCCTTATCATCCTAGTGCACTACTTACCCCCTGGGTAAATCGGGTACGAAACGGTAATTATTCCTTTAAAGGTAAAAATTATCAACTACCCATTAATGAACCTGCCTTGGGTAATGCCATTCATGGCCTGTTAGCCAGAGTATCTTTTGAGACCATCCAACAAACACCAGATTCTATAGTCTTAGAACATATTTACAAAGGAGACGAGCCTAATTATCCTTTTCCATTTACTTTCCGCTATACCTATATATTACTAAATGAAGGTGGCCTAGAAATTACCTTTGATGCAAAAAATACAGGGCCCACTTCGATGCCATTTGCCTGTGGATGGCACCCTTACTTTTGTTTTCCGGATACATCCGTGGAGGATTTAGCAATTAAATTTCATCCAATCGGTCGCTTTATTTCAGACTCTCAAATGATTCCGCTGAAAGAGGAGAACCTGAATGGGCAAACGAAGTTCATTTTTAGTCAAGAAAAAATAGACCATGTGTTTAGATTGGAGCCTTTAGAGAAACATATCACGGAATTTATCGACCGAAAACACCAACGTTCACTTTATCTTGAGCAATCCTCCGTTCAATTTCCCTTCTTAGTCGTCTTTCAACCGGAGGGTTTTACTTCGGTGGCCATTGAACCAATGACTGCTAATACGGATGCCTTTAATACGGGTGACGGCCTACTCCAATTAGCGCCTTTAGAGGTGTTTTCAGGACAAATACGTTTATCCATTGGAAAATAGGCCATTCTTTCAGGTTTTTTGTACCTTTGTCAAATGAAGTTTTTTTCAGCCTTTATTCTGCTCTTTACAGCTGCATTTAGCCCCTTATTTGGGGATTCAAAAGCAGATTCAACAGCTAATAAATGGAAACAAGTAATGACTTCAGGGATCAATATGAATCAATCCAGTTTTAGCGATAACTGGAAAGGTGGAGGAACAAATACGTTAGCTATTGGTTGGTATTTAAATCATACAGCGAATGTTTCTAACGCCTCTTGGCGGCTAAATTCAGATCTTAATTTGCAAGTAGGATTTCTCCAAAATAAGTCACAAAGTCTCCGTAAAAATATTGACCGAATTGCCTACGAATTCAAAGCTGGTTATCGTATTAGCCCCAAATGGGACTTTTATGGTTCTACAAACTTCCAAACTCAATTCTTCAAAGGATTTGAATACGGTAAGAAAAATAAGGCCGGAGTTCCAGTAGATTCCCTGATTTCTAGTCTATTTGCCCCAGCCTATTTAACTTCATCCATGGGTTTAGAGTACCACCCAGACAAATCATTCTATACCCGAATCGGTATTGGTAGTTTACGACAGACATTTGTCTTCGATGAAACCATCTCAAGAGCGGGACTTTATGGTTTAGAAAAACCGGGCGATAATATCAGAAATCAATTTGTGTTTCAATACCTGGTGAATATAGACAAAGATGTGTGGGAAAACATCAACGTAAAAGCCAGATACTCTGCCTTAATAGACTATTTCAGACTGAATAAATCAAATAGTATTGTCCATAGATTGGATGCGAATATAACGATGAAGGTCAATAAATACGTCAGTACTAATCTTCAGATCGTGCTATTCCGAGATTATGATCAAGATCCTAACTGGCAGTTTTCACAAGTTTTATCGATGGGCTTAGTTTACCGTGTAGAAAAATAATTATTTCTTTCGGTTTAGGTAACGATCATATAACATTTGCAAAATCCCATCCTTTAATCCCAAATCAGGAACTAAAATTGTTTTGCACCCACCTAATTCCATGGCAGTCAAATAAATGGATGCTGCAGGGACAATGACGTCTGCCCGGTCAGTATTTAAGCGTAATTTATTAACTCGATCTTCAAATGAAAAGGATCCAACATAGGCAGCCATCTCAAATAAAGTATCAAAAGTCATGGATTTTTCATCTGAAGCGGGCTTAGACAAATTAAATAATTTAGCAATATTTCCACCCGTACCAATCGCTTCAATATCTCCAGATATCAATCCTTTTTGTTGTGAAATCCAAGCACGCATTTTTTCCCAATCCCCCTCTTTTTCTGTACCCTCTAATAAACGAACCGAACCAATTTTGAAGGATTTAGATGCCAACTTCTCCCTATTTCGGTAAATATTCAATTCCGTACTTCCACCACCCACATCGATATGCAAATAATTTTTCTTGGGATGTAGGGATTGTACAACTACATCATTAATCAATTCCGCTTCTCTGCTACCATCAATTAATTGAATTTTCATATCCAAGATCTTGTGTATACGTGTTATGATCTCTGCTGAATTAGTCGCTTCTCGCATTGCAGAGGTTGCACAAATGGCATAATCCTTGACTTCATGCAAATCCATCAACAACTTGTATGCATGCAACAACTTGAAGATTCGAACTTCCGATTCAGGTGAAATGGCCCCATCACTGAATACGTCATGTCCTAGGCGTAGAGCAAAGCGAACATATTCAATTCGCTTAAAACTAATCACGCCGTCATTTTCTAATACACTTGATATTTGAAGACGGGCGGCATTTGAACCGATGTCAATAGCAGCAAATTTCATGATTTAGCGGGTTTATGTAGAAAAAAACCATTTCCCTGAACTTCATAAGAAATTTCAGTACCTAGCACAAAAAGTAATTCTCTTCGATCAATAATAACAGGTATATTTTCGATTAAATACTCTTCGTCATTCTCAGTTTTAGTATCAAATCCTAATACAAACGAACCACCGCAAGTTCCTCCACGCATTCCAACACGCAAAAAAGGCTCTGGAAACGTCAGCAAACGCAAATTTTCAATTGCGGATTCGGTTAAATGAACAGGTGAATCTATTAACATGTATTAACGTGGATGACGTTGTAAAATTAGCTAATTTTAGTCTTGAATGGTAAATAAAAAAGAGATGACTTATAAAATACTTTGGGCAGACGATGAGATCGATTTATTGAAACCCTATATCTTGTTTTTGGAAGGGAAAGGATATGAAGTATTTACCGTTAATTCTGGGGCAGATGCCTTAGAATTAGTGGAAACACAAAAATTCGACATGTTATTCTTGGATGAAAATATGCCCGGAATGTCAGGCCTTGAAGTGCTATTACACATCAAAAAAATACGGCCAAATCTCCCTGTCATCATGATTACTAAATCGGAAGAAGAGGAATTAATGGAAGACGCCATCGGTTCTAAAATCGCAGATTACTTAATCAAACCCCTGAATCCGAACCAGTTATTACTTTCGGTCAAGCGAATTTTCGATAAAAAAAGATTGGAGGAGGGGAAAACGAATATTACCTACCAACAGGAATTTTTAGCCTTATCTATGCAATACCAGGACCAGATAAATGCAAAAGAATGGTCGGAAATCTACGAAAAACTAGTCTATTGGGAGCTTGAAATCGATACCACTGAGAATAAATCAATGGCAGAGGTCTTGAATAACCAAAAAAATGAGGCAAATGCCCATTTTAGCAAATTTATAGAGAAGAATTATGAAGATTGGCTGCAAAAACCAAATGCTGAAACGCCTATTTTATCGCATCTGATGATGCGAAAACATGTTTTCCCTAAAATAAATGACAAGAGTCCTCTGTATTTTATTTTGATAGATAACTTACGATTTGACCAGTGGAAAACATTAGACAAATCGATACAAGAATACTTCCGTTTAGAATCAGAAAGTAATTATTATTCCATCTTACCTACGACGACAGCTTACGCGCGAAATTCTATTTTCGCTGGGATGATGCCATCCGAAATTGCGAAAAATTACCCGGATAAATGGGTGTATGATGTAGGGGATTCAGAAGACGAAGAGGGATTCAATAAACATGAGGAATTTTACTTGCAAGAGCAGTTAAAGCGCTTAAAAATCAACGCAAAAAGCTCCTATCACAAGATTATACACCAATACCAAGGAAAACAACTGGTTGAGAATTTCAATAGATTAGCAACGAATGATTTGAATGTGATCGTCTACAATTTCGTAGATATGCTATCTCACGCACGCACAGACATGGCTATGATTAAAGAATTAGCACCGGATGAATCTGCCTACCGTAGTTTAACTGCCAGCTGGTTCCAGCACTCTCCCCTATTTGATTTGTTAAAGAAAATCGCTGAGAAAAAAGGGCGCGTGATTATCACTACCGATCACGGTATGATACGCGTACAAAATCCCATAAAGATTATTGGAGATCGTCAAACAAATACAAATTTGCGTTATAAACAGGGGAAAAATTTGAATTGGGATGCGACGAATAAAATGATGATTTGCCGTAAACCTGAGAATATTTTCCTGCCAAAACCGAACGTTTCTACTACATATGTTTTCGCCAAAGAAGATAATTTATTCGCCTACCCAAACAACTTTAATCAATACGTAAATCACTACAGAAATACCTTCCAACATGGAGGAATTTCCTTAGAGGAATGTATTATTCCAGTCGTTTACTATACAGGAAAATAAGATAATTAAAGGCTGGAAACAGGGAAGATTTTACCCCCATCGCATTTCAATATTTGACCGGGAACTTTAGCCATCGTATTGTAATCATGACTAGCCATAATAATGGCCATGCCACTTTGATTCAATTCCTTAAATAATTGCATGATTTCCAACGAAACCTCAGGATCTAAGTGACCTGTAGGCTCATCCGCAAGCAATAACTCAGGATTGTTTAAAATAGCGCGGGCAATACTAATCCGCTGTTGCTCTCCTCCAGACAGGCGATGAATGCGCTTAGAAATAGCAGAACTCATGCCCACACGGGCTAAAACTTCTTCAATTTTTAACCGATTCTCGTCCTTGTTTTGATGACCTGTAGCCTCTAATACAAAGGATAAGTTTTTCTCTACATTACGATCCGTTAACAATTGAAAATCCTGGAAAACAAATCCTAATTTTCGACGCAGAAAAGGTACTTCCGAACGCTTTATCGAGTTCAAGGAATACCCAGCTACTGAGGCCGTTCCCGATTGTATTCCAATTTCAGCATATATGCTACGGAATAAGGTACTTTTTCCACTACCTGTCTTTCCAATCAAATAATAAAAATCGCCGCCATTAATCGTTAAATTAATGTCTTCAAGTGTATTAACACCTTCTTGAGAAATTGTTACTTGTTCAAAAGATAAAACAGACATAGGAATTGCCTTGGTTAATTATGAATTTACTTTCGCGTGATCCGCTAAAAATTGAGCTAAGCCGCTATCCGTTAAAGGATGCTTCAATAGCGCTAGCATAGCAGATAAAGGACCGGTCATGACATCAGCTGCTGCTTCAGCGCATTTAATAATGTGCATTGGGTGACGAACCGATGCTGCTAAAATTTGCGTTTCAAATTCGTAGTTATCGTATATCAAACGAATTTGTTCGATTAATTCAATTCCATCGAAAGAGATGTCGTCTAAACGACCGATGAAAGGGGAAACGTAAGTTGCTCCTGCTTTAGCGGCTAGCAAAGCTTGACCCGCTGAAAATACTAACGTACAATTCGTTTTAATGCCTCTTTCAGAAAAATATTTCAAGGCCTTAATTCCGTCCTTGATCATAGGAATCTTCACTACAATTTTATCGTCTAGCTCTGCTAATTCTTCGCCTTCGCGAATCATACCTTCGTAATCAGTAGCAATTACTTCAGCAGAAACATCGCCCTCTACAATATCACAAATCGCTTTGTAATGACGTAAAACGTTGTCTTTTCCGGTAATTCCTTCTTTTGCCATCAAGGATGGATTGGTAGTAACACCATCCAAAACACCTAAGTCTTGTGCTTCCTTAATTTGCGCTAGATTCGCAGTATCGATAAAAAATTTCATAGGTCAGATTTTTAATAACAAAAAAATGGCAAATTCACCGCTACAACCAACCTACCCTTGCTTCGATCAAGACCTGGGGGATTCAGCGGGAGCTGGTAATTTGCCAATGCAAATATGGCAAAAAAGGAGCTTTTTTCAAAATTAATATCGTTTTTTTAGATTAGCCCCTTAACTTTAAGTAATGAAAAAATATATTCTATATTTAAGTCTCCTGTTTGTGTGGGCTTGTTCCACTTCAGGAGAAGCTTGGTTAGACGAAGCGAAGGCTCGTTTACAGAAAGGGGAAACCGTATCAGCAAAAGAAGCGCTCCAAAAAGCCATTGAAAAGAACCCGGGTCTTGCTGAGGCCTATAATTTACAGGGAGTTATCTTATTTCAAGAGAAAAACTATCCTGAGGCAGAAGCGGCTTATCGAAAGGCTATTGAATTAAAACCCTCCCTTTACACAGCGCAACTAAACTTAGGAGCTGTTTTAATGGAACAAGGGGTTTGGGATAAGGCATTAGCGCCTACCGATAAAGCCATCGCTTCTCAGCCAGATTCAAGTGCAGGTTATCTCCAAAGAGGAATAATTCAAGCGGCACTCGCACAACCGGCACAAGCAAAATCCGATTTCAGCAAAGCCATTCAATTGGCTCCAAAAGAAATCAATGCTTATTACAACCGGGGCAATATTTTGTTTCAGGAAGAAAATTATGCCTCAGCGATAACTGATTTTGCCAAAGCTGCGGAAATTGACCCTACATTTGGTAAAGCTTATTATGCCTTAGGACTCAGTTATATCAAGTCCAATGAGACAGAAAAAGCCTGTATTGCGTTTCAGCAAGCACAAAAATTGAATTACCCGGGCGCAGCCGATGCTGTAAAAAATCTATGTAATTAAGATGAGAAAGGCACAAACAGTTTTGGGCGGTTTATTCGGAATCATATTTTTATTGTTTTCCTACTGGCAATTAAATGACCCAGATCCTGTTTTATGGGTCCCAGTATATCTTACGGCCGCTTATACGTCCTTTCAGGCGCTGCGAAATAAAACAAATCCAGAACTTTTGATTGTTCTATTCTGCTTGTCCTTCTTCGCCGGCCTACAATTGTGGGTTGAAATGACGGCCTGGGAAGGTTTCTTAACGGATGGATTAAGTATGAAAACGCATAATCAAGAATTGGCTAGAGAGGCTGTAGGTCTTTGGATCGCTTCGGCCTCTGTCGCGTTATTTTATCTAGTAGAAAAAAAGAAATAAGATGTTAGACCTTGGTTTTGTCTCTGCAATTCTCCCCAATAAAAGCCTTTTTGAGGTTTTAGACTATGCTCATCTGCAAAATTTCGCCTGTGTCGAGGTGATGTGCTGGCCCTCCTCCTCTGCTGATGCGCGTAGGTATGCTGGTGTTTCGCATATTTCGGTAGACCAAATGTCCACCGAAGACCTGTTAACCTTAAAGGCTAAATTAACACAGCATCCTGTAAAAATTTCCGCTTTAGGCTATTATCCTAACCCACTGGATCCGGATGAAACACAAGCCGCTATTTACCGCGAGCATATCAAGAAAGTCATTCAGGCAGCCGCTGTTTTAGGAATCACACGGGTTAATACTTTTGTTGGACGCGATTATACGAAGAATGTGGCCTATAATATGGGTCGTTTTTCAGAGGTTTGGCCGGAGATTATTGCATTAGCTGATTCGTTACAGATCAAAATAGGGATTGAAAACTGTCCCATGTTCTTTACCGATGATGAATGGCCGGGTGGAAAGAATTTGATGACCACTCCTAAGATTTGGGATGAGTTGTTTAAAATTATTCCGTCGTCGAATTTTGGCCTAAATTATGATCCATCACACATGGTTTTCCAAATGATGGACTACACCTACCCTATCTATCACTATGCGGATCGAATCCACCACGTTCATTTAAAGGATGTAAAAGTCTATCCCGAAAAATTAAATCGAGTGGGAATTTTAGCCAATCCATTAGAATACCATTCCCCTAAAATTCCGGGACTAGGCGATATACATTGGGGGAAATTTATCTCTGCATTAAATGATGTCCGCTACCGTGGACCCATTGTTATCGAAGTGGAAGACAAGGCCTATGAGGGCTCTGAGGAGGATATTGATAAGGCAATTCGGACTGCTAGAAATCACATTAAGCAATTTTTACCTTAAAAAAAAAGGCTTCATTTCTGAAGCCTTTTTTTTTATTTTGAACTTTTTGCAAATATGACTGGGTCAATTGCAGGATTGATTTCGACTGAGACCGTCTCGACCGTCATCATGCCACCCATTGGGTTTGCTGTTTCCACTGTAAAAGGAAAGGCTAATCCATTCACCATTTTATAATTTGAATAAGACGCCTCTGTTTCGACTTCTTGTCCGTTTACTTGCACTTTAGCTTGTGTTTTGACAACAAAATTAGTCGCTGTAGAAACATACACTTTGCTATCTTCACCTGTTGGCTTTGTAACAGTCAATAAGTAAACATCAGCGCCGTCTAATTTCTCTTTGGCTACTAATTCAATTTTATATCCATCTTTCTTCGCATTCGTTAAAATAGATCCCAAATATTTTTGAGAGCTACTCATCTTCACCTGATCAGATTTCATATCTTCCGGCTCCCCTGTTCCTCCCATCATTGCTGGGCGATTCATCCAACCTTTATCACCATCAATTACCGTAATGATTTTATTTCCCATTACTTCTATTTCTGTACGGAAGGATTTACCAATCACTAAAGACGTTTTGCTTTCAATGTCCATTCCTTGAACACTAAACTTATTTTTCACTACTGCGGTCTTCACCGAAGCCCATTTATCTAAGCCACCCATGGCAGCTTCGTGTTTTGCCAAAATTTCTTCAGTTGATTGAGCTGAAGCTACCGTAGCAACTAGCATTCCTGCCACTAGACAGATAGATTTGATCATTGTTTTCATTTTGTTAGGATTTATTTTTACCAATATTACAAAAATATTTAAGCTTTTTTAGGGATAGAACGCATAACAATTACCCAGCCAATAAAAATTAATATTCCCGCCATAAAAAAGGCTGCACCTGGGAAATGGATGGGCGCGCGATCTGAAGCAAAATAGGCAAAAAGATTAGAGGCAAGTAAGGGTCCAAAAATGGTGGTAATGGATTGTAAACTTGTCAGTCCACCTTGCAATTCACCCTGCTCATTAGGTCCTACCTGCTGGGTAATTAGACTTTGGAGAGCTGGACCGGCGATTCCACCTAATCCAAAGGGAATCATAAAGGCGTACATCATCCAAGATTTAGTGGCATATGCAAAAAGAAAAAAGCCAAATCCATACAAGAGTAAACCGTATGAAATAGCCCGAATCTCACCCAGTTTTGGCAAAATGATACGCGCTAATCCTCCCTGCACAATCGCTACAATTAAACCGACAAAAGCGAGAGAATACCCCACTTGATCGGGTGTCCAATTAAAGACCTTCATCGTAAAATAGGACCAAGTGCTCGGATGTACTTGTCCAGCTAATTGAAGGCAGAAAAATCCACCCACTAAGCCGGCAATGACTGGGTATTTTGTCAAATTTTTCAATGATCCTAATGGATTTGCGCGCGTAATATCAAAGGGTCTTCGATTTTCCTTCGATAAGGATTCTGGTAAAACAAAATATCCATAAATACCATTTAAAAGCGTCAATCCTGCTGCTGCGAAGAAAGGAATTCGATCCCCGTAAGCAGCTAACATCCCCCCTACTGCAGGACCAATGATAAATCCTACACCAAACGCTGCCCCTACTACACCAAAATTTTTCGCGCGATCCTCTGGCTTGGAAACGTCAGCAATGTAGGCTTG
>JBIIGE010000067.1:0-6596 GCA_044236555.1 Aquirufa sp.
CCATAGCTACCGCGACTCCTTCTCTTCCGACCGAGGCTCCGGCTAGGTGGCTGAGCCAAGTAGACGGGATAATGAGGTAGGCTGGGACTTTGAAACTTTGGAACAATAAACCTACAAGTGGCAAGGCATATAAATAGGATCCGTTGTGTTGAATCCAGTCGAGGCCGGCTAAAAATAGCGAAGAAAGGCTCCCTGTGGCAAATGAGAGTGCGACCAATAGGCCTAGATTCAATAGAAATGCCTTAATTCGAGCCAAAACAACAATAATTTTGTTTCAAAGGTAAGAATTATATTTTCCCTACCTTTGCAAATCTACTACAATGCCGAATCCAATGGATGAATTTTTAAGTTTGGGATTAAATCCACAGTTGCAACGCGCGTGTACCGCGGTGGGTTATACAAAACCAACTCCCATTCAGGAGAAGGCGATTCCGTTGTTATTGCAAGGGCACGATTTGCTGGGAATTGCGCAGACGGGGACCGGAAAAACTGCCGCTTATGCTTTGCCTATTTTGATGCGCTGCAAATATGCACAGGGAAAGAATCCGCGTGCCTTGATTTTAGCGCCTACCCGCGAGCTGGTGATGCAGATTCACACCGTGATGATCGGCTTAGCGCAGTTTACGGACTTGCGTATTTTAGCCTTATACGGAGGATTAGGGCCAAAGCCCCAGATACAAGCCCTCGAGGAAGGCATCGACATCCTCGTTTCTACGCCTGGTCGATTCTTAGAATTGTACCGCAAGGATGTGATTGTGGTGAAGGAATTGAAATTCTTGATTTTAGACGAAGCAGATAAGATGATGGATATGGGCTTTATGCCGCAGATTCGTCAGATTTTGGAGAAAATACCGTACAAAAAACGAATGAACGGGCTGTTTTCTGCGACTTTTCCAGAGAAGGTGGAGAACTTGTCCCACGAGTTTTTGGAGTTTCCGATGAAGATCGAAATCACCCCACAGGCTACGCCAGCGAGCCAGGTGACGCAATCGGTCTATGAGGCGCCTAACTTATTAACGAAGTTACATGCCCTTGCTTACTTTATGCAAAACCCTGATTTTCATCGCGTTATGGTATTCTGTCGCTCGAAAGATGCGGCAAACGAGGTGGAGAAGTGGCTGTTGAAATCCTTACCGAAAGAACAGGTTCGCGTGATTCACTCGAATAAGGGTCAAAACACGCGTATCAACGCGATGGCGCAATTCCGAGAAGGAAATGTGCGCGTTTTAGTGACGACGGATGTGGCCGCGCGGGGAATCGATATCCCGAAAGTTTCCCACGTGATTAACTTCGATGTGCCCTTGATTTACGAAGATTATGTTCACCGAATAGGCCGTACGGGTCGTGCAGAGGAGATCGGCGAGTCGATTACCTTTATTACTTTAGCGGAAAGTTACCACTGGGCGAAGATCGAGGAGATCATTCAGCAGAAGATCGAGATCGAGCAATTGCCGGAGGGTATCAAGATCGAAGAAACCCCGTTTTTAGAGCAACAAGATATGTTACGCGCGGTTGATGACCAGCGCAAACGCGAGGATCCGGACTTTAAGGGTGCGTTCCACGATAAGAAATGGGTTATTAAGGCCAAAGCTTCGGGCAAGAAAGTGCCTCAGAAAAAAGCGGTTACTAAAGCTGGACCCAAAGGCGGTGCCGTTCAAGGCCCTAAACCAATTGTCCGCAATAATCGCCCGGGAAAGAATGCAAAATTCCGTCCCGGCGCAGCGTCAAATAAAAAGAAACGTTAGTTTTGTGTCTATGAAAAGAGTTCTGTTATTGTGTTTGATTTCGTTTGCTGGTTTCACAGCGTTTTCGCAGACTAGAAAGGCGGAAGGGGCAAGTGAAGCGGCGGCGGCGGCGGCGCCGAAGGCGCCGGCTACGCCGATTACAAAAACTGCGCCCCGCGCGGCAAAGTACGAAGTTTTGTATGGTTCGAAGCCCCTTTCGAAAGCCGATCAAAAAGAATTAAATGAGTTCGTGGCCAGCTGTGACGCTTCGTTTCCCTCAAGAGCTGAGGCAGTGACGTTTTTCGCTGAGCGCGCCTGGGAATACATCGCCTCTGCGCGATTAGATACGGCAGCCCATCGCTTTAATTTAATTAGCGCATTGGACCCGAACAGTGTCGACGCCTTTTGGGGATTAGGGGTCATATCTTTCCAAAGAGGGGACAACGATCTCGCTATTCGCCTATTAAACAAAGGTTTAGAAATAGATTCAACCCAATCGATGATGCGCGTGGATTATGCCATCGTGAAGTTAAGTTGCTTTGAGAAAGGCCAAGATTGTGGCACTTTAGATGAGGTGGAAGCCGAGCTGAAGCATGCTTTACAGCAGGAACCCAATAACGCGAACGCCCTAATGAAGCGGAGTCAGGTCGCGTATTACAAAGAAAATTACGAGTTAGCTTGGACCTATTTCCATGAGGCTCGTATGGCTGATATTTTGCAGTTGGACTTGAATTTTGGGTCGCTTCTAGCTGCCAAAATGCCCGATCCAAAAGGCATATTTAAATAATGTAACGATGGGTATTCGTTCCTTTTTTGCCAAACCTCTAGCGGCCCGTGTCGTTAAAAAGTACCGCTTAAGCCAGCAGCAGGCCTTTGAGCGCCAAGACTTTTGGTTGAAGCAAATGGTGGCGAAAGCGGAGAAAACCCTTTTTGGGCGAGGTCACTCCTTCCCTAAAATCAAGAATTACCTCGACTACCGCTCTAATGTGCCCATCTTCGAATACGAAGACATTAAACCCTATATTGACGAAGTAGTCGCGGGAAAGGAAGACATTCTTTGGCCTGGAAAACCAGCCTATTTCGCCAAAACCTCCGGCACCACCTCCGGCGTAAAATACATTCCCATCTCATCAGATTCCATGCCATTTCACATAACCGCCGCGCGGGATGCCTTGTTGCATTATGTGTATTACAGTGGAAATGCATCGTTTTTAGACAGGAAATTGATTTTTTTAAGTGGCTCGCCGGAAATGACCGAGACTAATGGCGTGCCTACGGGTCGCCTATCTGGAATCGTGAACCACCATGTTCCAGGTTATTTGCGCGGCAATCAAATGCCGACCTACCAGACGAATTGTATCGAAGACTGGGAACAAAAGCTCGAGGCCATTGTACAGGAGACGATTTCGAAGAGGATGGGATTAATTTCCGGGATTCCGCCATGGGTGCAGATGTATTTCGATCGTCTAGAGGAGTTATCAGGCCAAAAAATAGGCGACCTCTTCCCCGATTTCCAGGTCTTCGTGACCGGTGGCGTGAACTTCGAACCCTACCGCGAGAAACTATTGGCCTCGATAGGCCGAGAAATCGACGTGGTGGAGACATATCCCGCTTCGGAAGGGTTCATTGCATTTGACGACTCTTCGGGCGAACCAGGGCTATTATTGAATGTAGACGGCGGGATTTTCTTTGAGTTTGTTCCTACAGACACGTATTTTGGTGCCAACCCCGTCCGCTTAAGCCTTACGGAAGTCTCATTAGACGTAAATTACGCCCTTTTGTTAACGACAAACGCTGGCCTTTGGTCCTATTCCATTGGCGATACCGTGAAGTTTGTTTCCTTGAATCCGTACCGCATTGTGGTAACCGGGCGGATAAAGCACTTTATTTCGGCTTTTGGCGAACACGTTATCGCAGAAGAAGTAGAGAGAGCGCTGGCCGCCGGCCTTGCCGCTTGTCCTGAAACGCGAGTGGTTGAGTTTACAGTCGCGCCTCAGGTTTCTCCTGCGTCTGGTTTGCCCTACCACGAGTGGCTTATTGAATTTTCATCACCTCCATCGTCTTTATCTGCTTTTCAAGAAGCGTTAGATGCCTCGATGTGCGCGCAAAATATCTATTACCGCGACCTGATCACCGGGTCTATCTTACGTCCTTTAGTGCTTACTTCGCTTCCTGCTGGAGCTTTTATCTCGTACATGAAGTCGCAAGGAAAATTAGGGGGCCAAAACAAAGTTCCCCGCCTCTCGAACGATCGGGTGCTGGCGGAAGGCGTCCTGCGGACGTAGTCGCGGCGGAGCCGCTCAGTCACCTTCGGTTTAGTTAATGAGTCGCCTACGGCTTAGCCATCGCTCCGCGATTTAGTTAGACATGTCGTTTGCGGGCCTTTTGAGTACCTCGAAGATATTATCTCACAATTGTGGCATTAAAGCACCCTAGGGCACATTAGGTCGTGCAACCTGTAGCCCAGCAAAGTATTTTCGGAGGGTGGTGGGGCTTATTTTTTTTGCCACAATTTCGCCTTTTCGATTCAAGAGATAAAAAGTGGGATTCATGAAGGCGTCGTATGTGCTGCGTATGGGGGAATTAGCTGGTAAGTCTACGTGGAGGACGTTTGTGTTTATACGGTACTTCGTGATGAAATCTAGCCAAACCGAGCGGGAAAGGCCGGGTTCGTTGCAGACTGCGAAGCGGCCTATTTTTAGGTTCATGATGCGGGAGATGACGGAGGCGGTGGAGTCGATTTCGGGGACCTCTTTTTGGCAATGATAACAGGTGGGTGCATAGAACATTAATAGGGTGTAATCGTTCTCTGCGGCGAATTTGTGGAGGTCTTGGGTGGCGCCGGCAGTGTCTTTTAGGACGATGTTTGCGGCGACTGCGTTCGATTTTAAGGCGCTCAATTTATCGGCTTCTTCTTTAAAGGCTTTTTTCTGCGCGGCGGTAAACGCGCCGCACGCATTCCCTACACCGTATTTGGTTAAAAACCAGGCATAGCCCTCGGTGTTGCCTACGATGTTTCGGTTCTTCATCACGGAGCTGAAATAGTCGAAAACGAAGGGATAGGACTTGGCGCCGCAGTCGATTTTGGACATCGCTTTTTCTACACCCACACGGATGGAATCAGCCTGCAAAGGATAATAGGAAAGGTATTCAACTAACAAAGAGCGAAAAACGGGGGTGAACAATAACTTGCCATCGCTGAACGGAATCTTTGCGAAAAAGCGCATACGAGCCGCGTAATCGGTGCGGCTAGGAATGGATTCATCTAGTGTATTTAGCGATTTAAAATAGAGCGCTACCGTACTTGAAGGAGGAAGCGTAGCCAGGGCTTTCTTGCGGAAAGCAACTAGCGACGAAGTTTTTGACTGGAAAAAGGCCGCTTTCTCAGCGAACTTGAACTTACGACCGCGGGCAATTTCTACTTGGTAAAGGGAATCGATGATGGAGAAGGATTTTTCGAGTCTTTGGTAGTTCAAAAACACTTCGTTTTTCGGGTCTGAGGAGTGTGCCGAGGCTAAATAGGCCGGGCCAGAAAAGGTCAATGCGAATTTATCGTTGTTTTCGATGTTGAAGTAAATGCGCTCCTTGGAGGGGGCGAATTGGAGGTAATAGATGCCGCCTTTTATGGGGGTCTTGGAGGTTAAAACCGATGCGCGCACCGTGTCTTTGGCCAAAAAATTCTTCTCATCAAACAAGGCTCCACGAAAGTAAAAAGGGCCCTGAGAGCGAGAAACAGTGATTTTAAACTGTGCCTGGGCAAAAAGGGGGATGAAAAGTAGAAGGGCAAAGAATCGGTTCATGGGGGCAAATATAGGAAAATTTAGTTTTAAGCAGAATCAAAATTATAATGTTAATTAAATTTAACATAAATGAGTATATTTGTTAATTATATTTAATGTTATGGCAAATTCAGGATTTCCACTGCTGCCTAAATACCAACGAATTTTGAGTGGTATGGGCGAGAATATTAAGCTAGCGCGTTTACGAAGAAAACTCAGCGCAGAGCAAGTGGCTATGCGGGCAGGGATTAGTCGTCCTACGCTTGTTTCGATTGAAAAGGGTGTGGATTCTGTCAGTATGGGGTCCTATTTTATGGTATTACACGTGCTGAATTTATCTTCCGATTTTTTGCTTCTTGCAAAGGATGATGTGCTCGGACGGCGATTACAGGATTTGGAATTAGTGACCAAACAACGCGCGCCTAAAAAATAAGAAAGATGGCTTATCGAAGTGTTTTTGCATATGCTGATTGGGAGGGTTTGACAGAGGAGAAAATGCTTATGGGCCAACTTCAATCGGAGCTATTGCGAGGAAAAGAGGTATTTTCTTTTGTTTATTCGAAGGAATGGTTGTCGAGTAATTTTGCTCAAATACTGGATCCCGATTTAGTTTTTAGTGATGGGTTGCAGTATTTGAGTGATGATAAATCGAATTTTGGTTTGTTTTTAGATTCATCGCCGGATCGCTGGGGAAGAGTTTTGTTGCGTAGAAGGGAGGCGGCAATGGCGCGTATGGAGAAAAGGGCCATTAAAAATTTGACCGAGCTGGATTTTCTGTTGGGTGTTTTTGATGGAAATCGGATGGGGGGATTGCGTTTTAAGAGGGAAATGGATGGACCTTTTTTGGACGATAACAAACAATACGCGGTTCCAGCCTGGACTTCCATTAGAGAATTAGAACAAATAAGTTTGCGCTTAGAAAATGAGGAAGCGATTCAGGATCCCGATTATTTGCGGTGGTTAAGCTTATTAGTGGCGCCGGGATCTTCCTTAGGCGGAGCTCGCCCTAAGGCAAGTGTTGCGGACACTAAAGGGCACTTATGGATTGCCAAATTCCCCAGTGGACAAGATCAGTTTGATGTAGGTGGCTGGG
>JBIIGE010000068.1:0-6511 GCA_044236555.1 Aquirufa sp.
TTGATTTCTCTGAGCAAATAGCGGACGAAGAAATCGGATATGAAATCACGAATTTTAAAATCAACTAGGGGCAAATAGAGATGGGGAGCGCTTTTCTAGGCGTAGGGGAATAGGCTTTGCAAGTAACACATTCTGCCGTCAGCTGGCTTGCATCTAATTTGAATAAGAATTCGTCACCTTCCTTTAGGCTAACCGGTAGGGCGCAAGGATTAGAAAGTGCGAAGGCATTTTTATAGATTTTACCCGTGTCTGGATTCTTCCACTGGGCTTCGACTCTCGAGGTGTCTATCGAGCCTTCGACTAATTCAATAACATAATTATTGCAAATCCCTTTCAACGATAGTCTGCCTTTGAAACAGTTTTCTGGTAAGACCTCTTGTGATTTACAGGCACCTAAAAGCAAGCAGAAAAGTAGTAGTGGTTTCATTCTGCAAAAGTAATCATAGCCTTTATTACCTGTGCGCCGGGCTCGTTAATTTTTGTAAAAATATCAAGAAGCTGATTTTTACCAAAACGATGGCTAACAAACATCCCTGCCTGGATCTTGCCATTCCTTAGCAAATCCATCACATACCTGAAATCCTCGATCGTCGCATTGCGACTGCTCATTAACGTTGCTTCGCGCTTGTGAAATTCAGGGTGCGAAAATGCAATGGACTGTTTTTGTAATCCGATCAAAACGTATTTCCCACCATGGGCCATTTTAGCGAAACCAGATTCGATGGCAGCTAGATTTCCGGTGGCATCGATGACGGTGGAATAGGCGACCAAGGATGTTTCTGCAACACCTAAATTTTCGATGCAAAACATCAAACGAGCTGCATTCGGCTCTGCAACCTCGACCAAAGCACCTTGGATTTTCGCTAATAAAATCGTGAACAACCCGATGGGTCCGGCGCCCATGACAAGGACTTTTTCTGACGGCTGGATCGCGGCTCTCCGAAGTCCGTGTGCTGCAATAGACAATGGCTCTACTAAAGCAAGTTCGTCTGCTGATAGCCCATTTCCAGGTAAGATGTAGCGATCTTCTACCACAATATATTCGCGCATTCCTCCATCGATATGTACCCCAAAGACCTGTAGGTTTTCACAGCAATTCGGCTTTGCGGCGTCGCAAGCATCGCACGTAGTACAATTAAAATATGGAATAATTGTAGCTAAATCTCCTGGCGCGAAAGTATCAGATTCCACGATTTCAACCGCCAGTTCATGACCTAAAATGCGGGGATATGAAAAGAAGGGTTGATTGCCAGCGAAGGCGTGAATATCAGTTCCACAGATGCCTATGTTTCGAACGCGGAGGAGGGAAGATCCGGCTACGCGCTGAGGCATTTCTACTTCTTGTGACACTAAAACACCGGGCTCATTACATATCCATTGCTGCATAGGGTTGAAATTAATAATTATAATTAAATGGAGCGGTATATAATGGTAAATACGTAGCTCTAGATTAGAGAGAAGAGAGTATAGAGTAGAGAGAATGGTGGTAAATGAGGGCTGTTTTATCGCTCACAAAAAATAATTTTATCGCTCATAAAACAGTATAAAGTGATTGATAAACTGTATTTTTATGATCGATAAAAACAAGAATATGCCTCCAAAGCCCGTAAATAGAGATTCAGAAATTATTCAATTTGTAAAGGATCATGCACAATGTTCGTCATCGGACATATTAGCGGGATTGGGTCTACCTATCAGCGTAGCTACTCTTCGCAGATCACTTCAAGATTTATGTGCACAAGGTTTATTGATCAAGACTGGGGAGCTCAAGGGTAGCCGCTATAGCATAAGTCCAGGATTTGCGGTATTAAGTCCGGTGGACCTAGGGGAATATTTTCATAGAGAAATTGATGAGAGAACGATTCAGGCTTCCTTTAATTTGGACTTAATCAGTGAAACCTTAAAAAATCTAGCGCTTTTCACGGAAGCAGAAATGCTTATTTTAAATTCATTACAAGCGAAGCATACATCCAATGCCGCTAAATTATCACCTGATGGTTATAAGAAAGAATTAGAGCGTTTAGCGATTGATTTAAGCTGGAAATCATCTCAGATAGAGGGTAATACCTATTCTTTACTAGAAACGGAGCGCTTGTTAAAGGATAAAGAAACGGCGGCAGGGAAAACGAAGGACGAGGCGATTATGTTGTTGAATCACAAGGATGCGATTGATTTTATCATTCTGAATCCGACTTATGTGAACCCGTTGACGGTTTCGAGTATAGAGGATATCCAAAGTATTTTGGCCAAAGAATTAGATATTGCCAGAAACCTCCGAAATTCAAGAGTGGGCATTTCGGGCACAAATTATACCCCACTCGATAACGAGTTCCAGATCAAAGAGGCGCTAACCGAAATGAGCCAGCTCATTAATGTCAAGCAAAACGTGTTCGAAAAGGCCTTACTAGTTTTGGTGCTAATCTCCTACATTCAGCCCTTTTCAGATGGGAATAAGCGCACGGCTCGTATCATCAGCAACGCGATTCTGTTGAATAATGGCTACTGTCCTATTTCGTTTCGGACCATCGATTCGCTCGAATACAAGAAGGCGATGCTCGTTTTTTATGAGCAAACGAATATCCAGCCGTTCAAACGAATATTTATAGATCAGTTTGAGTTTGCGGTGAACACTTATTTTTAGAATAGAGATAATAGAGTATAGAGTAGAGATGGGTTCTCTATTATCTATACTCTACACTCTCCTCTCTCTAATCTGACTTTTGTCATTTTTCAACTATACTCTCAAAGCTACCTTTGTCCCCCATGCAGCAGGTAAGTTTAGATCTATTGAATAAGTACAATGTGGCCATTCCGCGCTACACGAGTTATCCGACGGTACCTTTTTGGGATGATACGATTGATAGGGAGCACTGGGAAACCATGTTTGCGCGTCGATTTAAGGAGAGCAATGAGCAGGAGGGAATCAGCTTGTATATTCACTTACCTTTTTGTGAGAAGCTTTGTACGTTTTGTGGCTGCAATAAGCGCATTACGACGAACCATTCCGTGGAGGAGGAGTACATAGATGTGTTGTTACAGGAGTGGAATTTGTATCGAAGATCGATGAATTCGAAGCCCGTGATTCAGGAATTACATATCGGTGGTGGGACGCCTACCTTTTTTTCGCCCAAGAATTTAAAGCGATTATTGCAGGGGATTTTAGCGGATTCTGTTGTGCCAGAGGACCATGAATTTGGTTTCGAGGGGCATCCGAATAATACGACTCGCGAACATTTACAGACGCTTTTTGAGCTGGGGTTTAAGCGGGTGAGTTTTGGGATGCAGGATAGTAATCCGCGGGTTCAGGAGGTGATTAATCGCATTCAACCTATCGAAAATGTTATTCAGGTGGTCGAGTGGGCCCGCGAGATTGGGTATGAATCGGTGAACTTGGATTTAGTGTATGGATTGCCGCTGCAGACTTTGGCACGTATCGAAAAAACGATTCAAGATGCCATCGCGATTCGCCCGGACCGCATTGCTTTTTATTCGTATGCCCATGTGCCGTGGACGAGTAAGGCGCAGCGTTTGTTTGATGAAAGTGATTTGCCTGAGGCGTCTGAGAAGATGACTTTGTACCAAAAAGGGAAGGAGCTTTTCCGCGCCGCCGGTTACACGGACATCGGCATGGATCACTTCGCACTACCGAAGGATTTGATGGCCAAAGCGCACAACGAAGGCACTTTACATCGTAATTTTATGGGATATACGGTGCAGCAGACGGGATTATTACTTGGTTTAGGGGTGTCGAGCATCAGCGATATTCACTATGGTTTTGGCCAAAATAAAAAGACGATTTATGAATATTACCAGCAAATTAAGGCCGGCGAGCTGGCTGTTTTCAGGGGCTATTTTTTAAGTCTGATGGACCAAAAAATGCGTCAATACATCCTCGACATCGCGTGTCAAGGCAAGACGCATTTCCACAAAGAAGATCTCGAAGTCCTCCGCCAATACACCTTCCACGAACTAGACGAACTCGCGATCGACGACCTCGTCACCTGGGGCGAACACGGCGTCATCGTGACCGATCTAGGCAAACATTTCATCCGAAATATCTGCAAGGCGTTTGACTTGAAACTGTTGGCGACAGTGGAGGCTGCACCACAGTTTAGTCAGGCAGTGTAATAAAAAAACCCGAGGGACATTGTCCATTGGGTTTAAGGAATAGAATTTTTCTTATTAATCAATTATTTAAATACACTTTTTTTAGAAATTAGACTTATCTCAATTTAATTCAAATCAGTCCACTGATTATAGTTTAGCGTAAAATAAAGACTCACATTGGCATTATTTTCATATGTAAATGATGTTTCAGTAGGTGAATTCTTCTGTAATCTAAGTAAACTTTCACTACCATATGCACTTTCTTTCGCAGCAATATTCATAAAACCACTAGGTGGAGCTGCTTGAACTTTGAAATAATACTTACCGGCTGCTAGACTAAGAGGAGTGTTAAATGTAATTGTATTTGTACCAGTAGCTACAAGAACAGCTTTTGATCCAATTAATGTGCCGGCTTCAATATTTGTTGGATTGATGGGTCCACTATAGGAATGAATCGAAATAGTTGAAGCTTGTAATGTAGTATTTACAAATTTAAGACTAATCGAATTTAACGAAATTGAGGAAGTTATTGTAAATGTCTGTATAAAATTTCTTTCAATAAACATTGGTGAGGTCTGGTTAAATATTGAAACAAAAGCATTAGTAACTACATCATTTCCCGTATTACCATCACTCATTCCTTGAAATTTTCCAACCTCGGAATTGTATATTAGTAAGCCTGGAACAGGACTAGTGATTGCATTTCTTTGTGCTGTAGTTAACCTAGGGAGTAATAAGCCTTTAGAGGTAGATTGAACTTCTAATGCAGCAGAAGAAACGGATGAAGATGCAGCTCCTACAATAAGACCGCCGCTTATGGTTGAGGTTCCCCCGCTTACAGTAATTGCTCCACTCGTATTTACATTCGTCACATTCACATCTCCCAGCTGAATGGTATTACTATTGTAAACAATTGCATTGTATCCAATAGCGGTGGCGTTGGATAAGTTAGTAGATGATACATTCGCATAAGATCCTATGGCAGTATTATATGAACCAGTGGTGTTAGTATATAGTGCGTTTTTCCCTATTGCTGTGTTCTCAATTCCTGTTGTGTTAGAATAAATAGAACCCTTTCCGCTTGCTGTGTTGTCAGAACCCTCCGTGTTGTTTTTAAGTGCATCGTAACCGCTTGCCATATTGTTGGCACCTGTTGTGTTTAAATAAAGTGCATAGGAACCGCTTGCAGTATTGGAGTGCCCCGTGGTGTTAGAGTATAGTGCCACTATTCCGGTTGCCGTATTGTCAGCCCCCGAGGTGTTGGAATAGAGTGCACTCACCCCGCTTGCTGTATTGTTGGCTCCTATTGTGTTTTTATTAAGCGCACTCTTTCCGCTTGCTGTATTGTCAGAACCCTCCGTGTTGTTTTTAAGTGCTTCGTAACCGCTTGCCATATTGTTAGCACCTGTTGTGTTTTTATAAAGTGCGAAGGAACCGCTTGCCGTATTGGAGTACCCCGTGGTGTTAGAATAGAGTGCTACTTGCCCGTTTGCTGTATTCGAACTACCCGAGGTGTTGGAATAGAGTGCACTCACCCCGCTTGCTGTATTGTTGGCACCTGTTGTGTTTTTATTAAGGGATTGGTAACCGCTTGCCGTGTTTGAGTTTCCTGTACTGTTGGATCTTAATGAGTAAGAACCAGTTGCAGTGTTGTTACTACCAGTGGTATTTGCATAAAGCGCCTGGTATCCAGTTGCTGTATTTAAATTAGCACTTATATTAGAAAAAAGGGCGAATTTCCCACTTGCAGTATTTCCCGCTCCGGTAGTGTTAGAAAAAAGTGATTGTCCGCCATTTCCCGTGTTAGAATTTCCCGTGGTATTATTGAACAATGAATAGGTTCCGAATGAGCTATTGCCTTTCCCTGTCGTATTTGAATATAAGCCTTTATAACCTACGGAGGTGTTTGCGTTTCCTGTTGTATTTGAAAACAGATTCGCTATTCCAAAGCCAACATTTGCAATCCCAGACTGATTTACTTTTAAAACATCTACTCCATTTGCTAAATTTTGCGCAGTGGAAACATTTAATGGCCCACTATAATTTAAACTGTCCAAGTTTGGATCAAACGCCAATGGATTAGTAACCGTAGATGTTAGAGTAGTCGATATGGAAAACAGAGTAGAAGATAGCGCACTTGAAATAGCCGCGTTCGTATATTCGGTCGTTGCAATTTGAGTAGTACTCGTACCTGCACTTGCAGTGGGAGCCGTAGGAATTCCAGATAAAGCAGGAGAAGCTAAAGGAGCTTTCAATGCTAAAGCAGTATTTACATCCGTTGTATTTGCCTTCAAAGCTAATCCTGGAACCGTAGGTGCCGCTGCTGTTCCACCTAAATCACCCGCTAATTGAACCTTGCCTTTTGTGGTGGCATCTGCATCGGCAATCGTAGCTGCTGCCACTT
>JBIIGE010000069.1:0-6468 GCA_044236555.1 Aquirufa sp.
GCCGATCCGCATGGCACGCATAAAGTATGCTTAGATGCCATAATGGAGGCCGTTACGCGCTTGAAACATAGAGAGTTTATGAAAAACTGCTGGGTATGGCTCTACAAGGGTGCTTGGGCAGAATGGGATATCGATCAAATCGAAATGGCCGTACCTATGTCACCTGATCAAGTATTTAAGAAGAGAATGGGTATCTTCAAGCACCAGTCCCAAAAAGACGGCGTGGTATTCCAAGGAGATGATTCGAGAGAGTTTTGGCAACGCGCTGAAGAAAGAAACCGAGCAACGGCTTCCATCTATAACGCACTTGGACTAGCAGAATACGAGGCCATGGAAGCCTTCGTACGCTGGAAATTCTAATCTTATTTTAAAGCGGCAAACAGGATCTCCGCGGCATGCTTCGCATGCCGCTTCGTGCCGTCATGAATTTGATGACGACAGCTGGTTCCCGACGCGACAATATCGACCTCGACCGGCTGTGAACGCACGGTAGGGAACAAAACCAATTCCCCTATCTGCATGGAAAGATCGAAATGTTCTTTCTCATAGCCGAAAGAACCCGCCATCCCACAGCATCCTGAAGGGATTAATTGCACCTCAAAATTCTCAGGCAAGGAAAGCGCCTTCTTCGCTGCCACCAGCGAAGAGATCGCTTTTTGCTGGCAGTGACCATGTAATTTCATCAACTTCTTCCCCGAACTAAACGAAGCCGACGTAATTCTTTTCGCGTCCGCCTCTCTAGCGATAAACTCTTCGAGCAATAAGGTATTTTTAGCTAAAGCTTGCGCTTTCTCCACCCACTCATCTGAAACTAAATCTGGATATTCATCCCTAAACGTCAAAATAGCTGATGGTTCAATTCCCACCAATGGCGTATTTTCTGAGATCAATGAAGACCACAAGCGCACATTTTGCATGGCTAACACACGTGCCTCATCTAGCATCCCTTTGGACAAATACGCGCGTCCTGAAATAGGATGCGGAATCGTTTTCACTTCGTAACCTAAACGCTCTAACAACAATACGGCCGTTCTACCGATTTCCGCGTCATTGAAATTCGTGAATTCATCTACGAACAAGTAAAGAGATTTTGCTTGAACTGGACTTTGGCGTGCCTTTAACCAAGACCACAAGGTTTGTTTCGCGATCAATGGCATCGTACGATCCGGATGGAAGCCTACTAGCGCATTCGAAATGCGACGTATCGCCGGTGTACCCATCACAAAATTATACAGGAAAGGTACGTTAGAAGCGATGTTCGAAAGTTTAGCGAAGTTCCCCACTAACCAAGAACGCAAAGGAAGACCCGTTTCTTTTTGGTACTGGTATAAGAACTCCATTTTTAATTTCGCCACATCCACGTTCGATGGACACTCTGCTTTACAGCCTTTACAAGCTAAACACAAGTCCATTACTTCCTTTATCTCCTTGTGTGCAAAGCGATTAGGCTTCTCAGAACGCGTCAAAAACTCCCGTAAAATATTTGCACGGGCACGGGTTGTTTCTTTTTCATTACGGGTCGCCATAAAAGATGGACACATCGTTCCACCTGAAATAGGCGTCTTACGGCAATCACCTGAGCCATTACATTGCTCCGCATGTTGCAACACATCTTGATCCTTGTAGCGAAAAGCCGTATTAAATTCAGGCGTTTTTTGTCCGGCATCATAGCGCAAGAAGGTATCCATCGGAGGTGTATCCACGATTTTATTTGGATTAAAAATCCCTTTAGGATCCCACCAAGACTTCAATTCCCGCATTAATTGGTAATTCTCCTCTCCCACCATCCAAGGAATAAACTCTCCCCTCAAACGACCATCCCCGTGTTCTCCCGATAGAGAACCCTTGTACTTCTTCACTAATCTTGCAATCTCTTCTGCAATATGTCGGAATTGTTGATGCCCTTCTTTTGTCTTCAGGTTAATGATAGGACGCAAGTGCAATTCTCCGGACCCTGCATGCGCGTAGTGTACGCAATACAAGTTATTCGCTTGTAAAATCTGATTGAATTCCGCGATAAACGCAGGCAAGTCGTTTACATCTACGGCGGTATCTTCGATTACTGCCACGGCCTTTTCATCACCTGGAAGGTTAGACAATAACCCTAATCCTGCTTTTCGTAAATCCCAAACCTTCTTCACATCGCCTCCCGTCACAAACGGAAAATGATACCCTAAACCCGCTTTGCGCATAGCTGCTTCGCAAGCCTGTGCCTGAGAGGCTAAATCTTCCGCAGAATCAGAACGTAATTCGACAACTAGAATCGCTCCCGGATCCCCTTCTACAAAGAAACGGTTTTGACGTTGTTCGGGGTTCGCCTTTGTGCACTCTAAAATATAATGATCCATTAGCTCGGACGCTGATGGATTGAATTGCAAGGCAATTAGATTAGCTCGCAAGGCTTCATCGATGGTATTAAAATGACCGCAGACTAGACCTAAATGAGCCGGCGGCAAGGCATCTACATGTAATTTAATGCGAGTAGCAAAGCACAACGTACCCTCTGAACCACTGATGAGCGAACAAAAATTAAAAGGCGCATCTGTTGGCTCAAAAGCATTCGTATGTAACAACATATCCACCGCATAACCGGTATTTCGGCGATGTATGCTCGGTTTTGGAAATTCTTCAATGATATTTTGCTGGTGCTTTGGATCCGAAAGAGCAGCTAGTGTCTTCTCGTAAATGCCGCGTAAACGACTACCTAGAGGAAGCGTTTTAATCGTTTCAAAAGGATCTTCTGACTTGAAATGAACCGGAGTCCCATCTGATAAAAAGCCCTCTATCTCTAATACATGATCCCTAGTAGAACCATAAATAACCGAATTAGACCCGCAAGAATTATTTCCAACCATTCCTCCGATCATCGCCCGGTTTGCAGTAGATGTTTCTGGACCAAAAAACAAACCATGCTTTTTCAACTCCACATTGAGTACATCACGCACAACTCCTGGCTCCACCCAGACGTAGGATTCCGCTACATTAACCTCTAAAATGCGGTTAAAGAATTTGGACACATCCACCACCAAACCATTTCCAACCACTTGACCAGCGAGCGAAGTACCAGCAGTTCTGGGGATTAGAGCCACGGAATGTTGATCCGCAAATCGAATGATTTTCTCTAAATCCTCCTGCGTCTCCGGAATCACTACCCCTAAAGGCATCTCGCGGTAGGCTGACGCATCCGTGGCATACAAAGTCTTCATCACCGTATCCGTATGAAGCGTCCCTTGCAAGGTGCTGCCTAAAGTGGATAGAAGAGATTCGCTGATTTGGGTTGCCATGATTTAATTCTTAAGCTGCAATTTACACAAAGCGCTGATTAGTAACAATTGAGCCACAATATAAGTACTCATTACCACCGTAGATATCCCCGGAAAAGAATAATAAAACTTACCAAAAGCCAAAACACTATCAGATACCACAAATAAAAATGCTCCCCAAACAATCTGTTGATTTCGCAAGCGAACAGCAAAGTACAACATAGCTCCCAATGCAAATGCATACAAAGTCACCGGAATCTTCATTCCACTTACTAGATGTGGATTCAAAAAGGCTAAGAAGGAGAACACATAAATAATCACACCAGCCAAAGGCTTTCGAGCATATGCCGGAACCCAAGCCTCTTCTGAGGCTTGTTTAGCAAAAAGACGAATATAGCTCAATTGCATGATCAAAAAAGACCCCAAACCAAGCTGAAAATAAAGTGCGCAATCAGGAAGCATTAAAAAGACATCCCCTAACAAAGCAAACAAAGCCGTAAAGAACAAAGCAGGCTTCGGATTCTCCATCGCTATGTGCCCCATCAATAAAATCAATAACAGTGGCTTAGTAACCAATCTTACCTCCGCAAAATCAGGCAAAAACAAAGGGATAGCTAATTCTAACAGAGCATCTACATAGAATAGTTTTAAGAATATATTTTTCATCTTAAGGGGTTTTAAAAGGCAAAAAAAAATCACTCAACGCAAAAGGTCAAGTGATTTCTTTTTATTTCAGCACGGCGTGGATCAAGATCCGCAAGCCTCACAAGCCTCTGGGTTATCCAAAGAACAAGTCATATCTGCTTTATTTTGTTCAACACTGTTATCAAAACTAGCTGCCGCTGCTTTCGCTGCTGCCTCTGAGTACACTAACTCCGTTTCATTAACCAAGTTCGTTTGCTCGATAGCTGGCTCTGCTTGTTTCTCCACCGTGAACTTAATCGCATCCGTTGCCGCTTTTGTACGTAGATAATACATACCTGTTTTCAAGCCAAGCTTCCAAGCGTGGAAGTGCATCGAAGTCAATTTACCGAAGTTCACATCTTGGATGTGGATATTTAAACTTTGAGACTGGCAAATGTATGCTCCACGATCTGCAGCCATCTCTAGGATTGTCTTTTGCTTGATCTCCCAAACCGTCTTGTACAAATCCTTCAAGTTTTGAGGAATTTCTGGAATGTTTTGAACCGATCCATTCGCGATGATCAATTTATTCTTCATGGAATCATTCCACAAGTTTAACTTAATCAAGTCTTTCAATAAGTGCTTGTTCACAATCGCAAACTCACCTGATAATACACGACGAGCGTAAATATTAGAAGTGTATGGCTCGAAACACTCGTTGTTTCCTAGGATTTGGCTAGTAGAAGCCGTCGGCATAGGAGCAACTAATAAGGAGTTACGCACACCGTTTTCTACTACTTTCGTACGTAGATCTTCCCAATCCCAGTTTCCTGAAGATGGAGTCACGTTCCACATATCGAATTGGAAAACACCTTTCGAAATAGGAGAACCTTCCCAAGTAGAGTAAGGGCCTTCTACTTTAGCTAATTCCATCGATGTTTCCATCGCTGCGAAATAGATTGTCTCGAAGATGTCTTTGTTCAATTGTTGTGCTTCTGCTGACTCAAATGGCATACGTAACAAGATGAACACGTCCGCTAAACCTTGAACCCCTAAACCGATTGGACGGTGACGTAGGTTCGAGTTTTCCGCCTCTTTAACTGGATAGTAGTTTACATCGATGATCTTGTTCAAGTTGCGTGTCGCAATCTTAGTCACCTCGTATAATTTCTTGTGATCGAAACGTAAAACACCGTTCTCGTCTGCATTCACATATTTAGGCAAGGCTAAAGAAGCTAAGTTACAAACCGCTACTTCATCTTTCGCTGTGTACTCTATAATCTCCGTACACAAGTTCGAAGATTTGATGGTACCTAAGTTCTTTTGATTTGATTTGTTGTTCGCATGGTCTTTAAACAACATATATGGTGTCCCAGTCTCTGTTTGAGACTCAAGAACCTTAAACCACAATTCTTGTGCTTTTACAACCGTACGCGCTTTACCAGCTAATTCGTACTTCTCGTACAATGCTTCGAACTCTGCACCGTGCGTATCTGCTAAACCTGGGCACTCATGTGGGCAGAATAGAGACCACTCTTCGTTGTTCTCTACACGTTTCATGAATAAATCTGGAATCCAAAGTGCGTAGAACAAATCACGTGCACGCATTTCTTCTTTACCGTGGTTCTTCTTCAATTCTAAGAATTCGAACACATCTGCATGCCATGGCTCTAAATAAATAGCGAAGCTACCTTTACGCTTTCCACCGCCTTGATCTACATAACGAGCCGTATCGTTGAATACACGTAACATCGGGATAATACCATTCGAAGTACCGTTTGTTCCCTTGATGTAGGAACCTGTTGCACGGATGTTGTGGATGCTTAAACCAATACCTCCAGCAGACTGTGAAATCTTCGCTGTTTGCTTCAAGGTATCGTAGATTCCTTCGATTGAATCATCCTGCATCGTAAGCAAGAAACAAGACGATAATTGAGGCTTCGGAGTACCTGCATTAAATAGAGTCGGAGTTGCGTGAGTAAACCAACGCTCAGACAGTAAATTATAGGTCTCAATTGCAGCTGCGATATCTTCTTTGTGGATACCTACCGCAACACGCATCAACATGTGTTGAGGGCGTTCAGCGATTTGACCATCTAGCTTTAATAGATATGATTTCTCTAGGGTCTTAAATCCAAAGTAATCATAACCAAAGTCGCGGTCATAAATGATTGCTTCATCTAATTCAACAGCGTTGTTTTTGATGATGTCATACACCTCTTTGGATAATAGCGCGGCATTTTGACCTGTCTTAGGGTCGATGTACGTGAACAAACGCTTCATCGTAGCCGAGAATGACTTCAACGTGTTCTTATGCAAGTTAGAAACCGCGATACGAGCGGCTAGAACTGCATAATCTGGGTGCTTTGTCGTTAAAGAGGCAGCTGTTTCAGCCGCTAAATTATCAAGTTCAGTAGTTTTAACACCATCAAACAAACCAGTGATCACCTTTCTTGCAACCTCTAAAGGCTGAACAAAAAATGGATCTAAGCTGTAACTCAGCTTTTCAATTCTGGCGGTGATTTTGTCAAACTTTACTGATTCGCGACGACCGTCTCTTTTTACTACGTACATGTGTATC
>JBIIGE010000025.1:0-23218 GCA_044236555.1 Aquirufa sp.
CTGCAAAGCAGCCTGTATATCTGTTACTCGATTAGGAGCACAAGCTTCCATGCCTAGACTTGAAGAACTATGAAAAAACTGCTACTCTTTTTGCTAATTAGTTTTTCAATGACGGCACAACAACGTCAAAAAGTAATTTTCGATTGTGACTTAGGTGATGATATCGACGATGCTTATGCCTTGGGTTATTTATTGACGCTACAAGATCGCTATGAGATTTTGGGAATCACCACTTGTTATGGACGTACAGATGATCGAGCCATTTTAGCGCAGAAGTTTCTGGCCATTACAGGTCAAACGCACATCCCCGTTTATGTGGGGAAAAACACCTCGAAAAGTTCAGAGCGTGCGAATTGGTACTCGGATCAGTTTAATTGGGCTAAAGGGTTTGTTCCCAAAGAACGATCAGAGTTCAATAACAAATTCCGCCAAGCTAAAGGATTACCCCCCGTAAAAACTAAAGCGCTAGAGGCCACCGAATTCATCCAATCTCAGCTAAAAAAATACCCTGGAGAAGTAATCATTTTCTCTGTGGGTCCTGTCACTAATTTAGCCCCACTGGGAACTGAATTACAGAAAGCGAAAGCCATTTATGCGATGTTTGGCTCCTTCAAAATAGGCTATGATGGCAGCCCAAAAATAAATGCAGAATGGAACGTAACCTGTGATATTCCAGCGGCAAAGTCATTCGTTCAATCCGGGGCGAACATCATTTATGCCGGATTAGATGTAACCGCGATGGTTAAATTGTCTGCAGAAAATCGACTGAAATTATTGATGCGCCAATCGCCACTTACGAGTACAATGCAAGGCTTATACGTCTTGTGGGGGCAGGAAACCCCTACCCTCTTTGATCCGGTAGCCATCGGAATGGAAACCAATCCAGAATTATTTACGACGGAGAAAGTGCACGTCTTTGTGGACGATCAAGGCTTCACTCGATTAGATCCTAATAAGCCAGCTAATGCCACGGTAGGCACCACCATTAAAAGTGCTGAATTCATTAAAATACTAATGCAAAACTACCTCTATCAAAACCTACAACCATGAAAAAAATATTCCTCTTCTGTTTCATCGCACTAGCTGCTCAAGCTCAAAATATCTCGATGAGTAAGGCGGTTTTGAAAGATAAAATTAAAGGTGGCTGGGCGGGCCAAACGATCGGTGTGACTTTTGGTGGACCTGTCGAGTTCCGCTATAATGGCACGATGATCAATTCGTACCATCCTATTCCCTGGTACGATGGCTATCTAAAAAATACAATGATCAACAATCCCGGATTGTACGATGATTTGTATATGGATTTGACTTTCGTGGAGGTTTTTGAGAAAGAGGGATTGAATGCGCCTATCGAATCACATGCGAAGGCATATGCGAATGCGGGCTATGCGCTTTGGCATGCGAACCAAGCGGGTCGTTATAATATCTTGAACGGAATGATGCCCCCGGCGTCTGGATACTGGGAAAATAATCCACATGCGGATTGTATTGATTACCAAATCGAATGTGATTTTGCGGGGTTGATGTCCCCAGGTATGCCGAATGCCGCGTCTAAAATCTCGGATAAAATCGGGCACATCATGAACTACGGCGATGGCTATTATGGTGGGGTGTATTTAGGGGCTTGCTATACATTAGCATTCATCAATAACGATATCAACAAGGTTGTTACCGAGGCTTTGAAAACCATTCCAGCCAACAGCCAATACTATAAATGCATCTCAGATGTCATCAAGTGGCATAAACAATACCCGGATGACTGGACAAAGACGTGGTTAGAAGTCCAAAATAAATGGGCAAACGACATCGGTTGTCCAGACGGCGTTTTCGCTCCTTTCAACATCGATGCGACCGTGAATTCAGCTTATGTGGTGATAGGGCTTTTGTATGGCAACGGGGATTTTGGCAAAACCATTGAAATATCTACCCGATGTGGACAAGATGCGGATTGCAATCCTTCGTCTGCCGCAGGTATATTAGGGGCGATGATAGGCTATGACAAAATACCAGCCTATTGGAAATTAGGATTGAAAGAAGCGGAAGATATTGACTTCAAATACACGTCTACATCTTTAAACGACGTATATGAAATCGGCTTCAAGCATGCTTTGCAAAACATCAAAAATAACGGCGGCAGCGTTTCAGAAAATGCCGTGAGCATCCCTTACACGGCACCTAAAGCCGTAGCATTTGAACAAAGTTTCGATCACTCTTTCCCTACAGAAAAAATCAATATTGGAAAAAATTTGACGGATGAATACCACTTCGATTTCGAAGGAAATGGCTTTGTGGTGAGAGGCGAAACTGCGAAATGGGCCTCTTTAGATCCAGGCACCTTTGACTTAGAGGTCTATATAGACGGAAAACTTTTTGAAAAGGTAAAACTACCAGTAGCCTTCACAACGCGCCGACACGAGATTACGTGGAAGTATAAATTAGCGACAGGAAAACACCACGTGAAACTGAAAGTGTTAAATAAGGTCGAAGGCTATGACTGCAAATTATTCGATGCGATCGTCTATGCAGAGAAACCATTTATGGCTACGAATGAAAAATATTACCGTTTAGGCAACCTAAAATAAACGCCATGTTCATTATCGAAACCTATTCATCTGCTGTTTTATTGTGCATCGTGACGATGCTTTGTTGGGGTTCTTGGGCTAACACCCAAAAGCTCACTTCCTCCAGCTGGCGCTTTGAATTATTCTATTGGGATTATGCCATCGGGATTGTGTTAGCGTCTTTGATTCTAGCCTTCACACTCGGTTCCAGCGGTACACAAGGCAGAGGGTTCTTAGCCGATTATGCCCAGGCAAGTGGCGAAAATCTACAATCCGCCTTCATCGGCGGAGTTTTATTCAATGCTGCTAATATTTTATTAGTTGCAGCCATCGGAATCGCAGGCATGTCAGTCGCCTTTCCGGTGGGGATTGGCATCGCCTTGGTTCTAGGGGTTTTAGTGAATTATTTAGCCGATCCGCAGGGAAATCCGTTCTTGATTTTTGGTGGGGTTGCCTTGATTGCGATCGCCATCATCTTAAATGCAAGAGCCTATAAATCCATCTCATCTGCTTCTGCTTCGAATAAAGGTTTAGTCCTTTCTGTGCTGGCTGGTTGCTTGATGGGCCTCTTCTACAAATACGTAGCCGCCTCGATGGCCGTAAATTTTGCTGCGCCAGAGGTGGGCAAATTAACACCGTATACGGCGCTGGTTGTTTTCTCGGTGGGGGTATTTTTAAGTTCTTTAGTCTTCAATACCTTCCAAATGAAAAAACCTTTCTCCGGTGCTCCTCTTAACCTCGCACACTATTTAGTGGGTTCTATAAATGACCATTTAGTGGGAATATTGGGTGGCGCTATCTGGTTTGTTGGGATGGCACTTTCTATTTTAGCCTCTGAAAAAGCAGGCGCTGCGGTCTCCTATGGCTTAGGCCAGGGAGCGACGGTGGTGGCGGCGATTTGGGGGATATTTATTTGGAAAGAATTCAAGAATGCTTCCGCTGAAACCCATAAGCTGCTGAATATTATGTTGCTGTTGTATGTGGTTGGATTGGCTTTGTTGATCGGGTCGAAGTAGTTATTTCATCTTTAAAGGCAGAAACTCCCCATTGGTAACAGCTACCGGTTTTTGGGATACCGTGTAATATTTACCTAGACTCACATTGTAAAATTGTAACAAGGCTCTATGAGAGTCCGAAAATAAATGTTTTACAAAAAATCTCACTGGAGCACTTGTGGACCCCATTTTTGTACTCTGCAGAGACCCAAATCTACCTATTCCTCCTTCTGTTACTGTTTGTTTTTTACCAAAAATATTGACAAAAGAAGTGGATGTCTCTACTAAACCGCCGAAAGTATCCAAGGCTACATCCGCCACCGATCCATCACTTATGGCGATAGTCAAAAATTTAGTGTTAGTTAATCCTCCTAATGTAGTAAAGGTTAGGTTGTGACCCTTATTGCCTAGTGTTAGGGTAGCATTTTCATAAATATGAAAAGCATAATAGGTCGCCGTTAATCCGCCGTCGTTAAAATTCCCTCCAGAAAAATACATATTACTTGAACTAGGGATTGAGGTAGCAGACCCGGCCTGTAAAGTCCCACTGTAAATAAATAAGTCAGCCATTTGGTTAGTGGCACTTAATTGTAATGTGCCGGTACCTGATTTAGAAAAATCTCCTCCCTTCATTATTTGTTTGATCCCATCATTTACCCCATTTCCAGAGGTAATGACATTATTCCCGGTGCTAAATGTCAGATTCCCCCCTGTTCTTCCTAGCGAAGTCAATGTATTATTTACGGTTATACCGCCTACCCCAGTAATGGAAATGGTGCCCCCTCTTCCAGAATATTGTGGGGCGTAAGTGCTGACAGCGCCACTAGCATTAATGGCGGCATTCACGTAAACAGAATTAGCGGTTGAATTTAGATATACTCCTCCCCCATCGGAAAGTTCTGAACTCAATGGAACCGAATTTGGAATATTCGTATTTATTTCTGCATCCACATAAATATTACTGGGGGTATTCACTTGTAAGGATAAAAAACCCTTATTACTCATAAAGAAATTTGGATAACGTAAATTGATAGGAGCTAGAATATTCACGTCTGAGTTCCCATTCAAAGTTAAAAACTTGTTACGACTTGGACCGTATGAATTCCAAGCTTCAATGGTTTCAATCACATTAATTAGACCTGATTGTGTACATGAAACACATGCCGTATTTATTGTTGCATTACTCGTATTATAATCCATTACCTTATTTAAATCTAACACATTAATATTTGCGTTATTACCGGTGGGGGTGAATATGTATGTCGAATTAGGAGTATCGATTGTCAGGGAGGGAGACCAAGTCCCGTTAGTAGTAGGTCTTGTCGAAAAGATAAGATTAGCATGCCCGCTAGCCACTGTCGTATTAGGAACGAGCTCCCCCGTATTTAATTGAATCGCATTCGAGGCACTGAATCGAAGTTGTTCTATTTCGGTTAGACCTAAAACAACTCTATTGTCTACATAAATTCGACCAGCGGTTCCACTGCTTCCTGACGTTCCTTGCCAGCCTGTAATGCGTAAAGTAAAGAAATCCCAGGTGTTTTTTGTCCCAAAACGAATGGCATGTGAGCCTGACCCTAATTCTATTGAAGATCCTTCGGCTAAAATAGACATCGTGCTAACAGTCTCCGAAAAGCCTTCTGTACTTAGTTTCCCCCCATTAAAATAGAGGTTAGCTGCATTAGCAATTACTTCTGACGCTCCTAATTCAATCGTCCCTGCACTAAGTACCGTGGCTCCCGAGTAGGTATTGATATTATTCAATGTCAACTTACCAGAACCATCCTTAATTAAGCTGCTAGCTATATTCAAGGCAATAGGACTGATGCCCCACGTATAGGCTAAACTCCCTGTTCCACTCAATCCCCCATTTAAAACCACATTTCCTGATCCACCCACTAACAAAGCGAGAGCACTAGCTCTCAACTCACCATTAATCGTAAGCTGGCTCAAGGGGTCTGCATTAATTCTGACATTACTTGTAGTTAAATTTATCGAATTCGCATACACATTATTCCCATCTATACTTCGCAAAGCACCTGTATTTAACATCCCCATTCCACTAAGGGTCAATGGATTTATAACCGTGATCCCACCTTGTAAGGCTAATCCAGCATTTCCCAGAACAATAACAGGGCCACTACCTAAACTAGTGTTATTTCGAATCGTCAAAATACCCTCTGAAACTGTCGTGGTTCCACTATAGTCATTCGCAGAAGCTAAAGTCAATGCTTGCATACTTGTCGTCAGAGCTCCAGTTCCTAGGGACAAAGTCCCGGAGATAGTCATAGAACCCAAGCCAGTGGTCACTAATGATACGTTCGTTCCCGTGACAGATTGTGTGAGGCTCAAGTTTCCAGACGTGCAGTTGATAGTGGTGCTTTGGGAAATAAAAAGGGGGCCTCCCCAGCTATTTTTTCCACTCTCGTTAGAAAGAGAAATATAGGAGTTGTTTAAGACTAACTCCTCTGCAGCTACGCTAATATTATTATAAAGGGCTAATTTTCCCGATCCACTAACGATGGTTCCTGCACTTGCACTGCCTAAGGAAGCAGCATTATAGATGGCCAGGGTCCCTGTATGAATGGTGCTTACTCCGGTATACGTATTGGCCGTACTGTGAGTGGCATTTCCTAGGGAGGTTTTTTCTCCGAATTTGGCCAAAGACAAAACTCCAAGCCCATCCTCAATCAAACCCGTATAGGTGGTGTTCAAATTACTCAAGCCTATGGTTAGCGTTACCGCTCCCCCCACGCTACTCGTAATTTTACCAATACCATTTACGCTTGCAATCGCTCCAATCGATTCTGAAACTCCGTTCAAATCTAACACAGCATTCGTCCCGGTGAAAGTTAACAATGTGCCATTTGGCAAGGCAGTGCCCCCCTTTAACTTCAAAGTCCCATCGATAATTTCAGAAGAGCTAACGCCATTATTCGTCCCTGAAAGTAAAAGGGTCCCTGTTCCACTTTTAGTGAAAGCACCACCTAACATCTTTCCCGTAACCCCATCATTTCCCCCTCCTATGGTTACTGTAGAATTGCCATCTAGAATTGCTATAGGACCTTCGTTATACAAACGACCCGTAGAAGTTAAGGTACTTAAAATACTTACGCCGGTTGCACCTTTAATTGTAATAGCTCCCCCGCTCCCTGAATAAGTTCCCAACGTTGAATTAGTGGTGCCGCTGCAATTAATAGGCTCATTCACTTTGACCCAACCAGCTGTAGAATTCAACGTAACAGATCCACCTTCAGTAACATTCTGATACCCGCTGCCTGCGGTGGGGTTATTCATAAGAATCGTTCCCAAAACGTTAATATTACCCACGGCATTAATGACTAAATTCATCGATCCTTGATTTCTATTGGCAGAATTAGTACTTCGCATTGCTATTGCATTAGCTATACTCACATCTGATCCAGCATTGATCGTAAACGTGCGATTAGTAGTAGGCCCATTTTGATTATACGTACTAAAAGCAATACTCAAGTCAATTCGTCCTACTTGTGTGCAAGATGCACAGGCCGTGTTGATGATGACGTGGCTATTTCTAACCCGTAATAAATTGTCTAATTCGATCTGGCTTACTTTGGCATCATTTGCATTCGGGGTAAACGTGTAGGTGGTTTCAGTGTCATAGGTAGATAGGAGTGGCGACCAGGTTCCACCACTCGTGCTTTCTAAAATGAAAGATATATTACTATGTTGGGCATTCAATTGTAGTGCTATGAATGCAAAAAGGATCGTTAGCTTCTTCATCCTAGTACGAATAAACGAATTGAACGCGATCACCTACTGCGATGGAGTAAGTGCCATTTTTTGTATTAATATAGGCCAAAAAAGGGGTAGGCACCGTCGCATCTGTAGCGAAAGAACTGGAGGTTTTGTACGCATACGCATTTTGACTAATCAAAATTCCATTAATATACATCTTCAGCCTTGAAGAAGGATGAGGAACCTGAGTCAGCGTGAAATTCGTTTGTCCTAGTGTAGTGGAGGACATTGTTCCAGCAGAACCATTCGATGACGTCTCATCAAAAGCATCTTTAAATACACTAGTCCAAGAGGCGGCGCCTGTAGAGGTCAAGCTTAAGATTTGACCAATAGCTCCACTCGTGGTAGGAAAACTAGTACCCCCTAGCGTTACATTACCAATTAAAATTGAGTTAACGAACGTCTTATTCGTTAAGGTTTCGGTTCCAGCTAAAGTGGCTAACGTCCCTGAAGTGGGCAAGCTAATCGTCGTAGGGCCTGTGGTGATCATCGTAGTGGAATAATTTCCAGAAGTCACTAAATCTCCCCCTAAAGTGATCGATTTATTTCCATTATTAACACCGGTCCCCCCGTAGGTCGGGGATAAAATTCCGGAGATGGAGGCACTTCCGTCGAAAGTGTAGCCAAAGATGGTTCGGGGTGTAGTGAGGGTACTGGCGGTGTTAGCTGCTAATGCGGTAGTGGCAGTAGTGGCGGTCACAGCTGTAATCGCCGAGGAAGCTGAACCGGCGGTAGTAGCAGTCGTAGCCGTAGTAGCATTCCCAGTCAAATCTCCTATGAAATTAGAAGACGTAACCGATACTAATCCAACTAAATTAGTGTAAGTACCTCCCAATACCGCGTTCGTCGTACCTAAAGTAATCTGACTATTCGCTAATTGCCCAGTGGTGATACTGGCTGTGGCTGATAAGTTAGCTGTTGTTAAGCCCACTACAGACAGTGTATTTTCTGTCAGTCTAATTCCAGCCCCAGCAATTAAAGGGATCTGGTAATCCGTTCCAGCTACTAAGGTATTCTGCTTCGTATTAAAAACAACATAATCGCTATTACTTAATAAACCAGCGGTTGTTCCGACAGCTGATGCAAGTGGAATAGTCAATGAAAGTTGGGGCATGGAGTCTTCGTTTTCCACCGTAGTTGAAAAAGTGTTTCCTGTCGTGTTTAATGTAATGGGTAAAACACTCGTTACAGATCCTATACCTAACGTTGCTGCCACGGCCTTAACAAAGCCCGTAGTTGCAATTTGCTCACTATCATCTGAAGAAGCCGCTGTGGGTGCGGTAGGAGTTCCTGTTAAAATAGGACTCGCTAAATTCAGCCCAGCCACATTCGTATACGTCCCTCCTAAGGAGGCAGAGGTCGAACCTAACGTGATTCGACTATTCGCTAATTGTCCATTGGTAATGCTAGCTGTGGATGATAAATTAGCTGTCGTTAAGCCCGATACAACTAGTGAATCTTCAGTCAAGCTAATTCCAGACCCTGCAATTAATGGAGCTTGGTAATCGATTCCAGCAACTAATGGCCCCTGTACATCTACTCCAATACGTAAACCTAAATTCGTTCTTGCCTCAGCGGTGGTAATCGCCCCTGTTCCTCCTTTAGCTAGCGGAATAATTCCTGTTAAGGCTGACGCACTTATTGGAATAGAAATATTCGTCGTTCCGTCAAAAGGCACCCCATTAATTGTGCGCGCCGTTTCTAGTGCGGTGGCTTTAGAGGCTAAAATTGCTGAGCTCACCTGATTCTCCACTAGAAAGTTTGTTAAATGAATTTCCACGTAGTCCTTTACCGCCTTTACGGACGGATATTTTACCTGAGACGCGGAGTCCGCGAGAATAGAAATGGATTTATTGAGGGGAGATTCTTTGGTATTTATTTGGGCCAAAACCAAGCTAGACACCGGCTTGTCCACATCTGCCGTGTTGTCCAAATTATCTAGTCCTAAATTCGCGCGCGCAGCCTCAGCTGTCACAGCCCCTGTTCCGCCTTGGTTCAGCGCTAAAGTGCTACTCAGCTTCCCTGCCTCCCCCGAAAAATGCGCATAGGGCAAATAGTTTAGGCCGCGATTGCTGACCTCTGTGTATTGGGTTCCTTGATTAAAACTGATCTGCGTGGTTAACTTCATGAGAGAGGCTCCCCAACTAATCGACGTAAAATTCCCCGCGACACCCGTATTCTCCCCACCCCCAATCTCCAAATTAATCAGCCCATACGCATCCGTTTTCGTCTTATGCAACTCTTCGAACTGCAATGTGCTCCCCTCATAGATCCCAAACTTCACCCAAACCTCTTTGTTCATGTACAAAGATGCCTTAACTGCACTTCCGGGCAATTCAACCGAAGCAGTGTCCACAATATGGGCCTGGAAATTAATCGTTTTTACAGGGGATTGCGCGCGCGCAAAATAGAAACAACACAGCAGCGCTGTGAGTATGAAATAATTTTTCATAAGCAATCTTTAAAGAGAACAGATTGCTTATTAGTGGTTAAGAAGCAATACGATTATAAATTGATGGTAATTTGTTGAGCACAAAGGTAGTAGGATTTTGCAGAGTACAAGGGGGAGTTGCATAAAACAAAAAAGCCTTCCCGAAGGAAGGCTTTTTTAGACGCTTGAATTGTACTTGGGATGGGAATCGAACCCACACGAGCGTTACGGCTCACGGGATTTTAAGTCCCGCGTGTCTACCAGTTCCACCACCCAAGCGTCCTAGTAAAACTAAAAGCACCAGCGGTGCTTTTTCGTTTTGAGCGAAAGACGGGGTTCGAACCCGCGACCTCGACCTTGGCAAGGTCGCGCTCTACCAGCTGAGCTACTTTCGCGTTTTGTGGATGCAAAAATAAGCCCTCCCATTGAATTATGCAAGAAGAAATAAAATTTTAGTGAAAATATTCTCTAAATTTATACTTTCGAAAAATATATGAGCATCAATAAACTCGACCTAACAGACCATAAATTACTGGAGATTCTTCAGCAAAATGCGAAGATCACAAACGCCCAATTATCCAAAGAAATTGGACTCTCGCCTGCACCTACTTTAGAGCGTGTGAAGAAATTAGAGACTTTGGGAATTATCCAAAGCTATCACGCTCAGGTGGATAGAGAAAAAGTAGGCTTAGGGGTAAGTACATTTGTAACCGTGACTTTAACTGGCCACAAGAAGCAAGTGACCGAGTCCTTTGTGAAACAAGTGAACCAAATTCCAGAGGTAATCGAGTGCCACCACGTGACCGGTTCTGGCGACTTTATGTTAAAAATAATTTCGAAAGATATTTCGACCTACCAGAAATTAATGCTCGAAAAAATCAATGAAATCGAAGAAGTGGCTGCCACTTCGACGATGGTGATTTTGTCTTCTTTCAAAGAAAGTAAGGTATTGCCTATTCCTTGATAATTCGCCGCGCGCGCAATCCTTATTACAAGCGGTGCATAAACTGCGGGATCATTCGGTTCTTCCAAGCCGTAAAAGTTCCCGCTTGAATTTCCTTGCGTGCTTCACCCACCATCCAAAGATAGAAGCGTAGGTTACACACACTCGCAATCATTGCGCCTAACATTTCTTCACAACGTACTAGGTGACGCAGGTAGGATTTAGTGTATTGACCATGAACGTCATTCACAAAATGCGGATCGATAACCGAAAAGTCCGACTCCCATTTCTTATTCTTGATATTTATAATTCCCTGCGTCGTAAAAATCATTCCATTACGCGCATTTCGCGTAGGCATTACACAATCGAACATATCAATTCCGAGTGCTATTCCTTCCAAAATATTCGCCGGCGTCCCCACTCCCATGAGGTAGCGTGGCTTGTCTTTAGGTAAAATATCCGTCACCTCATCCGCCATCGCATACATATCTTCTACCGGCTCGCCCACAGACAGACCACCGATGGCGTTGCCGAAAGCTCCTTTAGAGGCAATATATTCTGCCGAAACCTTACGCAAATCGGGGTAGACACTACCCTGTACAATCGGAAATAAGGTCTGGTTATAGCCGTATTTAGGATCTGTTTCGTCAAAACGCTTGATACAACGGTCCAGCCAGCGATGCGTCATATCCATCGATTTACGCGCATATTCATACGTACACGGATAAGGCGTGCATTCGTCAAAAGCCATGATAATATCCGCCCCGATCGTGCGCTGAATATCCATCACCCCCTCCGGCGTGAAATAGTGAATACTGCCATCGATATGCGATTTGAATTTGACTCCTTCCTCCTGAATTTTTCGTCCGGTTCCTGCCAAAGAATACACTTGATATCCTCCCGAATCAGTCAAAATAGGTCCCTGCCAGCCATTGAATTTGTGTAATCCCCCCGCCTTTTCGATCACCTCTAAACCCGGACGCAAGTACAGGTGGTAGGTGTTACCGAGAATGATTTGGGCTTTAATAGGGTCTGCTAATTCTGAAATATGAACACCTTTCACAGTTCCCGCAGTGCCCACAGGCATAAAAATGGGTGTTTGAATCGTCCCGTGATCTGTCGTTATTTCCCCTGCGCGCGCCTTCGAGCTAGGATCCGTGTGGCTAATTGAGAATTTCATAGCGCAAAGCTATAAAACAGATAAGAGATTATAGAGTAAAGAGCAGAGATATTTAAAAACATCCCAAATCTATACTTTATAATCTCCCATCTCTACTCTAAAATCTATACTCTCTAATCTACTCTATACTCTCTACTCTATTATCTCTAATCTAGCGAAGCTGCATTATTCAACTTTCATAATGCCATTCATAATCCTCCAGTGCCCTGGGAACGTACACAAGAATGGATAATTACCTGGAACACTTGGTGCCTTGAAGACCACTTTCACGCGGCCATCTGATTCCACTAATGGAGTATAAGCTAACACTTCTGGCATCGCAGGGATGTAGTTTTTCGCAGCACCATCCGCCGCCGTGATCATTTTGTCTGCCGCTAAACCGATTTTTTCTTGGCTGCCTAAAGCGCCTAAAACCCAGTTATGCTGCATCGCATCGACGTTTTCGAAGATCAATTCGACTGTTGCACCTGCAGGTACGGTGAATTCAGCCGGGCTGTATTTCATCGCTTCTTTGATTGTCATAATCGTTCTTTTCACGACAACTCCTTTCGCTTCAGCTGAAGGTATTTCTACTTTCCAAAGTCCCGCTAAACGCTCATACGCCTCCACATCTTGCGGACGTAACTGCTTGCCTAAACCTTTCAAGAAGTCCACACTTTCAGCGGATAATTCTGCTGCGCGTTTCGCATTCCAGGTAGCTGAAGCACCTTTCAAGGCTGCTCCCATGGTAGGGCTAGCCACTTGTTTGATCGAGCGCAATAAAGCAACAATGTCGTTTGCGGAGTCATCTGAGGTCATGCCTCGGAACGATTTCTCTACGATATAAGAACCTAAGTCAGCTGGCAATGAGACCACGATCGGTTGTCTGAACGTATTGTTATTGCGGTTAGATTCGCCTAAAACAGCTTTCGTATCTAGGTTGATTTCCATTACATAATTACCCGCTTCGTCAGCAGTCCAACCTAGGTTACCTGTCCAAGGACCGTTATTATTCTTTACGACAGAAACCGTTTCGCCAGGAGCCGCACCGTCTGTGAACGTATAAGATTCCAAATCTGTACGACGGCCCATGCCTTCAATTTTGACGGTTAAAGGAAGTGGGGTGCCTTTTGGCAAGGCTTTGTCTCCTCTGTTTTTTACGCGGATCACGAAACTAGCGCCTTCACGTAAACGGAAGTTTCCGCCTTTGATCTGTACCTCTTCTACGACTAAGTCTAGGCCTGATTCAGTGCCAGTTGTCGATGGATTTTTTGCCTCTTTTGCTAATTTTTCCGCTACCACGGCACCTGATTGAGCACCTTGTTTTGCGATGAATGCGGCACGACGCGCAGGACCACCTGCCATTACATAAGCTGTTAAAGCATCTGGGATCCAGCGGTCTGTGGTTTTTTGAGAGGCTGCGATTTTACGTGCCATCGCCGCTTCTACCGCTGGCGATGAAGGGCTTTCGATCAAGGCTAAGATAGAATGTAAAACGACTAGGGAATCTTTGTCATTCAGCATTTTTTGGTCCAAAATCAATTTCGCTGACGCTGCCGTACGAGGCAATACCTGCACCGCCTGCTTACGCACTGCAGCAGATGAATGTTTCATGGCACGAGCTAAAGCGTCCATCGGTAAAACGCCTAAACCTTCTAAAGTTCTGAGGGCGTGGATGGCTCCGGGAGCGAGACCGATTTCATCGGTTTTGGCAGAACCTAAAAGTGCTACTAAAGCCGGAACCACGTCTTTATTTCCGCGCTCCACTAATAAACGCTGCGCTTGTAAACGCCAAAACAAGTTCGAATTGCTCAAAGCCGCCACACATTCCGCTGGCGTTTTCAAAGAAACTGGCGTGTATGCTGGCGCCTTATTATAGCCCACACGGTAAATACGGCCGTGTGTAAAATCACGTAAATCCGTGTCATATGCGTTACCTCCCCCATTCTTGAAACCTTGTGGCGTCGGGTTGTGCTGGATGATATACGAATACCAGTCCGCCACCCAAACAGCTCCATCCGGACCTACCTGCGCAAACACAGGGGAAACCCATTCGTCAGCTCCTGCAAGGAAGTTGAAGGCTTCTTTGTCGTTGAAATCAGAGCCTGTTGGCACTTGGCGATTCTGGTGAATCACGTGGCCCGTAGGTTCTGAAACGAAAGCAATCTGGTTCCAATATTCTTTCGGAAATGAGCGCGCAGAATAGAAATTATGTCCAGCTGCAGCAGTAAATCCACCAAAAACATCGACCTGACGTACTTTCTTCGTAATCGTCCGCATGTCCTTGTGCGTATCCGTATTTTTAGACCCATTCAAAGTCATAGGCGCATGCCAAATATTGCGGTGCGGAATAGCCATATACCAACCGTGCGCGTTATTCGCAGTTGATCCAAACACATCACCTGCCTCGTTGAAGTCAAAACCCCAGGTATTATTCGAGGTCGTCGTCATGTGCTCCATCTTCGAACCATCTGGTTTAAAGCGGAAGAATGCCTGCGCAAATTGAAGCGAATCCGCCCCCACTTTGCCCTTATAACCTGAATAACCTACACTACCCCAGATCCAGTTATCGAATCCATAGTGCAAATTCGAAGGACCCGCATGTGTATCCCCTGTCCCAAAACCGGTGAACAAAATCTTCTTCTCATCCGCTACATCATCCCCATTCGTATCTTTCAACAGGATCATGTGCGGTGCTTGTGAAATAATCAAGCCGCCATTCGCGAAGACCATTCCCGTAGGAATGCTCAAGCCATCGGCCCATTTTGTGAACTTATCAGCTTTACCATCGTTATTCGTGTCTTCACACAATAAGATATAATCGCTACCGCCGGTTTCTTTTCGCTCGTTTGGATAGTCTTTCGTAATCAACACATACAAACGTCCGCGCTCATCCCAAGCCATTGCAATCGGGTGCATCACGTTCGGTTCTGAGGCAAAAACCTGCAAATTAAAGTCAACAGGAACTTGAATAAACTTCACCGATTCTTCCGGACTTAAAGGCAATTGCTGCAACTGAGCGCCCTCACGTTTCTCGTAATTAGGCAACTTAGCCTCGCGGTATTTCAACACCGGAATATTCAATGCCGTCAATAAAGCTCTTTTTTCTGCTCCTACCGCATGTAAAATACCTTGCGTCACTAGATCTTGAAAACCCTCAGTCTCCCAAGTACGTTCGTCGTGACCATAAGCCGTATAGAATACGTTTCCTTTTCCATAGGTTCTTGTCCAGGTGTAAGGTTCAGTAGTCGCACCCGGTTTGTCTTTCGATTGTTCAGGTCCTAGAATTCGTGATTGCCAAATCTGGTTATCCGGCTGCAACTGGCTGTGCAAATAGGTCTCATCAACCGTCTTGATCTTCACGTAGGTGTTCGCCTCGTTTTTCACCCGAATCGAATCCATCCCGTGACGCCAGAACTGACCGCCCACCATCTTCACAAATTCTTTTGAATTCCGGAAGTTGAACGACGCACAGTGAATAGCCACTAAACCGTGACCCGAAGCCACATAATTCAAGAGCGCTTTTTCCTGTGGTGCGGCAATCGAATCGTGGTTCGCATAGATGATCAAGGCATCGAATTTATTCAAATACGCCTCGTTCAGATCCTTCAAGGATTCCGTGTAGGTGATATTCATCCCCTTGATTCCCACCGCGGATTGCAGCGCAGGATAGCGGTCAAATGGCTTATGGTGGCCTTTATCACCTAAAAACAATAATTCCAAACGTCTGCCAGGTGCGGCAGAAACCGAGAATTGAAACAAGAGTGCCGCAGCAAATAAGAGAAAACGCATCGTCTAGAATTTAGGTATTTCAATAATTTTTCCGCCTTGTAGTGCTGATTCGTGAGCTAAAATCCCCACCGAAGTCCAGTTCGCGGATTGCGGCGCATTCGGGAATGGATCGCGATCTGCGGCCAAAGCCTGCAAGAATTCATTCACCAAATGTGGGTGGGATCCTCCGTGACCTCCACCTTGTGTAAACGAAAGGTGGGTGTTTTCGTCCTCATCATACACGCCTTTCGTTGTGAAGCGTTGGATTTCTTCCGGTAAATAATGGGCGAAATCTGGTGTAGGCACCTTGGATGGAATTTCAGGCTCCGGTTTTTTCGCCGTATGCACCACTAATTCTTCGCCCTCAATTAAAGGCCATTCGACCGATTTCTTCGATCCATAGACCTCAAAACTCTCGCGGTATTGACGTGCCACATCGAAAAGTGAACGGTAAACCATCGCGCTCAAATCCGAATCACGGAACTTAATGTGCGCTGATTCTACCGCAAATGGCGAATTATAATGCTGAATCAATTCCTCGCGGATCGTTCCCGATCCAAAGCAAGAAACGTATTCCGCTTCCAGACGCAATAAGCCAGCTACTGGACCTACGCAGTGAGTCGCGTAGTGCATCGGAGGCAATCCTGGCCAATAATCCGGCCAGCCATCCATATCTTGTTGATGGGATGCCTTCAAGAATTGAATCTTGCCCAGCTCCCCTTTTTCATATAATTCTTTGATGTACAAGAACTCGCGCGCATACACCACCGTCTCCATCATCATGTATTTCTTGCCCATACGCTTACTCGCCTCCACGATTGCCTTGCATTCTTCCACGGTCGTCGCCATCGGCACTGTACAAGCCACATGTTTCCCAGCATTCAAAGCTTTCAGCGTTTGCTCCGCATGTAAGTGAATAGGAGAATTGATGTGAACGACATCCACCTGGGGGTCTTGGATTAGCTTCTCAAAATCCGTGTAGCGCGTCTCGATCCCATAAGCATCACCGATTGAGTTGAGTTTGTCTTCATTTCTTTGGCAAATCGCATACATGTTTGCCAGCGGATGCTTCAAATAAATAGGAATGAACTCAGCACCGAAACCAAGTCCGACAATCGCAACGTTATATTTTTTCATAGTTTAAAAGATTTCAACATTCAGTAGACAGTCCGGAGGAAAAGAGTCCGCAGATCACAAGAACGACTAAATATAAAAGAAAAATTTGGGTAAATCTACCCGGCTATCCTGATTCGGATTAGAGAGGAGATAAGAGAGGAGAGAGGAGAAATGGTAAGTGGTAAATGGTGAATGGTATATGAATACTATTTTTAATTTACTGACGACTGACCACTGACGACTAGCTACTATTTTTTTCGCGCCGCGACAAAAATGGATGCACCATCACCGTCAGCACCAGCAAGCTGGTGCCCCAGTAGAAGGCGGGTTGCATGACTTCTTTTTGGCCAAAAATAAAGACCGCCAACAGAATACCGTATACGGGTTCGAGTGTGATCACGAGATTGATCGAAAAGACAGAGAATACTTTGTACAAATGGATAGTTTCGGTGTAGGCGTAAACGGTGCAAACCACGGCTAAAATGCCAATCCAGAGCCAATCGAGGCCGATGGGAACAAAGCCCGGCGAGCCTCCTACCAATCCTGATAACCAAACTGCGCCAGTGATAAATCCGGCCGCTACCATCTCATAAACCGTGATCAGTTTAGGGTCGTGGGTGTGGGTATAGTTACCATTAATTACAGAAAAAAGTGCACCAAAAAATCCAGCTCCAATGCCCATCAGCAAGCCAATCCATTGACCCGATTCTACGGAGAAAATGATACCCAAGGCAATGACAACTAGGATTCCGAGAAAGACTTCGATCTTCGCAATGGATTTTTTCTTTGCGATGGGCTCTAAAATAGAGGTCCAAAATGTCTGGGTAGAAAGACCGGCGAGGCACATGGCGACGGTAGAAACTTTGGCTGCACCAAAAAATAAGAGCCAGTGCAAGGCAACAAAGGCCCCATTTAACAGCCAGATTTTAAGAACAGAGGCAGGAACCCGAAAGGATTGTTTCGATGCGGCTAAAATCAGCCCTAAGCCAGCCGCTGCTATGACGCAGCGAAAAAAGACAACCGTTAGCGCATTCGCATTCGTAGCGTTACCCAAAATAGCGGTAAATGCGTACAAAATCACGATAAAATGAATTTTGAAGTAGTCGAGAAGCCGAGGAGCCTGTCTCATCTTTTAGCGCGGAATGGTATAATAAAGTCCCATACCTACGGCAGAGAAAACGATGTTAGGCAACCAAACCGCTAATAACGGAGGCATCCCGCCGCCTTCTGCGATCCCCTTGCTCATCATGAAAAAGAGAATATAAATGAAGGCCAAACTAAACCCCAACGCAATCTGAAAACCGACTCCGCCACGTGCTTTTCTAGCCGAAACTAAGAAACCGATAATCGTCAAAATCATCACAGAAAAAGGATTGGCGAAACGAAGGTATTTTTCGATTTGGAAGACCTCAATTCCATCCGCTCCACGCGATTGAACTAAATCAATGTGACTATTCAGTTCTGGAAGCGTAAAGGTTTCGTGTAATAAGTGCTTATTCTCGAAGTCTTTGGGAAATAAATTAAGCGTCGTATCGATCAACTTCCCAAATTTCAAAGAAGTAGAACCCACCGTTCTGATGCGGTAATCATGGATGGCCCATTTCTTCGAAGTCGAGTCCCAAGTGATGCGATCCGACATCAATTTTTCTTTGATTTCTGTCCCCACGATACGCTCTAAACTGAAGCGATAGCCCGTATTCGTAGTATTATCGTAGGTTTCCAAATACGCATAAGTTTCTGGACCTATCTTAATATGTACGTCACGCTTGTCAAAATAGTAGGTATTATTAATGTATTTATGCTCAAAGGGAACACGAACCTTGTTCGCATTGGGCACCACCCAACCGATCATGAAAAAAGTACCAACCGCTAGGATTCCTGAACCGATGATGTAGGGTCGCATCAAGCGGGTGAAACTAACACCTGAGCTCAGAATCGCAATGATTTCCGTCTTTGCGGCGAGGTTCGCCGTAAAGAAAACCGTCGCAATAAAGACCATTAGCGGACTAATATAGGACGCCCAATAAGGAATGAAATTGAGGTAATAATCAAAGAAGATTTCCTTTACAGGAGCTTCTTTGCGTATGAAATCATCGATCTTCTCCGTGTAGTCAATCACCATCACAATTAAAACGATGATGAAAACGGCGAAAACGTAGGTCTTCAGAAATTTCTTTAAAATGTAATAATCAAGAATTTTCATGCTTAGCAGCAGCGCTTGGGTCGTAATTAAATCCAGAGAACCAATGTATAAATAATACACGAGCCGTCCTAAAATTAAACGGAACTAACAGGAGTGAAACCGTCGTGATAGGCACTACATAGCCCATTGCAGGAGGATCATTCAGGAAATTAAAGACTAAAATTCCCCCTACTAACATGATTCCCACAGAAAAGGCATACGAGATATACATAGCTCCATAGAAAAATCCCGGCTCCACTTCATACCGAACATCACACGAGGGACAATGTTCATGCATTTGAGCAAAATTGAATACATTCCACCACTTGTATTGAAACAGACGACCTTCGTGGCAATGCGGACAACGCGCATTCACTATGGCCATTAACTTGCTGGGATTTGACATAGAATCGGCTAAAATATGCCCAAAGGTAAAGAAAATTAGACGATTAAACGTAACAAAGGTCACGTTACGACGTCTTTTCGTATCTTTGCTAAAATTAAACACACTCTTATGTATTCAACATTCGTTACCATTCACTCGATCTTGTTTCTAGTCGTGTTAGCACTAGGAATTTTATCTATTTACAAAGGTTTAACAGGCAAAGTATTTACGGAATCTGATCGTAAAGTAGGCTTGTTCTACATGATCTCTTTGCACACGCAATTGTTAATCGGTTTAGTGCTTTATCTTGCGCTTAGCCCGGTGACGACAGCTGCTTTCGCTGATTTTGGCGCAGCGATGAAAGATCCAGCAACTCGCTTGATTTTAGTGGAACACGTGACGGTTAACATCATTGCGATTGTTTTAGCGACGATTGTGAATGCCAAAAACAAGAAAGCCATTACCGATGCTGCTAAATTCAAAAACATGTGGTTATTAAACGGCCTAGGTCTTGTTTTGATTTTAAGCCGTATTCCTTGGAGCCGCTTAGCTGCTTTATTTGCCTAAATTGTATTGAATGAATAAGTGCATTTTTTTAGATCGCGATGGCGTTCTAAATGTGGATCGCGTTGATTACGTGTACCATTTAGGACATTTTGTGATCCCACCTGGCGTGAAAGAAGGCTTACAAGCTTTAAAGGACGCAGGGTATTTATTAATTGTCATTACGAACCAAAGTGGTATCGCAAAAGGCGTTTATACACGCGAAGATGTGTATTTAATCCACGATGCGATTCAAGAGGGAACGGGGGTGAAATTAGATGATATCTATTTTTGCCCTTACCACGAAAATTTTGACAGCCACTCGCTGACCCGCAAACCCGGATCCTTATTGATCGAAAAAGCTGCTGCGAAATACGACGTCAATCTAGATGCCTCTTGGATGGTGGGTGACCACGAACGAGATATTACGGCAGGAACACGCGCAGGCTTACGTACGATTCGTCTATCGCCAGCAGGAACAGAAACTAAAGCCACACATTTAGTGGACGATTTATTTGCCGCATCTAAAATTATTCTCTCATGAACAAAGTATACTTAAGTGACGCCGGTCCTAAAGTTTCACCAGCCATCTATGGCTTTTGGCGTTGGGAGAAAGAAGACAAAAAGATGGACGAAATCGTACATTTCTGTTTAGAAAAGGGCATCAACACCTTTGATCACTCGGATCGCTATGGGGAATATACGGCGGAGAAGACTTTTGGTGAGCTTTTGGCGAAAAAATCCATCCAACGATCTGATATTGTTTTGTTCTCCAAATGTGGAGTTAACATCCCATCCCCTGCAAGACCGGACATCCGTGTAGCACACGTAAATACATCAGCAGCCCACATCACGGCTTCTGTAGAAAACTCGTTACGCAACTTGCAAACGGATTATTTGGATGTGTTTTTGTTAGACCAATTGGATCCCCTGTCAGATATTGAAACGACGGCTTTGGCTTTGGAAAAATTAAAGAGCTCTGGAAAGGTGAAAAACATCGGTGTATCGAACTTCTCGGTTTATCAACACCAATTGTTAGTTTCCTTCCTAAACATCCCGATCGTTTCGAACCACATCGACTTGAACTTGTTAAACACGAGCGCATTAGATAACGGAATCGTGGATTACATCAAGCAAAAATACATGCGCCCCTTAGCGGTATCGCCTTTAGCAGGTGGTCGCATCGAACATGGTACAGACGAGCAAGCCTTGAAATTGCGCAAGAAATTAAACGAGATGGCCACAAAATATGATAGCAATATCGAATCTGTAGCTGTGGCTTGGCTAATCAAATTAGGGGCCTTGCCTTTAATCGGAACTTTAGAACAGAACCGTATTCAAAATATCGTGGATGCTTTTGAGATTGAGATGGATCACCAGGATTGGTATGAACTATATAATACAACAAAACCGACGGTGTCGGTTTTAGATTAGAGAGAGGAGAGTAGAGAGAATAGATTTAAAGCATAGAGAATAAAGAATAAAGGTGGAATAAAAAAGAGGCTTCAGAAATGAAGCCTCTTTTTTATGGTTTACTTACCTAAATACTTTTGAATATGTTGGTAACTTTTTAAGATTAATTCAGCCTCTGTGGTATACTTCTTACGCCAAATACACGCAGCAGGCAATAAAGGAGTGAATGCCTCTACGACTAACCAGCCTTTGTAATTCATTTTCTCCAGATGTGAAAACACGTTATCCCAATGCACTTGACCCTCCCCTAAGGTAGCCCGAGTACTTTCAGACAATTGAATATGCGCCACCTCATCCGCAATACGGACCATGGCTTCCCCTGTATTGAATTCTTCAATGTGCGCATGAAAGGTATCAAACATGATCTTCACATTCGGATGATTAATCGCTTTCACCAAACTGTATAGTTGGTCTGCGGAACTCACCACATAATTTTCAAATCGATTTAAATACTCCAATCCCAAAATCACATTTTTTTCTTTGGCATGTTCCGCAACGGCTAACATACTTTCCTTCGACCAATCTAATTCTTGCTGAGTCGGTGCCGCACCTGAAAACACAGCTAATGCAGAATGAAAAGGACCAGAAAGATAAGACGCGCCCAGGTATGCGGTAATATCAACGGCTTTTTTAAGAAAATCTACCCCTTTTTGACGCACGGCAGGATCTGAAGAAATGGTGTTCATGTCCGCTCCTAAAAAAGTAACCGTGAAAACGGTTAATCCCAGGCGGTCTATTTCCGCTTTCCAAGGTTTCCAATAATCCTGGTCTACCACAAAAATGGGTACCTCAACGCCTTCATAACCTACTTCTTTTATGTAGGCTAAATGTTGGATAATGGATTCATTCATGTCCGGTCCATAGACCAGCGTATTCATTGCAATCGGGTATTTCATTGTATCACTATTTTGAATTGACCATTCCTCTGTAAGGAACATTTATATCTAATTTTCCTGCCCATTTCTGTGGGACTTTAAGACCTAATTCCCAATGGACAGCATTGACCACAAGTCGTTGAAAAGATTCAACTGAAAAATCCTCCGGATGGCCCATGGTGGTAAAAAACACGCGCCCTTTGTATTGATTTTCCCAAGTCCAAGCGATGGGTTGATCTTCGGCTTTCTTATCGGGATTCACCGCTTTGCCCATTACAAGCCACTCGGTTCCTTTGGCTGGGTAATCAGGTAAAACGCGGTACAACCATGACCTAACATGAAATGTAGGGTCTACCCCCGTTAAAATTGGGTGCTTTGCTTTGTCTGCAATGACCATGGCATCGGTACTAGCGTTGTGGCCATAATGGGTATGCTGGGAAGGTCCACCCCATCCTGGAGGTGCTCCAAAGGCTCTTTCAGCAAAACCATTATAAGCAACTAATGGATCTGTTTTCGGATAATTAAACGCATGTGTGCTAGTCCTAAATCCCATGATCGGCTTTCCAGATTGTAAGTAGGCCTCTATGTGAGCCACTTGATCTGCAGGAAGTAAGCGCCAGCGAAGGAAAAATACGGCTAAATCTGCCTCTGCTAAAATTTCTAAACCCGGGATGTCTCGCTCCGCATTTTGATCCGGAAACGATTTTAATACCTTCGTCCGAAAGCCATATTCTTTTTCTAAAACCGCCGCTAATAAGGGAAGTGTACTTTCGCCTGAGTATTCATGGTCACCACAAACAAAAACCACCAAGGGCTTCTTCGCCTTTATAGGATCAGGTTCACGTGAAAAACTTGGCACAAATGCCAACAAAATAAACACGACTGTCAGACTAATATGAAGTAGTTTTTTCATGGTTATTTTTCGATTGGGTGTTCAGATAATAGCATATTGGCATTATACAAATCCTTTTTGTCCGCAATTTTAGCGCGCACTTCCTTGACTTTTT